>JAIMAN010000022.1 GCA_023511915.1 Armatimonadota bacterium
CAGGTGTTGGATTTCCAAATGCTGCGAAGTTTGGGGCGCGCCTTCCGCTTGTTGCTGGCACAGCGCCGTCTCCTCCTGCTGGAGAAGGCTCCGAAGGAGTTGCAACTGCGTCTGGATTGCCCGAACCTGACTCTCTATAACAGCACGGTTGCTCATCGCATCGACCCCAAGCGTAGTATACCCCTTGTGAAGGCAAGGTTTCCCAGTCAGTCTACGCGCCGCGCCGCTGGCGAAGATGCTCGGCGACCACTTCAATAATCCGCTCGGCGCAGGCGCGCTTGCTCATTAGAGGCAACTCCTCGATGCGCCCGTCGGCATACAATAGCGTCAAGCGGTTGGTGTCCACCTCGAAGCCACTGCCAGGCTCCAGCACATTGTTGGCGGCGATTAAGTCCAGGTTTTTGCCCGAAAGTTTCGCTTGCGCGTGCTGAAGCGCCTTGTCGGTTTCGGCGGCGAAGCCTACGACGAAGCGGTCGCCCTTGCGTGCAGCGACGCTGGCGAGGATGTCAGGGTTCGGCACGAGGCGCAGCGTCCACGCTTCGCCCGTGCGCTTGCGCTTGCGGGGCAGGGCGCGTTCAGGGCGGTAGTCGGCGACGGCAGCAGCGGCGATAAACACATCACATGCGTCGAAGTGCGCCTGCACCGCCTCGTACATCTGCTGTGCGGTCTGCACGCGGATTACCGTCGCGCCTGCAGGCGGGGTCAGCGCGGTGGGTCCTGTAATCAGCGTGACGGTCGCGCCGTGCGCCAGTGCCGCTTCCGCCAGCGCGTAGCCCATCTTGCCACTGGAACGGTTGCCCACGAAACGCACGGGGTCTATCGGCTCGTAGGTCGGGCCCGCTGTGATAAGCACATGCACGCCCTGCAGGTCGCTGGCATGGCGCAGGTGCAACGCTACCGCTTGCACAATCGTCGGCGTGTCGGCAAGTTTGCCCCAGCCCTCGTCGCCGCACGCCATAATCCCATAGGCAGGTTCGATGAACACCACGCCGCGCTCGCGCAGGGTCGCCACATGCGCTTGTGTGGCGGGATGGCTCCACATCGCGGGGTTCATCGCGGGGGCAATCAGGATGGGCGCGCGGGTCGCCAACGCCAGCGTGGTCAGCATGTCGTCCGCCAGCCCCAGCGCCAGCCGCGCGATTGTGTGCGCCGTCGCAGGCGCAATCAGCGCTAAGTCCGCCTCCTGCGCCAGTCGGATGTGCGCAATCTGCCCTGGCACAGGCTCGTCGAACACATCCACCACGACGGGGTTGCCCGTCAGCGCGGCGAAGGTGTCGGGGCTGATGAGGCGCGTCGCCGCGCGGGTCAGCACCGCCTGCACGGAGTGCCCTTCCCGCATCAACTCCCGCGCGATGTCGCATGCGCGGTACGCCGCGATGCTTCCCGTAACGCCCAGCAGAATCTTCGCCATCGGTTGCCCTCGTCACCAAAGCGTCGGTTGCTCCGCGCCTGTTGCCTCCAGCGCGTCGGCAACCGCCTTGTATTTCGTCGCTACGAACAGCATCTCCTTGTTGCGCGTGTGGGAGACCTGCCCGACCTTCTCGCCGCGCGGGTTGTGGATGCCAATCAGCGCGCCCACATACCGCCGATAGGGTCGCTCGAAGCAACGCACATAGCCCCACTCGCTGAGTATCGCCTCCAACTCAGCGCGGGTGAGGTAGCCCTCGTTGTTAAAGGAGACCAGCAGGTGCTTCGCGCGGATTTGGCTGACCAAGTGCGCCATCGCCGCGCGGGCTTGAGTACGCGCGTTGAAGGGGCTTTTGCGGTGCTTGACATCGATGCGCTTGCGGGCGACGCCGTAGGTTTCGGGGCAGTCCCACAGCACCAGCGTTTCCCACACATGGTAGTTCGCAAGGTACGAGTGCTGATTGTACGGCGGGTCTAAGTAGAACAGGTCTGCCTCCAGCGCGCCTGCGAGTTCCAGCGCGTCGGCGTGGTAGGCTTTGCCTGCGCCGTGCAGCAGCGGCGGGTAGCGCAACTGAAGCGGGTTGTAGGCGCGCGGCGCCCATTCCTTGAGATACGCCATCTGCAGCCCTGTCGTGGAGTCCACCTTGTCGGCGGCGAGCATCAGGCTGGTCAGCAGGATGGCTTGCAGGGTCGGGTCGTCGTAGCAGGCTATCGCGTTGCGGATGGCTTCGATGCGTGCGCCGTTGTCGGGGCGGAAGTAGCGCGCCTCGTCGCAGTAGGTGCGCGTGAACCAGCCGTGTTCGGGCAGCAGGCGCATCAGCGCGTCCAGAATCGGCTGGATGCGTTCAGGCGGATACTGGGCGCGGTCTGCCTCCACCAGCGCGCGGGCGAGCGTGTAGGCGTAGGCGGCGTAGTCGTTCGCATGCACGGAGTAGCCACGCGCTTTGAAGGCGTGTGCCACGCGCGCACTGCCCGAAAAGAGGTCTACCACTGTGCGGATGGGCACTTGGGCAGCCACCTGCTGCACAACGCCGACAATCCAGCCTACTAAACTGCGCTTAGAGCCGAGGTACTTAATCATTCCGTATGTGTCGCCAGTTTCAGTAGGATTATACCTGTGCGAGGCTACGGCTGCCTAATGTCGTTCTCATGTCTCACAGGAACAGCTTTGCTGCCATCGTGTGGGTGTAGCAGGCGCGCACGGTAACTATTCCGCCTGCCCCGCTGATAGCAGTATACCTGATGCGCCACGCAGTTCCAGCAGTCTAACCCCTGTCGTGCGGTGTAGGTCGCTACGCTTCGAACCTGCACTCGTGCGGGACGCAAGAACTGCATGCCCGCTGCCGTGCAGGTATACTTTGGTACGATGACGGTGTTGCTGCAGCAGCGGATGGGCGCAATCGAGCAGTTATGTCGACGGTACGGGGTGGCGCGCTTAGCGCTCATCGGCTCGGCGACGGAGGAAGCCTCGTTCGACCCCGCACGCAGCGATGTCGACTTCCTTGTGGACTTCTCGGGCGAGGAGCAGCTCTTTGCGCGGTATATCGACCTCAAGGAGGCGTTGGAGTCTGTTTTAGGGCGCCCTGTGGATTTGATAATGGCGCGTGCGGTTCGCAACCCGTTCTTCTTGCGCGAGATTATGCGCAAGCAGGTGGTGGTGTATGAGGCGGCGTGTGGCGGGACTGCTGTATGACATCCTCTTGGCAGGGGAGCGTATCCAGCAGTTCGTGGCTGGGGCGTCTCTTGAGACCTATACCGCCAATCCGCTCGTGCGCTCGGCGGTCGAGCGACAGTTTGAGATTATTGGCGAGGCGCTTGTACGGTTGCGCCGCCATGCGCCCGAAATCTTTGCCCAGATACCCGAAGCGCGTCGCATCGTTGGCTTTCGAAATGTGCTGGCGCACGGCTACGATGTTGTGGACGACACGGTTGTGTGGCAGGCAGTTCACGAACACCTGCCACAGCTGCTCGATGTTGTGCGTAGTCTTTTGGAAAATGACGCTACTACAGCTGAGTCGCCTGAGTAGAGAATGTCTGTTGGTCGGACAAAAGAGACATCAGACTACTTGAGTGAGGCTAGTCCTCCTACAACAGGCAGCGACAGCCCCCACTGCCGTCGCAGTGCAACCCACTCCTCCAAGACTTCGCGCAGTTCCTGTCCATGCCTTACGGCCACGGGTACACGGGCGTATCCACGCCGTAGAGCAGGGCAAGCACCGCCCATACCGCCGCCGAGAAAAACTCGCCGAAAATCAGCCCCAGAAAGAACGGGCGCACCCGCCGATAGAGGGGCATCCCGCCATAGCGCAGCAGCGGCGCCTTAATCAGCCACGCGACCAGCATCGAGAACCACAGCACAATCACGCCCCAAGTCGCGCTCATCGCGAAACCCAACGGATGGAACGGAAAGCCTGGGAACACCGACCGCCCCCACGCCAGCAGCAGCGTCATCACGAACCCCAACGCGAAAAAGAGCGGGCGGAACGCAGGCACGGGCGTATCGCCGCCCGATGGGGTCATAAACGGCGCGTTCTCACGGAAAAACTGCGTCGGCTGCCGCTCGTACACATACCCGTACAGGTTCAATGCGCCGTAGGTGTAGGGCAGCCACAACTGGAAGACGAACGCGACGGCAATCGCCGCAAGGATGCCCACCACCAGCGTGCCCAGCAGCGTGCGCTTGGCAAGGCGCGTCTCGTCGCTGAGCTTCTGCGCGTCCAGAAAGCCCGTTATCGGGATGCCGCGCAGATCGCGGAACAGCACGGCATCCTTGAGCGCCATCGCCGTCAGGTTGCGTGGCGACAGCAGCGAATACTTCTCCATCGTGATGACATCCATCGGCGTGAAACAGCCTTCGGTAATCAGCAGCCCGCCCTCCGCGGTGCAGCGCGCCATCACCAGCCCCTGCACCATCAGGTATATCGCGAACACCAACGCAGCGACCCACCAGTCCATGCCCGCCCACTGCGCCCACAGCAGAATCACCACGAACGCGCCAATCAGCCCCCAGAACGCCCAGCGGTAGGACATCAACTCGCTGCCAGGCGGCGGGGGCGGCGCGTCGCCCTTGACCACCTGCCAAATATAGCGCAGATGGCGCCGCGCCGAATACAGCACATACGCCGCCACCGCGAAAAACGCGCCCGAGCACAGCCACTTCACGAACCCCGCCGCCGCTGCGTGCTTCGCCTGCGTCTCAAAGCCGTAGGTCAGCCCCAGAAACTCAAAGCCCTTGCTCAGCAGATAGAAAAACCAGAAGCTGAACAGCAACTCGGTCGGGATGAGGAAGAAGAACCCCACCGCCGCGAACGACAGATAGAGCGAGAACATCGTCATCTGGTCATACGGCGGCGCGCTGAAGTAGTCTTTGAGCGGGTACACGAGCGTGATTTCTGGGATGGTCGGGATATTGCGGTGCAGCCCGTTGAGCGTGAAGACGACGATGGGCACGAGCGCGCCGAGCCAAAACGCGCGGTTCCCGAAAAACTCGCCCCCGCGCATCAGCTCCAGCGGCAACTGCACCAGCGGGAACGAAAGCCGTTCGTTCTCCACCCACTGCTTGCGCAGCAGCACGCTGATACACAAAAACGCCACGAACACCGCGCCGATGAGGATCAGCCAGCGCGCGGTCGAGGCAACCCACGCGCCCCAGGGGATCGGCTCGCCGAACGGGATGCGCTGGTAGAACCACTTGACCAGCGGTTCAGGCTGCGGCTGACTGGGATCCCAGGGGAACAGCGCGGGGTTCAGCAGGGGGAAGTAGAGCTGTTGCCAGTTGTTCGCCTCTGCGTAATAGCTAACGCCGACCTGAACAGGGATGAGCCGCTCCATCACGCCGCGCGAGGCAATCATCGCGCTGAACAGCATCATCACGAACACCACGACGAGTTCGGGCGTGCGCAGCGCGGCATGCGGGCGCGCCCACGCGACCACGCGATTCGCCAGCACCACTACGAAAAACAGCGCAACGACCGCTGGGGGCAGCTGCATCATCCCGATTTGGATGGTCTGCGACACCAGCTCGGCGGCGGCGACAATTATGGAGGTCGCCGCGCTGCCCAGAAGTCCCAGCAGTAGGGTGCGTCCGAACCGCACGGGCGCGTGCGGGCGCGACTCCCGAATCGGCGGCTCCTGCAGAAGCGTCATCGGGAGCGGGGATTCGCCGCTCACGATGGATTTCCTGCAAAACCACAGGTTGGCGAGGTTTTTGCACCTACGAAACAGCGGGTATACTACGCTGTGGAGGCTTCAGAGTGGCGAAGATAGAGCTGGAGCTACCGACAACGGTCTCTGCAGAGGAGGCGCGCCTGCTGTTGGCGGTCAAGTTGTACGAAACCGAGCGGCTCTCGCTGGGGAAAGCAGCGGAGCTGGCGGGATACTCGGTTCGCGCGTTCACGGAGATACTGGCGCACTACGGAGTTCCGCTCTATCGCTACGACCCCGATGAGTTGGAGCGTGAGGTTCAAGAGTGGGGCAGCGAGTAGGGATTGTGGACGCCAGTTGCCTGATCGGATTGTCAAAGGTGCAGATGGAAACTCTGCCGCTGCAACTGTATTCAAAGGTCATCATTCCACCTGCAGTTCAGGTTAGCAAAGCAAGCGGTGGGGTGTCCAGCGCACCCCACCACATTTGCCAGATTATGTGCCGCTCGGCAACGCGGGCGGGAATCGCGTCCCTTCGGGCTGGTTCCAAGTGTTGCCTTTGCCCGTCATGTCCCACAGCAGGTCTACGGGCGGGATACCGAACCGCTTGAGTCGCTCGTCGGGGTCTTTGCCGTTGTCGCGCAGAGTGTTGTTGTAGATGCGATTGCCGTCGGGGCTGGGGTCTACATCCAGCGGCGTCGGCGCAGGGAAAATCTGGCGCAGCCCAATTGTCATAATCCCAAAAGTGCCGTTGCCGACGATTTCGTTCTCGTACACTTCGGTGTTGTCCGCCGCCAGCAGCATGATGCCCGTGCCCTTCAGCACATTGCTCACGATGGCTTCGGGGTCAGCGAAGTTCGGCGTGTTGTTGTTGATGACGCGATTGCGCCGCACGATGCACCCGTCCTGCACTTTGGACGGGTTGAACGGCAGCAGGAAGACCAGAATACCGCCCGTATTGTTGTGGACATAGTTGTCTTCCACGATGGCGTTGACGCAGTTTTCGATTTCGATGCCCGTAACATTCTGGAAGGCTTCGTTGCGGCGCACGACGATATTGCGTGACTGCCCGACATAGATGCCCGCGTCGCGCGTGCCCGACACCTTGCAGTCTTCCACCAGCACGCCGTCGCACTCGATGGGGTAGACGCCGTACAGCCCTGTGTTGTGCAGGATGAGGTTGCGGTAGACGACATTCCGCGCCTTATGCACCACGACGCCGTTGCCCTGATAGTTGCGGATTTCGAGGTTCATCACCTTGAAGTCGTTGCCCAGCCCAGAGATGGCGTCGGGCAGGAGGTTGCGCCCGTCCAGCACAGGTCGCTTGCCGTTGCGGATGACGCCCTCGATGGTCACGCCGTGATGGATGACCAGCACATTCTCGTGGTAGGTACCAGGGTAGATGCGCACGACGCCGTTGCGCCCCGCTTTGTCGACGGCTTCCTGGATGCTCTCGCCAGGGCGCACCTCCACGACGCGGGCGTGGGATGGTGAATCCCCCCTCACCCCCCTGCGCAAGGGGGGAGAGGGGGGATTCTGTTGTACGGCAAGAGTTTTGAGGCTGTGTGATTGTTTTCGTGGCGCAGGAGTGGTGGGCAGAGTGTTCTCCGCGCGGCGCTGCAGCTGTTGGATGCGGCGCAGTTCGGGGCTGTTGAGATTCAGGCGGGTGGGTTGACGGGGCACTTGTGGCTGCACGACAGGCAGCCCCGACGGCACGCGCTGGGGAATCTGGGGCAGCGCGGATTCGTCGGTCAGCGCAAGCAGGAACGCGATCAGGTCTGCCTTTTCCTGCGGGGTGAGGTTGAACTTGCGGATTTTGTCGTCCTGAAGAGGCACATCCAATCCCACCCCGCGCCCGCCGCCGCCCGCGTAGAAGTCCAGCACCTCCTCCAGCGTCTCGAACGCGCCGTTGTGCATGTAGGGCGCGGTGAGGGCGATATTGCGCAGGGTGGGGATTTTGAACGCGCCGTTGGGACCGCCGCCGCGCCCGCGTTCCGCCTCTGGCTTGGCGACATCGGCGGGTCCGTCTTTCGGGTCGGGCACGCCAATCACTTTGAAGTTGCGGTCGGCAAACACGGGGATGCCGTGGCACTCGTTGCAGCGCGTCTTGGGCGAGAGGAACAGTTTCAGCCCGCGCTTCTCTTGGGGGCTCAGCGCGCTGCCGTCGCCCGCTGCGTAGCGGTCGAAGCGCGAGTTGAAACTGACCAGCGTGCGCTGGAACGCCGCAATCGCGTAGGTGATATTCTTAAAGGTAATTGCCTCGCCGTCCTTGCCGCCGAAGGCTTTATCGAAGAGGGCGCGGTACTCGGGGATGGCTTTCAGTTCGCGCACGAGCTCGGCGGGGTCGGCGTTCACCTCTTCGGGCGTGGTGATGACCATGCGCGCCTGCTCTTCGAGGTGCGCCGCGCGTCCGTCCCAGAACTGGCGGTGGTAGTAGACCGTGTTCCACAGGCTGGGCGCGCCCCGTGTGAGTTCGATTCCGCCTGTGCGCTCGCGCCCTGCGCCTTTGCCCCCGCGTCCGCGCGAACGCGGCAGCCCGTCCGAAAAGCCCAAGTGCGGATGGTGGCAGTGTGCGCACGAGAGCGTGTTGTCATCCGACAGAATGGGGTCGAAAAACAGCAGCTTGCCCAGTTCCACCTTTTCGGGAGTTGTGGGGTTGTCGGCGGGTTGCACGATTTCGGTCGGGAAGGCTTTCTGCAGTCCCGTGTCGGGGTTGTTGGGGTCGTAGGGCGGGGGATTGGGAACCAGCGCGCCGTTGTCGAGGCGCATGCCCACGAATCGCCCCTCCGAAATCGATGCGCTCACCAGCAGCAGCGGCAGCAACGCCGTCGTTAGTCCGAACATCCAGCGCGATTGAATCATCGTTGACGCCTCCGCGCGTAATTTTCGACTGGGCGGTAGAAAATCCTGCCCATCGCACGCGGATCAGCGACTATTTGTTATGAGGGGCGAGTTGTACGGCGTTCGAGGAACGCTCAGGACGCGCTTTTGACCTTTTTGGTGGGGGCGGGCACATCTTCGGGTTGCGCCTGCGCTGCCATAATATTCTCTCGCTGGATGGCGTCGTAGATTTCGCGGCGATGGACGGTCACGGTGCGGGGCGCTTTGATGCCGAGGCGCACCTGCTCGCCGCGCACCTCCAGCACGATGACCTCAATCTCATCGCCAATCATGATGCTCTGGTTGACCTTGCGCGTGAGTACTAACATCGAATCTGCCCTCCCTGGCGTGAACGATTAGCTCGCGGCTTCCACCGCTTGCATGCTGCGCCACATCTCCTGCAGTATCGGATGGCGCGTATGGTAGCGCTCGTCATCTAAAATCACCTGCCGTCCTATGCGCGACTCCGTGTTGATAACCAGCGGCGCAAGTAGGTTCGCCGTCATCGCATGCGGGTTGCCCGACGGGATGGTCACCGTCGTGAGCACCGCTTTCGGCGTCTCCTCGCGCAGCTGCAGCCGTTCCGCATCCGCATCCGACAGCACCACCTCGTAGTCCGCACAGAAGAACCACGGGTCAATCAGCAGCATCGCGAAGCTCGGCTCGTCCGCCGACTGCAGCCACCAGAACGGACCTTCGCTATCATGCCGTATGAGGACGAAACGACGATACTGACTAAGACCCACCAGCCCGTCCTCGAAGGTGATGATGTCGTCCGCGTCTATTCTAATTGTACCGAATCGCGTGGTTTCAAGTTCCATCGTTTACCCTCCGCGTAGGAAATCGAACAGGTTCACGCTCTGAATGCGCGTGAACACCTGCAGCGACGCCTGATATCGCAGCTCGGATTGTTTGAGTTGGCTAATCGCTTCGGCGAGGTCTATCTCCTCGATGGCAGCGAGGTTGCCTGTGAGTTGGTCGCGGCGGCTCAGGTGCAGCCGCTCGTAGTTGTCCAGCTCGCGCGTGCGCACGCCCACCTCGCCCCGATAGCGGTGGAACTCGCTCTGGAACTGTTCGATGTCGTTGAGGTCGACCATCGAGAGTTGCGCCGAGTTGCCGCTGAGGAGGTTGTTCTCGATGTCGTTGAGTTTGTTGTGCAGGTCGGCGATGCGCGCGCCCGAAAAGTTCATCGTGATGACGCGGTCAGCGGCGATGTTGACCAGCAGTGGGTTGCCGTCGCCGACATAGCTGGCGACGCCGCCTGTTACGGTAATCGGTTCGGTATGCACGGTCTGCCCGCTGAACAGGTAGCGTTCGCCGTCGGGGCGCTGGTTGCCGATTTGCAGCAGGCGTCGCTTGAGTTCGCGAATCTCCTGAATCAGCGCTTCGCGGGCGTTGGCGTCGTTGGTGTCGTTCGCGCCCTGCGTGACGATTTGGCGCGTGCGGTGCAGCATGTCGCCAATGTCGGCGAACGCCTGTTCCGTCGCTTGCAAAAACATGCGCGCCTCGCGGATGTTGCGCCCGTACTGGTCAATCTGTTGAACCTGCTCGCGCAGCGCGAGCGCGTGTACCGAGCCGACGGGGTCGTCCGACGGCTGCTCGACGCGCCGACCCGTCGCCACGCGCTTTTGCCAAAGCGTCATCTGCCCGACGCTCTGCTCCGTCGCGCGTTCCATCCGATGAAACTGCCAGTAAGTGCTAATCCGCATAGCCTATCTACCCCTAACGCGGCGCAACGAACTGCAGCACATCTTGGATTAGCGAATCGAAGGCGCCGATCACCTTCGCCGCCGCTTGGTAGCTGCGCTGGAACTTCACCAGGTTCGCCGCCTCCTCGTCCAGCGACACACCCGACACCGATTCGCGAATCTGGTGCAGATGCTCCAGCGTTAATTGTTGCGATTCGGCGCGATTTCTGGAGACCCGTGCGTCGTTGCCGACCTGCCCGACGAGGTTGTTATAGTATTGGCTGAGGGTCATGCCGCCGAGTGCGCCTTGCGGCTGGTTGCGCAGGTTCACCAGCGCCATCGCGATGCCGTTGTTGCCGGGCGCGCCTGCGACGCCGCTGGCGGCGATTCGGCGCGGGTCGCTGATGTCGCTATGCAGCGCAATATCGGAAGCGTCCGTCCCGTCGAAAAACAGCCAGCCCGTGTTGCCGTCCAGGTCGAAGCCCGTCTGGTGCAGCGTGTTCACCTGCGTAATCAGCGTGTTGGTGAACAGGTTCAGGCGATTCTGGTAGTCCTGCAGGTTGGCGGAGGCGTCCATCAGCCCGCGCAGTTGCCCGTTCTGAATGCGGATGTCGACGGGCGTGCTGTTCAGGTCGCGGTTCGGCACATCGATGCTGAGGGGCAGCGGGAACGACGCGCCGTCTTGCACCAGCGTGTGCCCGTCCACGAAGACCATCAGGCTGCCGTCGGTGTTGTAGTGGGCGCGTGCGCCGACCAGTTCGCTCAGGCGCGTCATCAGGCGGTCACGCTGGTCGAGCAGGTCGCTTGCTTCCGCGCCGCCCGAATGCGCCGCGCGGATTTGCTCGTTCAGGCGTCCGAGTTGCGTCGCGAGGTCGTTCGCCTCGCGTACGGTCTCGGTCATGCGCTGCTGGAGTTGGGTCTGCAGGGTGTTCCAGTTGTCGTGCAGGCTGCGGATGGTTCCGACCAGCGCGCTGGCAGCCTGCAGCACGCTTTGGCGGGCGGCGAGGCTATCGGGGCGCGTGGCGAGTTCGTCGAAGGCGTTGAACAGCGCGTTGAGACGCGCGCCGATGCCCTGCTCGCCAGGCTCCATCAGCAAGCCCTCGATGTTCTGCAGTTGCTGGCGCAGGGTGTCCAGCCGTGCGAAGTCACCCGTGTTGGAGTTGATGCGCTGCTCCAGCATCATCTCGCGCACGCGCTGCACATGCTGCACGATCACGCCCGTGCCGATGCGGATGTTGGGGTTGAAGGCGTATTCGGGCGTGTTGGCGAAGTGGACGCGCCGTCGGCTGAAGCCTGGCGTGTTCACATTCGCGACATTGTGCCCCGTGACCTCCAGACCAATCTGGAAAGCTCGCATGGCGCGTGCGCCTAACTCGATGCCTTGAAAGCTGGGCATGCTACGCCTCCGTGTTCAGCAGCACATTTGTGCGGTTGGGCGCGGCGAGGGTGGGCGCGTAGTGGTCGGGTTCCGCCGCGCGGGTCAGAATCGCCATCATGCCGTGTGTGTAGTCCAGTTCGTCGCGGATGATGTCGTAGGCGGTCTGGGCGACGGCGTCGATGGCTTGTGCGGTCGCCATCGCCTGCTGCAGCAGGTCGGTCGGCAGGGCGTCGCGCTCTGGGATCTGGGCGACCGCTTGCCGCGCATGTTCCAGCCGCTCCAGTATCGGCGTCAGGCGGGCGTTCACTGCATCGATGCGCGGCGCGTCGCGGGCAACCAGCGCGTCGAGCCACTCCTGCAGCAGCGGCAGAGCGCGCTTGCCCTCGTACAGCCATTCGCGAAGCCAATCGGCGTAGGTTCTCATCGTGCTTCCCCCGTATTCGGCAAGTGTCGGCTCAGTTGCTCGTAGAGTTGCTCTGCCAGACCGAAACGCCCCTGTCGGCTTAAATGGTCGGCAAATTGCACATCGAACATTTCGGTATAGTTGAGTGTTTTGCTCTGGGTGGGCACGGTGCGTTGCATCGCCCGCCAGAGTTGCAGCACAAACAGCGATTCGAACTCCTTGCAGGCGCGCAGGAGGGCGGGATTAGCAGCACTGCGCGTAGTTTTGGAGTGCGGAGGCGGAGCTTCCGCTTGCTGAAGCCTGTCGGAGTGCGGAAGCGGGGCTTCCGCACTCCAAAAGGGTAGCGTGCTGGCGAACGACTGGATCCTTGTCTCCATCACTGCACCTCGATTTCGGCATGCAGCGCGCCTGCCGCTTTGAGTGCCTGCAGAATCGCAATCAGGTCGCGCGGGCTGACTCCCAGCGCGTTGAGTGCCTTGACCAGCGATTCGACGGACGCGCCCTCGCGCAGGTAGACCATCCGCGCAGGCTCTTCGTTAGCGTCCACCTGCGTTTGGGGCACGACCTTCGTTTGTCCCTCGCTCAGCGGCGGCGGCTGCGACACTTCGAAGGTGGTTTGCACGCGTACGGTGATGCCCCCGTGCGCAATCGCGACGGGCGCGACGCGCACATCGCCGTTGACGACCACAGTGCCTGTGCGTTCGTTGACCACCACGCGCGCCGCAATATCGGGCAGCACGCTCAGTGTCTCCAGTTGCGCAATCAGCATCACGGGGTCGGTCGCATATTGGGCGTCCAGTGCAATCCGCACGGTGGAGGGGTCTACGGCGCGCGCGGTTAGGTTCGGGAACGCGCTGCGGATACTGCTGACCACGCGCGCGGCGGTGGTGAAGTCGGGCTTGTGGAGTTGGATGGTGAGGCTGTTGTCGCCCTGCAGGAAGTTGGCGGGCACTTCGCGTTCAATTAGTGCGCCGTTCGGGATGCGCCCAACGGTGGTGTGGTTGCGTTGCACGCGCGCGCCGCCCCCGCCGAAGTTGAACCCGCCGATGGACAGCGGTCCCTGCGCCACGGCGTAGACCTGCCCGTCCGCGCCGCGCAGGGGCGTCTGCAGCAGCGTGCCTCCCTGCAGCGAGCGCGCGTCGCCGATGCTGGAGACCACCACATCGATGGTGTTGCCCGCCCGCGCAAACGGAGGCAACTCGGCGGTCACCATCACCGCCGCGACATTTTTGACCTTCAGCGCGTTCGGCGGGACAGTAATCCCAAAGCGTTCCAGCATATTCGCGACCGACTGCACGGTAAACAGCGCGCCGTTGCTGTCGCCTGTGCCTTCCAACCCGACCACGATGCCGTAGCCCACCAGCTGGTTAGTGCGCACGCCGCGGATTTGCGCGATGTCCTTCAGGCGCACGGTCGGCGCAGCGGGCTGCTGCGCGGGCAGTAAGGCAGGGAACACCAGCGCAAGCCCTACCGCCAGACTAAAGTTCACTAACCTGTGCGAGGTTGAAGACCCCCTCCTTGAGGTTCCCCCTGCAAGCAGGGGGAACCGAGTCTGAGCGGTTCCCCTCGCGAAGCGGGGGCAACCTGCAGGAGGAGGGGGGCAACTCATGAGCTCTGAATACGCCATCGGAACAGTGTCTCGCATACCGTCTCCCCACTAAAAAATAATCTTGAACAACCGCGTCAGAATCCCCTCGCGTTGGCGCGAGCCGACGATGCCCTTGCCCTCGAAGTAGATCTCGGCGTTGGCAATCGCGGTGGAGGGCACGGTGTTGTCGGCGCGGATGTCGCGGATGCGCACCAGCCCGCTGAACACCAGCGTCTGGGTCTCCTCGTTAATCTTCAGCGTGCGCTTGCCCTCGATGCGCAGCACGCCGTTCGGGAAGGTCTCTACCACCTGAACGGTGATGCGCGTCTGCAGCGTGCCTGCGCGGGCGGTGTTGCCCTGCGCGTTCGACTCGGTTCTGCCCGACGCGCCCAGCTCGGGCCAGAGGAAGTTCAGCAAGGGTCCGACGCCCGCCGTTGTGGACGCCGACTCGGACTTCTGGACGGCGGTATTGGCGCGTGCAGAGGCGGTCGTGTTCTCGACGACTACGATGGTCACCAAGTCGCCGACGCGCCGCGCTTTGAAATCGTCGTACAGGCTGCCCGCGCGGTCGTCCCACAGCGAGCCTGTTGCAGGGGGCACATCCGACACGACAGGATTAGGAGTGTCCTGCGGCGTTGACAATACCAGATATCCCGTTAGATACAGTGTCCAAATCGCGATACTCATAGCCTCACCTCCAGTATGCCCGTGTCCACAATCTGGGCGCGGAGTGTCTTCTGCGTTTCGGGGATGTAGACGGGGATGGTCTCATCGAGGGCGCCTGTGGCGCGGGCGACGCCTTTGACTTCCAGCACCACGCCATCAGCGACGACGCGCACTTGGACACTCTCGCCCGAGCGCACGGCGATTTGGCGCGCCTTGGCGGGCGCCTTGAAGCGCAGCAGGTAGCGGGCGCGGGGCTGGTTCTCCACTAATGCGACCACCTCCAGCGTCGCCGACTGGGACGCCACGCGCGGCTCGCCCTCCAGCCGAAAGCTCACCGCTCCGCTGGGGATGGAGGGGGGCGCGGGCGGGTTCTCCAGCGTCCATTCGCCAGCCGACTCGCCCAGCACTGCCCGCAGCTGCTCGCGGGCGAACTGCTCCAGCTGCGTGGTATCCAGCGACTGCGCCCCGCGCGTGATGCGCACTGTGTGCGGCATCTCCAGTTGGGTGGCGCTGAGGTCTATCCCGTGCTGGCGCAGGCGCGTGATGAGTTGCTGGCGCGTGAACAGACGCGACTGTCCAGCCAGCGGCGACGCGCCCAGCTCAATCTGTCGAAGCGTTTGACAGAGCGTCTCGTCGCCCTCCACAAGGGCGATGTCGCCCAGTCGAAAGCGTGCTGTGCTGACCGTCACGCTTTCGGAAATGCGGATCGTGGCTTTGACAGCCTGTCTATCCGCGTTGACACTCGGCTCCGCACGGCTTGACAGGGCGTTGAATTGCGTGTCAAGGCGTGCGTAGCCGCTGTGCAACGGCGTTAGACAGTCTGTCTGCGTCTGTGGCTCCTCCGTAAGCCGCGCTGTGGCAATCCATAGCATGCCCAAAATCAGCACGGCGCACATCACCCCCCGATTATCGGCAGCGGAACCCGCATTTTTGAGAGTCCAGAATGCTGAACACGCTGCCGATAATGGCAACGACGGTGGAGTCGCATGGACGCGCGGCAGATGAGAAGGGCATACCAGGAGGTGGGTCAGAATGATCAGCGGCAATGTGAGCGGAATCAACTTTGCAGGGTTAGCGACGGGGATTGACACCGAGTCGATCATCCAGAAGCTGACGGAGCTGCAGGCGCGCCCGATGCAGCGGCTCATGGTGCGCAAATCGCAGTTGCAGAGCCGTATGAGCGCGTTCGACCAGTTTCGGGGGCTGGTCAATAGTCTGGCGTCTGCCGCAGGCGCGCTGTCGGTCAACAGCGCGTTCAACTCCGTGCGTGGCAGCTCCAGCGATACGCAGGTGGCGACCATAACTTCCTCGACCCAAGCGCTGCCCGGAACTTACGAATTGAAGGTCAGCAAACTGGCGCAGGCGCACAAGATTGTCAGCGGCGCGCACACCTCGGCGACCGCCGAGCTGGGCGTCAACGGGCAGTTTATGGTCAACGGGAAAATTATCACGCTCCAATCGACGGACACCTTACAGGGCGTCGCCCAGAAGATCAACGAAGCGGGCGCAGGGGTCACGGCCTCCCTGCTTAGCACGGACGGCGGCGTCTACCTCACGCTCACGGCGAACGAAACGGGCAAGAACAGCAAGATTCAGCTCACGGATGTGGACGGATGGCAGGTGCTTGCGCCGACGCTGAAACTCGTCTCATACGATGAGTTCGTCCGCAACCAGCAGAACAACGCCGCGCTCTCTGACCGATTCCGCGACGCGGGGCAGACGCTCGCGCAGGTGTTCGGGATGACGAACCCGCCCAGCGGGACCATTCAAATCAACGGGCACAATATCGCCATCGACTTCGCGACCGACACGCTCGCCTCGCTGGTGGGCAAAATCAACAACGCGGGCGCGGGCGTCACGGCGTCTATCGTCAGCGAGACGGAGAATGGCGCGACCTTCTACCGACTCAAAATCGACGGCGGGAGCAACCTGCCGACCTTCGTGGACGACAAGAACATCCTCAAGAACCTTGGCGTGCTGCAGAACGGCTACGAGAACGAACTGGTACAGGCGCAGGACGCCGAGTTCACCATCGATGGCTTCCAGTTCAAGCGCAGTCGCAATCAAGTGAACGATGCGATTCAGGGCGTGACGATTAATCTGCTCAGCGCGGACGCCAACAATCCCAAGACGGCGATTCTCACGCTCTCGCGCGACACAGAAGCCGCCAAAGGCGCGGTCAACAACTTTGTGAACGCCTTCAACAGTCTGGTGGATTTCCTCAAGCAGAACGCCTCTATCGATAAGAACACCCTGCAGGCGGGCGTGCTGTTTGGCGACACGACTGTCGGCTCGGTCATGGACGGCATCATCAACCGCACGATTAGCGCGGTGCCGAACCTGCAGGACAACCTGCGTGTGCTGGCGCAGGTGGGCGTGCAGCTGGGGCAGGACGGCAAGCTCAGCTTCGACGAGGGCAAGTTCACGCAGGCGTTGGCGCAGGATTTAGACGGCGTGATGCGCCTGTTCACGGCGTCGGGGCGAGCGACCGACCCGAACATCAGCTTCATCTCGTCGACCGACAAGACCAAAGCCTCGCCGCAGGCAGGCTACGAGGTGGTGATTACGCAAACGGCGACCCGCGCGGAGGCGATGGCGGGCGTCGCGCAAACCTCCGCCAGCACGACGACGGAGACGCTCACTTTCAGCGGCGCGCTCTTTGGCAGCGACCCTGTGAACCTCACGCTCGGCGCGGGCAACACGCTTCAGGACACCATCAACCAAATCAACAACGACCCGCGCCTGCGCAATCGGGTCGTCGCCAGCCAAGAGAACGGCAAGCTCGTCATTCGCGCGGTCAATCACGGCTCGGCAAGCAACTTCACGGTGGTCTCGAACCTCGCGGCGGCGTCCGACAACTCGGGGATTGGCACGACCGCCATCAACGCGGAGGGGCTCGATGTGCAAGGCACAATCAACGGCGAGGCGGCGACAGGGCGCGGGCAGTTCCTCACGGGCAACAGCGACAACCCGAACACGGCGGGGCTGCAAATCCGCGTGACGGCAACCGCGCCGGGAACCTACGGCAAGGTTCACTTCACGCGCGGCGTCGCCGACCAAGTGCGCCTGTTCGCGCGGCAAGCGACCGACATCGTGAACGGCGACATCCAGAACACCACGAACACCCTCCGCGACCAGATGAGCGCGATTGACCGACAGATCGAGTCCATTCGCGAGGAGGTCAATCGTCGGCAACTGATGCTGCGCGAGCAGTTCGCGCGAATGGAACGCGCGATTAGCCAGATGCAGAGTCAAGGCGCGCGCCTGGCTGCGCTTACTGCAGGCATGCCGCGCATGGGTATTGGGATGTAATCGGAGGTCATTTATGTATGGCGGTGCGAACGGACACGAACGGTACTTGGAGACGGCGGTGGAGACCGCCAGCCCCGCGCGACTGATTGTGATGCTGTATGACGGGGCAATCCGATTCATCAACGAGGCTGCCTACGCGATGCAGCAGCGCGACTACGAGACCCAGAACGCGAAACTGCAACGCGCCCAGAAAATCCTCGCCGAACTCATCAGCAGCCTCGACTTCGACAAGGGCGGCGAAATCGCCGAGAACCTGTTCCGCCTGTATACCTACATGTATAACCAGCTGGTGGAGGCGAACATCAACGACGACACAGCGCGGCTGGAGCATGTTGTGGGACTGCTGTGCGAGATCCGCGAGGCGTGGGAAACGATTGCCGCCGAGTCGGAAGCGCAGGTCGCGCTCCCCGCAGCGAAGGTGAGTCTGCATGGCTAAATCGCTGGTGGAGACGCTGCTGCACGACTTCTGGATGCTCAGCCTCTGTCTGGAGGACGCCCTCGAAGATGAGCGCTGGGACGAGGTCACGGGGCTGCTGCAGCGGCGCGAGGAGACGCTGCGCACTTTGGAGCGTCTGGAGCCAGACCCGAACTGGCTCCCGTTGCTGCGCCGCGCGTTGGAGGCGGATGACCGCTGCCAGAGCCTGCTGCGTCGCAAGCGGCGCGCGCTGCTGACCGAGTTGGAGCAGGAGGAGCGGCAACGCGCGTGCCAAGAGACCTACGAGCCGCCCCCGCCACACGACTGGAAGTTCGACGCGGAGGGGTAGGAGATCTCCGCTCACTCGCCACGCGCCTTCCGAATAAACTCCAAGATTTTCCCCTCCGCGCCGTGCGTCGTCGGCTCGTAGTAGGGCAGGCTCCAGTCGCCGTCAGGCATGTACGCTTGCTCGACCCAGCCGCGCGGGTCATCGTGCGGGTACTGGTAGCCCTCCGCGTAGCCCAGTTCGCGCATGCCCGAATGCGGCGCATTCCGCAGGTGCAGCGGGATAGGAGGCAGCGGCTTCGTGCGGGCGTCTTCCAGCGCACGCTTGAGGGCGACATAGCTCGCGTTGCTCTTGGGCGAGCAGGCGAGATAGGTCGTCAGGTGTCCCAGAATAATCTGCGCTTCGGGCATGCCGACGCGCTCGACGGCTTGCGCGCCTGCCGCCGCAAGGATCAGCGCGGTCGGGTTCGCGTTGCCGATGTCCTCGCTGGCGAGAATCAGCAGCCGCCGCACGATGAAGCGCGGGTCTTCGCCTGCCAGCAGCATCCGCGCGAGGTAGTGCAGTGCAGCGTCGGGGTCGCTCCCGCGCACCGACTTGATGTACGCCGAAATCGTGTCGTAGTGGTAGTCGCCTTGCTGGTCGTAGCGTAGCATCGGCTTCTGCAGCAGTTGCTCAATCACGGGCAGCGCGATGGTTCCGCCGTCGGGGGTCTGCAGCGCGGCGGTCTCCAGCAGGTTCAGCGCAAGCCGCGCGTCGCCGTTGGCGCAGCGCACGAGGTGTTCCAGCGCGTCGGGCGCAATCTGCAGGCGGCGTGCGCCCAGCCCGCGCTCGGCGTCGTGCAGGGCGCGTTCGATCAGCAGGCGCACTTCCGCGTCGCTCAGCGGCTGCAAGGTCAGCACCCGCGCCCGCGACAGCAGCGCGTTGCTAAGCACCAGAAACGGGTTCTCGGTCGTCGCGCCGACCAGCGTGAATGTGCCGTCTTCCAAGTAGCCCAGCAGGGCGTCTTGTTGGGTGCGCGTGAAGTGATGGATCTCGTCCAGCAGGAGGAGCGTGGACTGCCCGGTGGTTTTGAGGCGTTGGCGGGCGCGTTCGGCAGCCTTGCGGATGTCGGCGACGCCCGCCGTGACCGCGCTGTGCGCCTCGACGCTGGCGTTCGTGTAGTGCGCAATCAGGTAGGCGAGGCTGGTCTTGCCGCAGCCCGGCGGCGCCCACAGGATGACCGACCCCAGCGCGCCCTGCGCAATTGCGCGGCGGATGGGCATCCCCTCGCCGAGCAGGTGCGCCTGCCCGACGAACTCGTCCAGCGTGCGCGGGCGCATGCGCGTCGCCAACGGCAACGGCGGGGTCTTTTCGGTCATTCCAAACAACTCGGATTGCATCCCATACGATAGGATACCCTTTATAAGGTATACTCTGTGCGATTGCGAGGGACACAGCAGCGATGCGCACAGCCGTACACGCGGGCAACCGAACGCTCTCGAACGCGAAGGCTGCCAAACAGGACGAGTTCTACACCCAGTACGACGACATCCAGAAAGAGATCGAGGCGTATCTGGAGTACGACCCCGACACCTTTCGCGGCAAGGTCGTCTACTGCAACTGCGACGACCCCTACGAGAGCAACTTCTTCAAGTATTTCGCCGCCAACTTCAACAGGCTCGGTCTGAAACGGCTCATCACGACCAGCTATGACGGCTCGCCGATTGCGGGGCAGGGCGTGCTGTTCCCCGAATACGACGCCGATAACGGCAACCGCCCGCGCCCTAAGGCGCTCGCCGTCGTCATCGACCGCGTGCAGGACGAAGACGGCGACGGCGCCGTGAGCATCGCCGATGTGGAGGTCTTCCTCAAAACCAACAACGCCGCGCGGATACCGCTCAAGGGCAACGCCGCCTACCCCGGCGGCGACTTCCGTAGCCCAGAGTGCATCGAGTTCCTGAAACAGGCGGACATCGTCGTCACCAACCCGCCCTTCTCCCTCTTCCGCGAGTATGTCGCCCAACTCGTGGAACACGGCAAAAAGTTCCTCATCATCGGCAACAAAAACGCCATCACCTACAAAGAGATTTTCCCCCTCATCAAGGAGAACAAGATATGGCTGGGCGTCACCCCGATGGGAACAGACCTACTGTTCGATGTTCCGCCCCAAGTCGCAGAAGCCATGCTTCAGTCAGGGAAAGAGGGGAGCAATTACAAAATCGTGAACGGCAAGGTCATGGGACGGTCTACAGCAGTTTGGTTCACCAACCTTGACCATGGGCGTCGCCATCAGGAGTTGCAACTGATGACGATGGCGGATAACCTGCGCTACAACAAGAAGCTGCGCGGCACGATGGCGTACCAGCGGTACGACAACTACGACGCCATCGAAGTGCCCTTCACCGAGGCGATTCCCAGCGACTACGACGGCGCGATGGGCGTCCCCATCACCTTCCTTGACAAATACAACCCAGAGCAGTTTGAGATTCTGAATGCAAATGACTTCCGAACAAATCCGAATACGCCCATTAAGCCACACGGGCTTATCAAAGACAAGGATAGCGCGATAAATGGCAAGCCGACTTATGTTCGCATTCTCATCCGTCATCGTCGCAAGTCTGCTCAGGAGGGGGCGCGATGAAGACCACGCTGCGCACGGACATCACGGTCGCCGACATCTGCGACGGGTTTGTCTACAACGAGCTGGAGGGCAAGGGTCTGTTCGGGCTGGGCGGGCGGCTGGTCATCCAGCCCGAGTACCAGCGCAACTACTTCTATCAAGACCAAGGCGGCAAGCGCGAGCAGGCGGTCATCCACTCGCTGCTGCGCGGGTATCCGATTGGGCTGCTCTACTTCAACACAGTGGGGGAGGCGCGCTACGAGGTGCTGGACGGGCAGCAGCGCATCACGAGCATCGGGCGGTTCGTCACCAACAAGTTCGCCATCATGGTGGACGGCAAGCCAAAGATCTTCGACAGCCTGCCCGCCGACCAGAAGGCGCGCATTCTGGACACGAAGCTCCTCATATACATCTGCGAGGGCGCGGAGAGCGAGATCAAGGAGTGGTTCCAGACCATCAACATCGCGGGCGTGCCGCTGAATGACCAAGAGCTGCTGAACGCCATCTATTCGGGACCGTTCGTGACGCTGGCGCGGGCGGAGTTCAGCAACAGCCAGAACGCGAACCTCCACAAGTGGCGGGCGTACATCAAGGGCAACCCGAACCGACAGGACTTCCTGGCGTGCGCGCTGGACTGGGTGAGCAAGGGCAACATCAGCGACTACATGAGCAAGCATCGCTACGACGACAACATCGACGAGCTGAAGACCTACTTCAACAGCGTGATTGATTGGGTCTCCACAGTGTTCCGCGAGGTGTACCCCGAGATGCAGGGCGTGGAATGGGGCAGGCTCTACGAGCAGTATCACCGCACGCCGTACAATCCCGACGAGGTTTCCCAGAAGGTGAAGCAGCTTCGCGAGGACCCGTATGTGCGCAACAGGCGCGGCATCTTCGAGTATGTGCTGGGCGGTTGCCAAGACCATCGGCTGCTGGATGTGCGGGTTTTTGACGAGGCGGTCAAACAGGCGGTCTACGCGGCGCAGACCGCGGAGGCGCAGGCGGCGGGCGTCTCGAACTGCCCGCTTTGCGCGGTGGGGCACGGCGCGAACCGCAGCAGAATCTACAAGTACGCGGAGATGGAGGCAGACCATGTCACGGCGTGGATTAACGGGGGCGCAAGCACCGCCGCCAACTGCCAGATGCTGTGCAAGACGCACAATCGCGCGAAGGGCAACAAGTGAAGGAGGGTATACTGTAGACACGCGCGTTGCACTCGCGCGGGAGGCGATTACGATGAAAAGGCGACTATGCACTTGGGGCAGCATGACGGCGTTGATGGGCGCGTTCTGTGTCGCGCCGTGCTTTGCGCAGAGTTTGACCTGGCTGGGGACGCTGGACTACCGCTTCAGCATCGCGAACGATGTGTCGGACGATGGGTCGGTTGTGGTGGGAATCGCCTACACGCCGAACTTCGATTTTCGCGCGTTCTATTGGCGCAACGGTCGGATGGAGCCGATTGCGCCGCCCCGCTGGCAGGGCTGGAGTCAGGCGTATGGCGTTTCGGGTGACGGGAGTGTCGTGGTCGGCGATATGATGGACTCGGTGGGCTACATGGCTGCCTTCCGCTGGACGCCGAGCGCGGGGGTAGAGTTTCTCGGCGCGCTTGGGGGCGTGAGTGGGCGCGCAAGCGCGGCGTCCTACGACGGCTCCACGATTGTCGGCTGGGCGGAGGCTCGTAATGAGGATCGGTTTGCGTTCCGTTGGCGTCAGGGGCAGGGCTGCAAACGCTGGGCACGCCGAATGTGAGTGTGGCGACGGGCGTCTCCGCGGACGGCAATGTCGTGATTGGGTATGTCAATCAGGGGGGCACGGTGCGCGCCTTTTACTGGACGGAATCGACGGGCGCCCAGATGATGATGGGCTTCGGGGGTGCGAACATCGCGGCGAACGATATTAGCCCCGACGGGCGCGTTGTCGTCGGGTACGCGGATTATCCCGACTATAGGCGCCACGCCTGCCGCTGGCTTGATCCGAACCAGCCGCCGCAGGACATTCACACGATGAGCAACAGCACGCTCAGTATCGCATGGGATGTGAGCGCGAGCGGGGATATCGTAGTGGGACAATACCATCCTACGGGGGGCACGGTTTCGCTGGCGTTCCGCTGGACGCCGCAGCGTGGGATGGAAGACCTGAACACGGTGTACGCGGATCTGTTGCCCATCGGTTCGGTGCTATTCCATGCGTTGGCGATGTCGCCCGATGGACGCTTCATCGTCGGGTCGGGCATCAACGGGTTGACCGGCAGGCGCGAGGCGTTCCTGCTGGATACGCGGGTTCCCTGCCGCGCGCACAGCGGCGATGTCGACGAGAACGGCTGTGTGGACGACGCCGACCTGCTGGCAGTGCTGTTCGCCTTCGGGCAGACGGGTCAGGACTTGGGGCGCGTCGATGTCAACTGCGACGAGACCGTCGATGACGCCGACCTGCTGACGGTGCTGTTCGCCTTCGGGCAGGGGTGTTAGCGGGCGATCCATCCCTGCAGCGAGCGTATTAGTCTTTGGGGGACGCTTATGGAGACGAAGTGGCTTGTTGCGGGAGTGGTGCTGCTGCTGGGCGTGCTGGTGGTGGTCGTGATTGCGCTGAGTTCGGCGTCGTCGCCAAGCCGCCGTCGGCAAGAGGCGTTCGACGGCGACTGTGTCGTTGACGGCGTTGGCGCGTTCCGAGACAGCCGCAAAGACCCTGAGTCAGAGTCGGACGCCAGTGGGGTCGGCGCAGAGAAGGGCGGGTTCGACGGCGGCGACGCGGGCGAAGCGGGCGGCGCAGACGGCGGTGGGGATGGCGGCGGGGGTGGTGGAGGTGGTGGGGGCGATTAGCAGCGGGAAATCCTCTCGCCCTGCGCCAGCAGCGTGTCAACCGCGGCGATGACCTGCTCGACGCTAACGCCCCGCACGCAAGCGAGGTCCTTGAGGATGCAGGCGTGTTGCGTGCAGCCCTCGCAGTAATAGGGCGGGCTAACGGGGACAGTGGGCGTTTGCCACGCATACCAGTTTTCTGGGGGGTAGTCGCGCCGAAAGTGGAGGCTGATGCACGGCGTCCCGACGGCAGCCGCGAGGTGAACCACGCCCGTGTCCACGCTGACCAGCAACGCGGCGCGGCGTAGGATCTCCGCCATATCCAGAATGCTGGTCTGTCCCACGAGGTTCACGGCAGCCTGCCCAAAGAGGGCGGCAGGGTCGCTCTCGGCGGGCGCGTCGTCCGCGCTCCCTGTGAACACAGGCGTGTAGGCGTATCGCTGCAGTAAATATTCACCGACGGCGGCGAACCGCTCCACTGCCCAGCGCGGTTGGACGCCGCCCGTGCTGAGGTGCAGCACGGCGTAGCGGGGGTGAGACGCGAGGGTGTCGGGCAGGTTGCCGCGCGTGGCAGGCGCATAGTGCAGCGGGTATCGGGGCAACGGGCGTCCCAGCCATGTTTCTGCAACGGCGAGGTTCTTCTCCACTTGGTGGGCGCAGGGGTTCAACGCCGCGACATGCGTCAGCAGGCGCGCCACGCGCGGTCGGCGAACCACTGCCCCGACGCGCGCCTTGACCCCCGCAAGGCGCGCTATCTGCGCATACCGACGGGTGTCGGGACGCAGAATCAGCACGGCTTCGGGACGCTGTCGGCGCAAAGTAGACGCCAGCCGCCAGTACGCACTAAGACGCGGGCGGTACGGCACGCCGCGCACAGCATCCAGCCACGGCGACGCTTCAATCACCGACCGCCACCTGTGCCCGACCCATGCCGCGACCTTGAACTCCGGAAGCGTCTCCTTAATCGCCTGAAACACGGGCGTTGCCAGCAGCGTTTCGCCTAACTTATCGTCGGGGCGGATGACAACAATCCATCGCTCGGCTCGGTTCATGCTACACACCAATAAGTTATGCGCCAGTGAGTGGGCAGTTATCAACCTGAATTCTACCCGACTGGGACGCCTCGCCCCGAAAAGTGGCAGGAGAATCGCGCCTTGCAGGGAACGAACACTGCGCCATGCTTCTCACCCTAACACTCGCCACAGGACTGATCGCCATGCAACCAACAAGCGACCGAGTACCGACCTACCTACAGGATATAAGCACACAGTATACGACGGCGCACGGGCTGCCCGACGCGCCTGTGCAGACGCTGGCAATCGCGGGCGAAGCGCTCTACGCGGGCACAGCGCAGGGCGTCTACCGCGCGTCGCTGCAGAAGCCCGACCGCTGGCAGAAGGTCGCCGACCAGCCCGCAGCGTATCTCATCCCCGACGGGACAGGCGGCGTGGTGGGCATCGGCGGGCAGCGGCTGTTTCGTCTGGACGCGGGCGGGCAGACGCGCACGCTGTACGAGGGGGACGCCGAACTCATCGGGCTGCAAGCGGCGTCGCGCGGGGGCTACTGGACGCTGACCCGCGAGGCGTTGCTGCGCATTCACGACGGCAAGGTCGCCGAACGCCTGCCCGCGCCCACCAACCGCCAGCTGCGCTGGTTCCACGAGGACACGCGCGGACGCCTCTACGCCCACGCCGAAGGCGAACTGGAACGCCGCTTCTACCGCTGGCGCGACGGCGCGTGGCAGCCTGTGCCTGTCAAAGACAATCGCGGGCGGTACTACGACGACCTGTGGCTGTGCGCCGTGAGCGACTCCATCGGACACTTGTGGATTGGCGCGCGGACGGGGCTGATTCTCAGCGACGGTGAGGGCTGGTACCTCTCGCGCGAGGTCTACAGCGAGACGCCCGCGCACCCCGTCGCCGAACTCATCCCGCCGTATGGGATGATCCGCTGCTTGGCGTTCGCGCCGAACGGCGACCTGTGGGCAGGCACACCCGAAGGCGCATGTCGCCTGCGCGACGGCAGGTGGAGCTACTTCTGGGGCAGGCGGTGGCTGCCCGATAACCGCGTCTATGCCATCGCCGTAGACGCCCAGAACCGCGTATGGCTCGCTGCCGAGCGCGGCGTCGCCTGCATCGAATCGCGCCTGATGACCCTGCGCCAGAAAGCCGACCACTACGAGCGGCTAATCGCCCTGCGCCACAACCGCAACGGCTTCGTCACCAACTGCGACTGGGACGACCCCAACGACCCCGACAGCTGGAAAATCGAAGCGAGCGACAACGACGGTCTGTGGACGGCACTCTATTGCGCCGCGCAGGTGTTCCAGTACGCCGCCACGAAAGACCACGCCGCCCGCGAACGCGCCCGAAAATCCATGCACGCGCTGCTGGAGCTGGAACGGCTCACGGGCATCCCAGGCTTCCCCGCGCGGAGCATCGTGCGCAAAGACGAGACCCGCTACTACCGCTCCACAGGCGAGTGGCACGAGTCGCCCGTGGACTCCAACTACACTTGGAAAGGCGACACCAGCTCCGACGAGCTGGACGGGCACTACTTCATCTGGGCGGTCTACTACGATCTGTGCGCCGACGACGCCGAAAAAGAGCGCATTCGTGGCACGGTGCGACGGGTGACCGACCACCTAATGCACAACAACTGGCGGCTGATTGACAAGGACGGCAAGCCGACGCGCTGGGCGATCTTCAACCCCGAAGCCATCAACGACGACCCCATCTGGGAAGAGGAGCGTGGGCTGAACGCGCTGTCGATTCTGTCGCACCTGAAGGTCGCCTACAACATTACGGGCGACGCCAAGTACCAACAGGCGTATGAGCAGCTCATCCAGAAGCACCACTACCTGCTGAACGCCATTACGCAGAAGATACTCCCGCCCTACGACATCAATCACTCGGACGACCAGCTGGCGTTTCTGTGCTACTACCCGCTGCTGCTGTACGAGACGAACCCAGAGTATCGGCGGTTGTGGCTGATGAGTCTGAAGCGCAGTTGGCAGATTGAGCGACCTGAGCGCAGCGCACTGTTCAACTTCATCTACGGCGCGGTCACAGGTAAGCCGTGCGATGTGGAGGCAGCGGTGCAGACGCTGCAGGAGTGGCCGTGGGACTTGCGCAACTGGGCGTGTCGCAACAGTCATCGGCTGGACATCGTGTTAGACACTCGCAAGGGGCTACGCGAGCCGCAGTCGGTGCAGATTGTGCCCTACAGCGAGCGCGAGGTGATGCGCTGGAACGGCAACCCGTATCGGCTGGACGGGGGCGACCCACTTGGCAGGCGCGAGGACGACGGCACGGCGTTCCTGCTCCCCTACTGGATGGGCAGGTACCATCGGCTGATTGAGGAGTAGCCCACATTAGAGCATACCCGATAGAGGGCGCGTTCGGCGTCGCGTGTCCAGTAGCGTCCCGCTTCCAAGTGCGCGGCGACTTCGGGCTGGCGTTCGTGCAGTTCGGTCAGCCCTATCAGCGGCAGGTCGGGCAGCTGCGGGAAGACGACCACCTTGCCCGGGTAGCGGTGGCTCTGCACGGCTTGGAGGGCTTCGGGCAGCGCGTTCAGCCCCGCGATTGCGCCGATAACTTTGCGGGCGGGCAACGCCCCCTCCGCCACCAGACGCAGGCACTCGGCGATGTCGTCCATCGTGGAGCCGCTGCTGCCCAGCAAGCGCATGTGGCGCGACGCCAGTGGCGTGAGGTCTAACGGGACCTTCTGCCCCTTCGGGATGCCCGCGAACAGGTTCAGCACGCCCCCGTCGGTCAGCAGCGGGTAGGTCAGCGCGACCGCCTCCGCCGACGACGCCAGCAGCATGATGTGGTCGTACCCGTGCGGGCACAGGGCGCGCAGGTGCGCCTGCTGCGCGTCGGGGTCGGCGTCGGCGTTGCAGTAGAACTGAAGCTCAATGCCCGCGTGCTGGGCGAGGGGGACGCCCATCTCGCGCAGGGGTTCCAGCCGTTCGGGGTGGCGGTCAACGACGACCACCTGCGCGGGCGGTTCGGGGCGGGTCAGCGCGTAGAACAGCTGCATCTGCCCCATCGCGCCCCCCGCGCCGAACAGCAGCAGGCGGTCGCCCTTGCGCAGGGCGGTGTCGCGCGTGTGGCGATAGGCGTCGGTGATGTCCCAGCTGCTCGTGCCCATCAGGAGCAGGCGGTCGTAGTGCAGCCTGCCGACATCGACGGGCACAGGAGGCATCTTGTGGTGGCAGGTGAAGCTGAGCGCGCCGCCGTAGATGAGGGCGTCCTGCGCGGCTTCCAGCACTTCGGGCGTCGGCTCGCCGAAAATCAGGATGTCGGTGAAGCCATCGGGCGCGTAGGCGTCGCGCAGCGTATGCACCTGCGCAGGGTCGTACAGCGCGTCGGCAGGCGCCTCGATGCGATGGGTTGCCATGCCCAGCGCGTGCGCCGCTTGCTCGAACGCCTCCGCCAGCAGGTTGCCGCGCGAGTCGGTGAAGAGCACGGCAGTTCCCCCCACCCCAACCCTCCCCGCCCGCGGGGAGGGCGTTCCTCCCCCGTCCACGGGGGAGGTTAGGTGGGGGGAATTGCCCGCATGCAACCCATCCACCCCCCCACACCGATACCGCACCATCGGCGCGTGTGGCAGGATGACCAGCCATCTACCGTTGGGCAGGGGCGTTGGGCGTGGCTGGATGCGGTAGCTGGCGACGACGCACGCCCACGGCTCCACCAGCGCGGCTTCTGCGTCGCTAAGATGGTCGGGACAGCGCAGCAGGTAGCAGCCCGCGTCGCCGTTCAGCACGGGCTCGCCGAAAACCGTGTATTGCGAGTAGCCGCCGTCCAGCGCGTAGCCGACCGCCTGCACCCGCCCGTTCACATACACATCTGCCTGCACGATATACCGCTCGCCGATCTGAAACCGCCCCTGCAGCGCATTGCCGACCTGCACGACCGTGCAGCAGATTTCGTGCCCCATCACAACGGGATGCTTGCGCAGATCGCGGGCGATTTTGGGATGCGCCTCGCCCAAGCGCAGGATCTTCAGGTCGCTGAAGCAGATGCCAACGGCGTCGATGCGCACGAGGATCTCGTTCGGCGCGGGCTGGGGCGTGGGCAGGCGTTCGGGCTTGCCGTCGCGTCCCAGATTCTCCAGCCCCGCGCCGTACAAGTTCCAGCGGAGGTGTGTTGCGGGCAACCTCACGGCATATCCTCTGGACGCACCCCCAGCGTCACGGTCAGGTCAAAGGTGCGCCCATCGCGCCAGACGCGCAGGGTGACCTTCTGTCCGGGCTTCGCCGTGCGCATGTAGTTTTGCATCTGCTCGATGGAGCGCAGCGGGCGTCCGTTCAGCTCGATCAGCACATCGCCGGGCTGAATCCCTGCGCTGCGTGCGGGCGAGTTCGCCACAACGCCGTCGATGAACATCCCGTTGGCGGGGAAGCGCACCTCGGGCAGACGCTCCTGCAGGAACCGTCGAATCTGCGGGTCGCTGATGTCGGCGTAGCTGATTCCGAGCCACGCTTGACCGACCGAGCCGTGTTCCAGAATCTCCTTGATGACCTGCTTCACGCGGTTGACAGGGATGGCGAAGCCGATGCCGACATTCGCGCCGACGGGCGAGTAGATGGCGGTATTGATGCCGATGAGTCGCCCGCGCGAGTCGGCGAGCGCGCCGCCCGAGTTGCCCTGATTAATCGCGGCGTCGGTCTGGATGAACCCGCTGGGCGCGCCTTGACCCTCCAGCGAGCGGTTGAGTGCGCTGACAATCCCCGCCGTCACGGTCGTGCCCAGCCCGAACGGATTGCCCACCGCGATGACCCAATCGCCCACCTGCAGCCTGTCGGAGTCGCCCAGCTGCGCGATGGGCAGGTTCTTGCCGTCGATTTTGAGCAGCGCGATGTCGTTTTGCGCGTCGGTGCCCAGCACAGTCGCGCGGAATCGGCGCCCGTCCTGCAAGGTCACGAAGATGTCGCGGGCGATTTGCCGTTGGATGCGCACCACATGGTTGTTCGTCACGACATAGCCGTCCGCGCTGATGATGACGCCTGAGCCGCGCCCGCCGACCTCGCGCCAGCCGCGCCAAGTGGCGATTTCGCCCGTGGTGTCCACATTCACCACGGCAGGCGCAATCCGCTGCGAGGCGGTGCGCAGCATCGTCTCGAAGTTCGTCGGCGCAGGCTCCGCCGTCGCGGGGCGCTGCTCCAACAGGTTGGTCGGCGCGGTGCGTTCGGCGTCGGTTTCGCCTGCAGGCGCAGCGACGACCCGTCGCATGCCGTCCCGCTGCGGGAAGTAGGTGTTCAGCACATACGCGCCAGCCGCAAACCCCAGCGCAAACAGCGCCACAAATCCCAGAAACTTTCGCATAGCGTGTCCCTCCGTAGAGTGTACCCAATCGTTAGACGCCCGAAGGTACACTTAGGGTGTGCGCTCGGCAGTTGAGATTGGGTACGAGCTGCTGCAGCAAGGTCGGTATGCGGACGCGCTGCCGTTTCTGCAGCGCGCGGTCGCCGAGCAGCCTCGCGAGGGGCGTGTACACTTGTACCTTGCGCTCGCCTACGCCCATCAGGGGGACAACACGCACGCCGAGAAGCACTTCGCGCAGGCGATTGCGCTCAACCCGCACGACGGCTATGTGTTCTACAACTGGGGCGCGTACCTGCACCGCCAGAATCGGCTGGCGGAAGCGCTGAAGGCATACGAGACGGCGTATCGGTTAGACCCGACGCTGGTGGGCGCGATGCAGGCGGCGAACGCCCTGCGTGGGCGCGCGCCTGCCTATATACCCGTTGCACCCCAGAGTCCTCACGCCCCGACGCCGACAGCCACGCCGCCGCCCGTGCAACCGACCGACCTCTACACGCCCGCTGCCAGCCGCTACCGCAACGCGCGGGGCTGCATCTCAGCGGGGGTGCTGCTGGCGCTGTTTGGGCTGTGCGTGCCGCCCATGGGGCTGGTCGGCGGGCTGATTTGCGGGGTGATTGCCCTCCTGCGCGGCTCGGTTGCAGGCGGGCTGGTGGTGATTGTGCTCACGATTGTGCTGAGCTGGATGGGAATGCAGGCGTGGGCGTTTCTCGGCGAACTCGCGCGAATGGCGGGGGAGATGTAGCCTAAAGTCGCACCCGCGTCTGCTCCTCCAGTTGCTGCTCCAGCATACGCACGCGCTCCTGAAGCGTCTCCAAAGTCATCTGCAGGCTCATATCGTACTGGGTGGAGGTGTCGCGCAGCTGCGCCAGCTCTTGACGAACCGCCTCAATCTGCGCAATCACCTCTTGGTTGCTGAGCCTGCGCCGCTCCAGCTCCATCTCCAGCATCTCTTTGCGATGCCGAAGCACCATCGCTGTGATGGGTATAAACAGCGCGGGTCCGAAAATACACACAATCGCCGCTAACGGTATCAGCCCTTCCATTGTCCTGTCCCCTCTGATGAAGTATACCATGCCATGCGGTATACTTTGGGCGAGGTTGGTTTCGCCTATGAGACGGCTGTTCGGGCTACTGATGGGGTTTGCGATTCTCTTTTCCTACAGCGTGCAGGCGCAGGGTCGCGCCGCGTTGGAAGACGCGCTGCGCCGCGATATTGAACGCGCCCGCGAGCGGGTCTTCCCCGCGCTGGTGAACATTCTGGTCGTAGACCGCTACTTTGACGGCGGGCGAGCGCAGTATTCGCTGGGGGGCGGCAGCGGGGTGATCGTGTCGCCTGATGGGCTGGTGTTGACGAATTACCATGTGGCGTCGGACGCTGTGCGCATCTTCTGCACGCTGAGCACGGGCGAGCGGTTGGAAGCGGAGGCGCTGCACCACGACGCGCTGACGGATCTCAGCGTGCTGCGCCTCAAACTGCCGCCGAACGCGCCCAAGCGCGAATTCCCGTATGCCCCGCTGGGCGACTCGGACACGCTGAAGACAGGCGACTATGTGCTGGCGATGGGCAACCCGCTGCTGCTGGCGTCTTCAGTGACGCTGGGGATTGTGTCGAACCCCAAGCGCGTGTTCCTGAACCCGTTCAACCAAGAGATTGAGGGCGCGGAGTTCGAGCGCGGCGACCGTTCGGGGATGCTCACCCGCTGGATTCAGCACGACGCGCTGATTCTGCCGGGCAACTCTGGGGGTCCGTTGGTGAACCTGCAGGGCGAGGTGGTCGGCATCAATCAGCTGGGCGGTTCGGGGATTGGGTTCGCGATTCCGTCGCGGATTGCCCGCGCGGTGCTGGAGCAGGTGCGGCGCACGGGGCGCGTGGAGCGCGGCTGGCTGGGCTTCCGCGCGATGCCCGTCGAGAAGATGCGCCGCACAGACGGCGTGCTGGTCGCTGCCATCACGCCCGGTTCGCCCGCCGAGCAAGCGGGGCTGCAGCCGGGCGATATCGTGCTGCGCATCGACGGCAAGCCCACCAACGCCCGCTTCCCCGAAGAGATCCCGCTGGTCTACCTGCAGATTGCCGAGCTGCCCATCGGTAAGACGGTCGCGATCGAGTACCTGCGCAACGGCGAGCGCAAGACCGCGCAGGCGCAGGTCGAGCGCATGGAGCCGTACTACGGCGACGAGGACGAGTTCCGCACGCTGGGCTGCACGGCGCGGGACATCACGCGCCCGATGGCGCGCGCGAGCCGCCTGCCCGAAGCGGGCGTGCAGATCACGGGCATCCGCCCCGGCTACCCGCTGGACACCGCCGAGCCGAAGCTGAATGTGGGCGACGCGATTGTACGCTACGGCGAGCGCGCCATCCGCAACCTCCAAGACCTGCGCGAGGCAATCGACGCGCACAACGACCAAGAGAACATCCCCATCGTGTTCCAGCGGCGCACGGAGACGCTGATTACGGTCATCCGCAACCGCCCGCCGTCGCCGCCCAGCCCGAATGTGGAGCTGCCCAAAGCGTGGCTGGGCGTGCGCACGCAGGTCATCACGCAGCCCGTCGCGCAGGCGCTGGGCGACCCGAACTTGAAGGGCTTCCGCATTACGGAGGTGCTGCCTTACACAGAGGCGAGCAAGGCGGGGCTGCAAGTGGGCGATTTGATTGTCGCGCTGAACGGCGAGCCGCTGGAGGCGTTCCGCACGCAGGATGCCCGCGACCTTGAGCGGCGCATCGAACGGCTGCCCATCGGCGAGACGGCGACGCTGACCATCGTGCGCAACGGCACGCGCCAAGAGGTGCGCGTCGTGATGGAGCCAAGCCCCGCCGCCGCCGAAGCCGCCCGCAGCGTGCGCCAAAACGAACTCGACTTCGCCGTGCGCGACATCACCCCCTTAGACCGCATGCGCAACCGCTGGCGCGAAGACCAGCAGGGCGTGCTGGTCACCGAAGTGCCCAACGGCAGCTGGGGGCAACTGGCAGGGCTGCGCAACGGCGACCTCATCCTCGCCATCAACGAGCAGCCCATCCAAACCGTACAAGATTTCCAGCAGGCGATGCAGACCGTCGTGCAGCAGCAGCCTCCCGTCGTTATCCTCTATGTGCTGCGCGACCGCGAGACCTCGTTCGTCTTCATCGAACCCGACTGGAAGGAAATCACGCAATAGGAGGACACTATGCGACCACTGTGGCTATTAACGCTGTGCCTGCCGCTGTATGCCTGGACGCAGGCGACGCCCGAAACGGGCAACGCGTACAAACAAGTGCTGGAGAAGGTGCAACCGAACATCGTGACCGTGCGCGCGGTTATCAAGGTCGATGTCAAAGCGGAAGACGAGAGCGAGTCCAGCGAGAGCAAGTTCACGATGCAAGGGGTGGTGCTGACCAGCGACGGACTGGTGATGGCGTCGGGCGTGCTGCTGTCGTCTGAGAGCTTCAAGCAACTCATCGGCGTCGAGGACGACGAGAGCGTGAGCTTCACCATCACCCCGCAGAGCTTCAAGGTCATCTTCGGTTCCGAGACCAAAGAGTATGAGGCGAAGCTGGTCGCCACCGATTCGCAGCTGGGCATCGCGTTCCTGAAAATCACGAACTTGGAGGGGCGCACCGTGACGCCGATTGCTTTCTCGAACGAGGAGCTTGCGGTCGGCAAGGAGGTGCTGTCCGTCTCGCGCTTGCCGAAGGGCTACGATTACGCGCCCTACTTCTCGACAGGGCGGATTATCAGCGAGGTGAGCAAGCCGCGTAGGGCGTTCCTGATGGAAGGCAACATCAGCGAGTTGGGGCTGCCCGTCTACAACATGAAGGGCGAGGCGGTCGGCGTGCTGGTGATTTTGCAGCACGGGCTGAAGGACGAGGAGGTGGACTTCGGCTTTCGCTCGAACTTCGGCGACGACTCGCGCGCGGCGTTCCTGCTGCCTGCCGCAGCGCTGCGCCCGTTGATTGAGCAAGCGGTGCAGCGCGCTGCCAGCATCCAGTGATGGCGCGTCGCCCCGCCCAACTGTGCGAGTTGGGGCTTGTGCCCTACGCCGACGCGCTGGCGCTGCAGCGCACCCTGCACGCCCAGCGCGTGGCGGGCGCAATCCCCGACACGCTGCTGCTGCTGGAACACCCGCCCGTGATTACGCTGGGCAAGGCGTTCCACCCTGAACACCTGCGCTACGCCCGCGAGTTCTACGCCCAGCAAGGGATTGAACTCCACCCGACCGACCGCGGGGGCGATGTGACCTGCCACAATCCGGGGCAGCTGGTCGGCTACCCGATTTTCGATGTCTCGAAGCACGGACGCGACCTGCACAAGTTCCTGCGCGACATCGAGCAGGCGATTATCGACGCGCTACGCGCGTTCGGCGTCGAGGCGCATCGCGAAGCGGGCTACACGGGCGTGTGGGTCGGCAACGCCAAAATCGCCGCGATTGGTGTCAAGGTCACCAAGTGGGTCAGCATGCACGGCTTCGCGCTGAATGTGAACAACGACCTGCGCCTGTTCCAGACGATTGTGCCCTGCGGGATTGCCGACCGCCCTGTGACCTCGCTGCAGCAGGTGCTGGGGCGCGCTGTCTCGATGGAGCGGGTCAAACACGAGATCGTTCGCGCTTTCGAGCAGGCGTTCAAGATAGCTTTCAGGTATACTTCACAGGACACGGAGGTTGAACCATGCGAACTCTCATCACTTTAGGAGCATTGCTGACGGCTTTAACGGTTGCATTAGGACAAGTGGAACCGCGTGGCGAGAATCCCGCGATTCGCGTCAACACGCTACTGGGTCCCACGGGATTGATTACCGTGCCGACTTCCACGACCACGCGCGTGGAGCGGTTCCAACTCGGAACGGCGTTCGGCAAGGACATCCGCACCGTCTCGCTGAACTGGGGCATTTTTGACAGCGTCGAAATCGGCGGCGCGGTCGTCGATCGCAACAATCGGGATAACAAGGTCATCGCCACGGCGAAGGTGACCATCATCCCGCAGAACTTTGACTGGCTGGAGCTGGGCTTCGGCGCGATTGACCCCTTCGACGCCATCGACAACACCATCTACGGCGTGGCGAGCGTGAATGTGCGCGTGCCTACCCAAGCGCCTGAACCCGTCGTCGGCTTGCGCTTGCATATCGGCTATGGCACAGGCATCTATCGCGACAAGATCATCGGCGGCGGCGAGGTGTTTCTGGGCAATCGGTTCTCGGTTATCGCGGAGTATAACGGCGTAGACACCAACGCCGCGCTGCGCTATGTGCATGACGACGCGCTGCGCTTGCAGCTGGGCACGCAAGCGAAGGTCATCTACTTCAGCGCGACCTACGGGCTGAGTTTCTGACCTAACTCGCAGGAACTTCGAACGCCGAGTCGAAAAACCTCCCTGTGCGAAGTGGCATCGCAACAGGGAGGTTTGCTCATATGATGATTCGGACAGGACTTGCGTTCGTTTTAGGCGTGTGCGTCGGCTGGGCGGTCTGGAGCCAGCCAGTTGTTGAACTGAGTGTGCGCGGGGACACCGTGCGCATTACCCGCGATAGCTATGGCGTGCCCACCGTGCAAGCCAGCACCCAGTACGGACTGCTGTACGGCAACGGCTACGCGATTGCGCAGGACAGGCTGTGGCAGATGGAGCTGTATCGTCGCCAAGCGCGCGGCGAGATGGCAGAGGTGATGGGCAGCCGCGCCCTTGAGCAAGACCGCGCCGCCCGCACCGAAGGCTACACCGACGCCGAACTGCAAGCGCAGATCAGCCGCCTGCCGCGCGAATTGCAAGACGCGCTGGACGCCTTCGCCGCAGGCATCAACGCCTGGATGCAAGAGGCGCAGCGTACAGGCAAGCTGCCGAAGCAGTACGCCGAAAACGGCATCGAGCCGCGCCCGTGGCGGCAGACCGACACGGTCGCCATCGCCGTGATGATGCTGCGACGCTTCGGCGGGGTGATGTCCGCAGGCGACTTGCGCAACTACGCCTTCTACCAACTCCTCAAGGCGCGCAACAAAGACCTCGCGGCGACTTGGGCGAACGACCTGCTGTGGATCCAAGACCCGACCTCGCCGACGACCGTGCCCCCAGAAGACGACTCGCGCAAGGCGCACCGCCGCGACCCACGCCAGACGCTGGAGCAGATGCGCAAGCATCTGGAGCTGCTGCCCGACATCGGGCTGAATGTGATTCTGCCCGCGTTGCGCCTCGCTTCAGGGCAGGCGCAAATCGAGTTCGCGCAGGAACACGGGCTGTATACTCAATTCGGCAGCTACGCGATACTCATCGGACCCGAGAGGTCTGCAACTGGGCTGCCGATTCTGGTCGGCGCGCCGCAGATGGGCTTCAGCCTGCCGCACATCGCCGCCGAGATTCACCTCAGCGGTGCGGGCATCAACGCACGCGGGATGACCTTTCCCGGCGCGCCTGGCGTGCTGATTGGAACCAACGAGAACCTCGCGTGGACTTTCACTTCGGGCGTCGCCGACTTCGTGGACGCCTTCATCCTGAAACTGGATCCGCAGAACCCCGAACGCTACTGGTACAAGGGCACTTGGCGCACCCTTGAGAAGCGCACGGAGACCATCCGCGTCAAGGGCGGCGCGCCTGTGGAGCTGACCGTCTACCGCAGCGTGTACGGTCCCGTCGTCGCTGTAGACGCCCGCAACGCCGTCGCCGTGAGCCTCAAGCTGAGCTACTGGAACAACGAGCTGGAGGCGTTTCAGGCGTACTACGGCTTCCTGACCGCGCGCACGGTGGCGGAGTTTGAACGCGCGGCGTCGCACATTCCCGCCTCGTTCAACGCCTTCTGTGCCACGCGCACGGGCGACATCGCCTACTTCTACTGCGGGCGCGCACCCATCCGCGCCGACGGGGTAGACCCGCGCTTGCCTGCGCTGGGCACGGGCGAGTACGATTGGAAGGGGATTATGCCGTTCTCCGAGATGCCGCGCGTGGTGAACCCCAAGCAAGGCTACATCGCGAACTGGAACAACAAGCCCGCCGTGTGGTGGGAGAACGCCGACACGCCCGTGTGGGGCATGATTTTCCGCGTCTACCGCCTGAACGAGCTGATTCGCAGCAAGCCGCGCCTGACGGTGGACGATGTGAAGGCGTACGTTCGCGATATTGCCGAGTACGACGAGGACGCAGGCAGGCTGCTGCCGATGATGCTGCGCATCGTCAAGCGCAACGAGCGCAACTTCAGCGACGAGCTGCGGGCGGCGGTGCGCCTGCTGGAATCGTGGGACTGCCACGAGCGCGAGGGCAGTGCGGCGAAAGCCCTCTGGGACGCTTGGCTGGACGCTGTGCGCACGCGCGTGTTCGCGGACGACCTCGGCAACTTCTTCAGCCCTGACCTGTTCCGCCTCGCGATCCAGCCCAGCTACATCGGCTACGCGCTGTTGGGCAGGCAAGCCGCTGTGCCGCGCCAGCACGACTACTTCAACGGCAAAAAGCCCGAAGAGCTGCTGACCATCGCGCTGGCGGAGGCCATCACGCAAATGAAGCGTCGGCATGGCGAGTCGATGAACTTGTGGCGCTACAGTGCGCCGCGCATGGGCTGGGGCGACACGATGCCCGGTGTGCCGTACAC
>JAIMAN010000099.1 GCA_023511915.1 Armatimonadota bacterium
GTATTGGGTCCCGGCCGAGGAAGTGGAAGCCCGCCTGGGCGACTGGCACCGGGGCTGGCTGCTCGGGTTCCGACGGATTGCACGTTCAACGGACGAGCGCACGGCGATTTTCAGCTTGCTGCCAAGGGCCGGGGCCGGGGACGTATTGCCGGTAGTCTTCGGTCCTCAAGCTGTGGGAAGTGCTCTGCTACTTACCTGCAATTCGACCATTGTCTTCGATTTCGTTGTGCGTCAGAAGATTGGCGGAGTTCATTTGGACTTCCACTATGCTAAACAGCTCCCCGTCCTCCCGCCCACTGCCTACACTCATACGCACCTGCGCTTTATTGTGCCGCGCGTGCTGGAGCTGGTCTACACGGCGTGGGACATGAAGCCGTTTGCGGACGATGTGTGGCGGGATGCGGACACCGATTTGCGCCATGCGATTCGCGCCCAGTGGGAGGCGAACGCCGCCGAGACGGGCGGGCATTCGTGGCAACCGCCCGACTGGGTTCGCGCCTACCCTGAGATTGAGACCGACCCGCAAAAGGGCATCCCGCTGCCGCCGTTTCGGTGGGATGCGGCGCGCCGTGCCCGCATCCGCGCCGAGCTGGACGCCTATTACGCCCGCCTGTACGGACTGACGCGCAAGCAGCTGCGCTACATTTTAGACCCTGCCGACCTGACGCCCGGCGAACTGAAAGATATCTTAGACCCCCACGAAGAAGTCGCCGACCCGCTGGAGCCGCAGGGCTACGCCGAGCGCACGGGGAAGTCCGATTTCCCCAGCGAGACCTTCCGCGTGCTGAAAGACAAAGAGCTGCACGAATACGGCGAATACCGCACCCGCCGCCTGATTCTGGAGGCGTGGGAACGGCTCCAGAGGGTACAATCCCACCACAGTTTACAGGAGGGGCGCGATGAGCCTGTTTGAACTGCATCGGCGGATGATTGAGGAGTACGAACAGTTCGTGCATTCGTTTATGCAGATAGCCGACCCGCGGGCGCGCGCGTTCGCCGTGCAGGCGCTTAAAGAGCAAAACTACCTCTGGCCACCGCCGATGCTCCAGCTCAGCCCCGCCTATCAATATGGCGCGCCGATGGAACAACTGGTGCAGGAGGGCGTGCTCCACCCCGAAATCCCGCGCATCTTCTGCAACGCCGACGGCGTGCCCTATCGGCTGTTCGCCCATCAGGAGCGCGCCCTGCGACTGGCGCACGCAGGACGCAGCTATGTGGTCACCAGCGGCACGGGGTCGGGCAAAAGCTTCACCTATCTCATCCCGATTGTGGACTACCTGTTGCGCCATCCCGAAGCGCGGGAGCGCGTGGTCGCGCTGATTGTGTACCCGATGAACGCGCTGGTCAACTCCCAGCTGCGCGCGCTGGAAAGCCTGCAAAAGCAATACGAGCAGCGTGTGGGGGGACAGTTCCCCGTGCGCTTTGCCAAGTACACGGGCGAGACGCCGCAGGAGGCGCGTCAGGAGATGCGCCAGCAGCCCCCGCAAATCTTGCTCACCAACTACATGATGGGCGAGCTGCTGATGGTGCGGCGCGAAGACCAGGCGCTGTTTGGCGACCACACGCTGAAGTTTCTGGTGTTCGACGAGTTGCACACCTATCGGGGGCGTCAGGGGGCGGATGTGGCGATGCTGGCGCGCCGCCTGAAAGAGCGCTATGGGGCGGAAGACCTGCGCCACATTGGCACCTCCGCCACGATGGTTTCCGAGCCGGGCGCGTCAGCCTTCGAACAGCGTCGGGCGGTTGCGCAGTTCGCGACCACCTTTTTTGGGCATCCGTTTGAGGTGGACGATATCGTCGACGAGCAGTTGGCGCCTGCCACGGAGGGGGGCGAGCCGAGCGTGGCGGAGTTGCAGGCGGTGTGGGGGCAGCCGTTTCCAGAGTCGCTGGACGAGTTGCGCCGTCATCCGCTGGCGCGCTGGGTGGAGTCGGCGTTCGGGCTGGAGCGCGATTCAGCAGGCAACCTGCGCCGACGCGCCCCGCGCTCCATCAGAGAAGCATGCCAGCCCCTGGCGGAGCAACTCGGCGTCCCTGTAGAAGCGTGCGTGGCGCAGGTGCAGGCGCTGCTGGAGCATCAGGAGCGCTTGCGCAAGGCGAGCGGAAAACCCTTGTTCGCAGTCAAACTGCATCAGTTCATCAGCCAGTCCAGCCCCATTTACGCCACCCTGGAGCCGCCTGACCAGCGCGCCTTTGAAATTCAGATGCAGAGCGAAAAGGAGCCGAACAAGCCGCTCTTCCCGCTCTACTTTTGCCGCCAGTGTGGGCAGGATTACTATCGCGTGGCGCGCGAGTCGTTCGGCAAGACGCTGGTGGGCATGCGCCTCGATGAAAGCCCCGAAAGCGAGGAGTTTGAAGTGGGCTACCTCTGCCTCGCGGAGTGGAGCGAGGACCAGTTGCCCGAGGAGTGGTACGACGAGCGGGGGCGGCTGCGCGACGCGTGGCGGGGGCGGGTTCCAATGCCGCTCTGGGTGCGCCCCGATGGGAGCTGGAGCCCGGAGCGAATTGACGACAGCATGCAGGCGTGGTGGCAGCCGGCGCCGTTCGCGCTCTGTTTGAACTGTGGGGTCTATTACGAGCGAGGGATGAGCGAGGGTGCGAAGCTGGTGGGGCTTTCGTCGGAGGGGCGCAGCAGCGCCACGACGGTGCTGGCGCTGGCGCTCTTGCGCCATGCGGAGCCGACCGGCGGCGCCCGCCCGAAACTGCTCTCGTTCACCGACAACCGTCAAGACGCCTCGCTGCAGGCAGGGCACTTCAACGACTTCGTGCGGATTGCCCTCCTGCGCGCCGCGCTGGTCGCCGCCCTCCAGCAAAAACCCGAACTGAGCTACGATGAGGTCGCCTCGGCAGTCGTCGACAACAGCGGACTCCAGCTGAGCGACTACGCGCGCCAGCCGAACCTGAACCCGCAGTCGCCCTACGGACAGCAAGTGCGCAAAACCTTCTGCGAGCTGATTGAGTATCGGCTGTACGAAGACCTGCGGCGCGAGTGGCGCTACACGCAGCCGAATCTGGAGACGCTGGGATTGCTGCGGATTGAGTATCACGGGCTGCGCGAGCTATGCGAAGACGATTCCAGCTGGGGCTTCTGTGAGGCGCTGGCGCAACGCACGCCCGAAGAGCGCGAGGCGATCGTGCGCGTTCTGCTGGATCAGTTTCGCTATAAGTTCGCCATTCAGGCGCCGATATTGGAGCCTGACACTCAGGAACGGTTGCGCCGCCGCTGTGAGCAGGAACTGAACGAATACTGGGGGCTGGACCCCGCCGTGGATGACCTGCTGGAGTCGCGGGTCATGGTGCTGGAGCGAGGCGAGCGGCGCCCTCCCAAGCCGATGGGCGCGGTGTTGGGTTCTCGGAGTACGATAGGACGCTATCTGTGCCAGCAGTTGCGCCTCGGTGCCAACGCCTACCGGGAGATGATTGGGGCGCTGCTGGAGCGGCTGGTCGCCTACGGGCTGCTGGTGCGGCTGGAAGGCGCCATCCCGATGTATCAGTTGAACGCGGCGGTCATCCGATGGTGCCGTGGGGACGGCACGCCGCGGGTTAGCCCGCTGTATCAGCGGGGGACTGCGTCGGGCGAGGCGCTGATTAATCGCTTTTTTGAGGCATTTTATCGTTCCGCGCCGGGGCAGCTGGCGACCCTGGAGGCGCGGGAGCATACGGCGCAAGTGGTGGAGCCGGGCGAGCGCGAGCGGCGCGAACAACGCTTCAGCGGCACGAGCAACGAACGCCCGCTGCCCTTCCTGGTCTGCTCGCCGACGATGGAGCTGGGCATCGATATTGCCGATCTCGATCTGGTGCATCTGCGCAATGTGCCGCCGACGCCTGCAAACTACGCCCAGCGGAGCGGACGCGCGGGGCGACAGGGGCAACCGGGGCTGATTGTAGCCTACTGCGGCGCGTGGAACTACCATGACCAGTACTTTTTCCAGCGCCCTGCCGAGATGGTGTCGGGGGTGGTGCGCCTGCCCCGACTGGACCTGGGCAGCGAGACCCTGTTGCGGGCGCACCTGCATGCGCTCTGGCTCAACGAGCTGGGCTTGCCGCTGGGCGAGACCATCGAGCGCACGGTGGACACTGAACAGTCCCCCGAATTGCCCCTGCGCGATACGGTGCGTGAGCAACTCGCCCTCACGGAGTCGCTGAAGCAACGCCTGCGCATGCGGTTCGAGCGCGTGATTGCCACCTTGCCCGAACGCCCGCGCTGGCTCACCGCCGACTGGATCGAGCGCGCCATTCTTGAGATTCCAGAGCGCTTTGACAGGGCATTTGACCGCTGGCGCGAGCTGTTCCGTGCGGTAGAAGAGCAGATGAACCGCGCCGAGCGCCAGCGACGCGCCGCCCGTAAACGCGACGAGCAGGAGCAGGCGGAGCGCGCCTATAAAGAAGCCGAGCGCATGCGCAACCTGTTGCTCCAGATCGATGTGAAGTATGAAGAGAGCGACTTCTACCCCTATCGCTATTTGGCGAGCGAGGGGTTCCTGCCCGGTTATAACTTCCCGACGTTGCCGCTGCGGGCGTGGGTGCCGCGCAAAGAGGGCGAATTCATCGAGCGCCCGCGCGTGTTGGCACTGCGCGAGTTTGCCCCGCAAAACATTATCTATCACGAAGGGAGCAAGTGGGAGGTAAAAAGCTTCCATTCGTCGATTGGCACCTTGAAAGAGCGCATCGTGGTGCGCAAGTTATGCCAGCGTTGTGGTGCGTATGCGGAACGCGACCACGATGTCTGCCCTGTGTGCCAGACGCCCCTGACAGGCAACAGCGACTGGGTGGAACTGCTGGAGATGAGCAATGTAAGAGTGCGCCGTCGGGAGCGAATCCATTCAGGCGAGGAGGAGCGTCTCCGCAAGGGATACCATCTCACCCTTCACTATCAGCCTGCCCATACCCCTGAGCCGCCCCTGCAAGCCGATGCGTGGGTGGAGAGCGAGAAGTGGCTCCGCCTTGAGTTCGCGATGGTGAACCTGCTGAGCATCAATCACGGCTGGCGCAGTCGGGGCGCAATTGGGTTCCTTGTAGACGGCGAGACGGGCGAGTTTTTGGCGGAGACCGAACAGGAGCGTCGGAACACCGCTGCGAAACGCCTGCGTTTGATGACCCATACCACGCGCCCAGTGTTGTTTGTGCGCCCCTATCACAGCGTGCTGCTGGAAAATGTCGCTACGCGCTCGACGCTGGCGTATGCTCTGTTGCGTGGGGTTGAGCGCGTTTTCCAGCTGGAGCCGGGCGAGGTGGAGGCGCACTGGCTGGGCGAGGGCGAGCATCGGCGTCTGCTGCTGGTGGAAAGCGCGGAAGCCAGCAGCGGCGTGTTGCGCTATCTGGTGGACGAGCGGGAGGCGCTGGCGGAAGCCGCGCGCTACGCCCTCGAAATCTGCCACTTCGATGCGCAGGGCAACGACCTGAACCCCGACTGTGTGCGTGCCTGCTACCGCTGTCTGCTGTCGTTTCAGTCGCAGCTGGAGGCGCGGCTGCTCAACCGTCATCTTGTGGCGCCGATTCTGGCGGCGCTGGCGCGCTCCGTGGTGCTGACACGCTATGGGGAACGCGACTGGCACGAACAGCTGGCGTGGCTCCAGCAGCAGGTAGACCCGCGCTCTGAGTTAGAGCGTGCGTTTCTGGAAACTCTGGCAAACCACCAGCTGCGTCTGCCCGACGCGGCGCAATATCGGATTGAATCGCCTGATTGTGTGGTGGACTTTTTCTACGCGCCGCGCACCTGCGTCTTTTGCGATGGGGCAGTGCATTCACATCCTGAAGTGCGGCAGCGCGATCAGATGATTCGCGAGCAGTTGCGCCAGCAGGGGTATGAGGTGATTGCCCTGAACACAGAACGCCCTTTGCCGGAGCAGATTCAGGGCTATGGCGCGGTGTTTGGCAGGGTTGGGTGAGCGCGTCAGCCGCCGAGGTAGGCTTCGCGCACGGCGGGGTTGCGCAGCAGGTTCGCCGCCGTGTCGG
>JAIMAN010000100.1 GCA_023511915.1 Armatimonadota bacterium
GTTTACCTCCTGCCTTGATTATACCATGAATCATTACTCGGAGGGGTGACTACCGGAGGGCGAATGAGGTATAGTAATTCGCCGTGGGGGAACCCATAATCGGTATTTGGAGGGTACCATGCTGAAACAACGACGGTTCATTACGCTGTGGTTGCTGCTGTTTGCCGTGTCCCTAAGCGCGTTCGCGCAAGAGAAAGTGCTGCTGCAAAACAAAGCGCAGGCTGGTCAGACCGTCCGCTACCGCCTGTCGGGGACGGTGAGCATCGAGGCGGCAGGCAACACCTTCAATTTAGAGCTGAACTCGGTCGTCGTGCAGAAAATCGTCGCCGTCTCGTCAGAGGGCAACATCACCCAGGAGCAGACCACCGAATCGTATGAGATGAGCTTCAACGGGCAAAAGATGCCCGCGCCCGACGAGCTGCTCAGCGCGAAGACGACGCTCGTGATTAAGCCCAACGGCGAAGTGATTAGCCGCGAAAGCACCCGCGAGGAAGAGGAGACCGACCCCGAGCAGCGTCATCTGGGACAGACGCTGGCGGTCGTCTTCAGCGATAAGCCCGTCGGCGCAGGCGACAAGTGGAGCTACACCTTCAAGGACGACTCCAAGCTCGGTACTGCCCCCGCCACGATTGAGTACACCCTGCGCGGGTTCGAAACCTACAAGGGCATCCGCGTCGCTCGAATCGCCAGCACCTACACGGCGGGCGGCGGCAGCAAAGTCTCCGCTGACACTGAGCTGCTCATCGAGGTGCGCACGGGCGACGCTGTGTACGCCACGACCAAAATCACGGGCATGAATTGGGGCGGCGGCGAGGTCTCGGCGGCAGCCTCCGCGCAACTGGAGTACGAACGCATCTCAGGCTCGCCCCTGCCCGAAGGCGTGAACGGCGCACAACCCGCGCCGCAACCCAAGCAGGACGCCCAACCGCAAGCAGGCGAGCAGAAAGCCGACGAGCAGAAGCCCGCCGAAGGCGAGAAAAAAGAAGACCCCAAAAAGAAAGAGAAGACCATCGAAGAGGTAACGAAGGACTTCGAGAAGCTGGAGGGGCTGTTCACGCTGTATCGCAAGAAGGAGGCAGGCAAGGACACGATTTACATGGAGATCCGCCGCGAGCAGCTGGAGAAGCTCTTCTTCCTGCAGGCGACGGTGAGCGAGGGGCTGCCGACCTTCTTCCTCGCGGCAGGCACGCCCATCAACGACATCCTCTTCAAGTGGGTACAACGCGACGAGCAAATCCTGCTGGTCGTGCCCAACATCGGCTTCCAAGCGAACCCGAACACGCCGATTGCCCGCTCCGTGCGACGCTCGTTCGCCGACGCTTTTCTGGAAGCGTTCAAAATCGAAGCCAAGTCGGACGAAGGCAAGCGGCTGCTCATCGATGTCTCCAACCTGTTCCGCTCCGACTTGATTCAGATTCAGCAGATTGTAAGCCTTGCGGCGGGCGGGAGCTACAGCATCGACCGCGAGAAGACCGTCTACAACCAGGTCAAGGCGTTCCCGAACAATGTGTTCGTGCAGACGGCGTACCACTTCGCGGGCGGTCAGCAGCGCGGGGGCGGACTGGCGGGCATTCTGGGCGGTCTGGCGGGCGCGGCGAACCTCGCTGACCCGCGCAGCGTGCCTATCACCGTCAACTACAACCTGTGGGAACTGCCCGTCAACAACGGCTATGTGCCCCGCTTCTACGACCCGCGCGTCGGCTACTTCGTCACCCAGTACGACGACTTCACCCGCGAACAAGAAGACCAGACCCGCCGCTACATCCTGCGCTGGCACCTTGAGAAAGCCGACCCGAACGCTGAACTCTCGCCCCCCAAAGAGCCGATTGTGTTCTGGATCGATAACGCCATCCCGCACGAGTATCGCGACGCCGTGCGCGAGGGCATCCTGGAGTGGAACAAGGCGTTCGAGAAAATCGGCATCAAGGACGCGATTGTGGTCAAGCAGATGCCCGACGACGCCGACTGGGATCACGCCGACATGCGCTACAATGTGGTTCGCTGGGTGTCCTCGCCGAGCAACGGCTACGCCGTCGCGCTGTTCCGCGCCAACCCGCTCACAGGGCAGATTCTGAACGCGAGTATCACCATCGACGGCAACATGGCGCGCATCACGCGCGTGCAATTTGTTCGCGAGATCGACCCGCTGGCGGCGTTCAAGGAGGCTGAGCAGCGCGAATGCTGCGACCACCACGACCACAACTCGCCGCACGCCTGCACCTTCGCGCAGGACACCCTGCAGCGCGCGTGGCAGGGCTTCGTGATGATGGAGCTGCTCGCAGGCAAGCGCGGCGCGACCAAAATCACCGAAGAGGAGTTCGTCAAAAGCTACATCCGCTCGGTCGCCATGCACGAGATGGGGCACATTCTGGGGCTGCGCCACAACTTCGTCGCCAGCCGCCTCAACACGCTGGACGACCTCAAGGACGGCGAGCGGGTGCGCCAGCGCGGCACGGTCGCCAGCGTGATGGAATACGACCCGTTCAACCAGATGGCGCTGCACGCCCCCAACACTGTCTACTGGAACCCGACGATTGGACCCTACGACTACTGGGCGATTGAGTACGGGTATCGCATCTTCCCCGACGCCCGCACGCCCGAGGCGGAGCGACCGTACCTGATGCAAATCGCGCAGCGCAACACGGAACCCGAACTCGCCTACGAGACCGACGACTACGCCGACCGATTCGACCCGTATGTGACGCGCTTCGATTTGGGGCGCGACCCGCTGGAGTATTGGGAGCTGGTCATCAAGGACACGCACGAGCTACTGGAAGTGCTGCCGACGCGCGTTCCTGGTCCTGGCGAGAGCTACTACGACTTCACGCGCTACTTCTTCGGCACGCTGTCGAGCTTCAGCCGCGCGGCGGTACAGCTGGCGCGTTTTGTTGGCGCGTTGCAGATTCGACGCAACTTCGCCAGCGACCCGAACGCGCAGCCGCCACTGGAGCCTGTAAGCGCAGACAAGCAACGCCGCGCCCTGCACCTGCTGGCGACCTACATCTTCTCCGAGAGCGCGTTCAACATCCCGAAGGGGCTGTACCTGAAGCTGGGACCCAACCCCTACGGCGGGGGCAGCGCGATTCCAGCGGATGCGCCCGTGCGCGACTTCTTAAGCAATATCCAGCGGCTGACGCTGGCGCGCCTAATGTCGAACGACACCTTGCGCCGCGTGGTCAACAACGAGTTCAAGGCGGTCGACGAGCGCAACGCGCTGACTTTGGCGGAGCTGTTCGACACGCTGCAGGGCGTCATCTGGTCGGAGGCGCAATCAGCGCGTGAGGTTCCCGCGCTGCGCAGGCTGCTGCAACGCGCCCACCTGCAGACGCTGGTGGACATGATCACCAAGAACACGGGCGCGCCCGATGACGCCCGCATGCTCGCCCGCTACCACCTCCGCCAACTGCGCGAGCAACTCGCCAAGCAGCTCCCGCGCGTCAAAGACACCTACACCCGCGCCCACTACAGCGAAGCCATCGAAACCATCGACAAGGCGCTGAACGCGCAATACATGCTGGGCATGCCCGAAATCCGTGTGCCGTCGCTGGCGGACATCCTCGGCATCGGCGCGGAGAAGTAGGGGCGAATGGCGGTTCCCCTCTCCCACAGCGTGGGAGAGGGGGCTTATGGAGCGTGGAAGCGGAGCTTCCGCCTGATGCTGAAGCTGCGCTTCAGCACTCCAAACAGGTCAGCGTGCGGCTTACCCCTCTCCCACCCGTGGGAGAGGGGGCTTATGGAGCCTGGAAGCGGAGCTTCCGCCTGCTTGGGTACAATCATGCCCTCTGGAGGCGATACTGATGAAGATGCCCAAAATGCCTGGCGGCGGGTCGATGCGCCAGATGATGGAGCAAGCGCAGCGCATGATGGAAGAGGCGCAGCGCTTCGAAGAGCAGATGGACGCCCTGCAGGTGCAAGCGACGGCGGGCGGCGGCGTGGTCAAGGCGACGGTGAACGGCAAAGGCGTGCTGATAGCGCTGGAGATTGCCCCCGATGTGATTGACCCGACCGACTCCGAGATGCTGCAAGACCTGATTGTGAGCGCGGTGCGCGAGGCGCAGACCCAAGCCGAGAACATCCGCGCCGAGCGCATGAGCCAACTCACGGGTGGGCTGGGACTGGACAAACTCGGGCTGCCGTTTTAGCCGATGCTGTTTCCCCCTGCCTTGCGCCAGCTGATTCAGCAGCTGGAGCGGTTGCCCGGCGTCGGGGCGCGTTCGGCGCAGCGGCTCGCGCTGTATCTCATCCGTCGCCCTGACGAGGAGGCGCTGCGCCTCGCCGAGAGCCTCGTGCAGGCGCGCGAGCGCACCCGCCTGTGCCAGCGGTGCTTTTTCCTCAGCGAGGGCGACCTGTGCGAGCTGTGCAGCGACCCGTCGCGCGAGGTGGACATCATCTGCGTCGTCGCCGACCCGCGCGATGTGGTCGCCCTCGAACGGCTGGAGCAGTATCGCGGGCTGTACCATGTGCTGCACGGGCTAATCTCGCCTGCCGAAGGCGTGCAACCCGAAGACCTAAAGCTGCGCGAACTGATTGAGCGCGTGCGCACGGAGTCGCCCCGCGAGGTGATTCTGGCGACGCCTGCGAATGTGGAGGGCGACGCGACCGCGCTGTATCTGGCGCGGCAGCTGCGACCGCTGGGCGTGCGGGTGACTCGGATTGCCTACGGGATGCCCGTCGGCGGCGAGCTGGACTACGCCGACGCCGCCACACTCGGCTACGCCCTCAGCGGCAGACAAGAACTCTGATAACGCGGGTATACTTAGGCGGGTGAGAGCGATATGCGAACCGTTAGAGGCGTCTACAAAGAGGGTGCAATCCACCTGCTGGAGCCGATTGACCTGCCAGAGCATCAGGAGGTTACCGTGATAATCCCTGATAGCCCTGCGGAGGAACATCCCGCCCTACGCTATGCAGGATGCTGAGCGACCTGACCCCAGAGCAACTGCAAGCGTTCGATGAAGCCTTAGAGAGACGGTCGTGGTCTCGATGACTCACCCTATCGATACAATCGTCTCCCGCTTGGAGCAGCGCTACGGCGCGCCTGAGTGGAAACCGCGCCAGAACCCCCTCGACGAACTCATCCACTGCATCCTGTCGCAGCACACCTCCGACGCGAACTCATTCCGCGCCTATCGGCTCATGCGCGAGCGCTACCCGACTTGGGAGGCGGTCGCCGACGCGCCCGTCGAGGAGCTGGCGGAGACCATCCGTTCAGGCGGGCTGGCGAACCAGAAAGCGCCGCGCATCCAAGCGGTGCTGCGCGCCATCAAAGACGCCCGCGGCGACTACAGCCTTGATTGGCTGCGCGACTTGCCGACCCCCGACGCCCGCCAGTTCCTGCTGGGCTTGCCGGGCATCGGACCCAAGTGCGCGGCGATTGTGCTGTGCTTCGCGCTGGGGCGACCTGTGATCCCTGTCGATACGCATGTGTTCCGTGTCTCGTGGCGGCTGGGGCTAATCCCCAAGTCGCTGGGCGAGGCGAAAGCGCACGACGCGCTGGAGGCGATAATCCCTGAGCCGCTGGTGTACCGCTTTCATGTCGCCCTGATTCGGCACGGGCGCGCGGTCTGCAAGGCGCAGAATCCCCGCTGTGCGCAGTGCCCGCTGCAAGACCTGTGCGCCTATCGGCAGGCGACGGCGGACGGGACTTCGGGATAGCCCGCGGAGGTGGGCCGTGGCGACTCCGCAGGCGACATGGCAGGCGTGTGTTCTCTCCCCGACCTTGTGAAAAAAAGCACAGACTCTTGCGTTTCGGGGCGCGGTTGGGGTACACTATGCTTGTATGAAAACCGCCCTGCG
>JAIMAN010000101.1 GCA_023511915.1 Armatimonadota bacterium
CCAGCGTGCGGTCGCCCAGCAGGTACAGCGGCGTCGCGCGGGCGTGCCCTGCGCGAAGATGTCGTAGTAGCCGCCGATATGCACGGCGGGCGCGTCCACGAATTGGTAGCGTCGGTTCACATCGCGCGCCTGCCAGAAAGCGTCGTAGGCGGGATGGCGCGTCCAGTGCGCCAGCGCGTCGGGCGCGTGCTGCGTAATGCGCAGCCAGTCCTCCACCAGCGACTTTTTGAACACCCCGCCAGGAAACAGCGACTGGTGCAGGTTCGGCTCGGCGACGGTGATGTGCTGGCAAGTCAGCGGTCGCGCCCCTGCGCCTGCCAGCATCAGTTGGTTGATGCCCAGCGCGGAGCCGCCCCAAGTGCCGATTCTGCCGTTGCACCACGCTTGACGGGTAATCCACCTGATGGTGTCTACGCCGTCGGCGCGGTTCTCCCACCAGCCGTCGCCTTCGAACGGCAGGTTCGCCCCTTCGGAGGCGAATCGCCCGCGCGTGTCTTGCACCACGACGGCGTAGCCGCGCCGTGCGCCGTCCTCGCCGATGGGTTTAAGCGCATTCTTGTCGTAGGGCGTGCGGATGAGAATCACAGGATGCGGCGGCGGGCTGCTGGGGAGGTACACATCGGTCGCGAGGCGCACCCCGTCGCGCATCGGCAGCATGTGGGTCTCGACGACGACGGTCGGCGCGGGCGGACGGAGCGTCGCCCCCGCCACGAGCGTCACCACCGTCAGCCACAGGAAGGCGCTGCGCATAGCGAGGCTAATTCGTCGTTGGGGGCTGGGTTCCTGTAGGGTTGTCAACCCTTGCTGAACCGACTGCGGGCAGCCAGGCGCACAGCGTCCCACTGCAGGCGCATGAGCGCGCGCAGCAGCCGAATGCCCTCCTCACACTCCTGTTGGGAGAGCGCGCGCGCCGCCGCGCCACAGAAGTACGCCAAGCACTGCATCGGGCGGTGCGTCTGCGGCAAGCGGCAGCCCTGACAGGTCAGCTCGTTGCAGCAGCCCGTCGCATGCGGGACGCCCGCGTGCAGCAGTAGCCCCTGCGCCTGCGCCAGCGTCAGCCCGACCATCTGCCCCGTGCGGCGACGCGCGCCCGTGTGTTCCGTGTCGGGCTGCTGCACCACCCGATCCAAAAAGGCGTCGCGCTCGCGCGTACCCTTGCAGCAGTGCCCGCACGCGGCGCACACATGCGCGTGGCTGGTGCTAATCGCGCCCAGCCCGCGCTGGATCTCCATCCGCCGCAGGTTCAACTCCGCCCATTCCCGCGAACACTGTAGCGAGCGCATGCGCGTCTTGTGCGCCAGCAGCCGCGCCGCGTGATTACAGAAAATCTCCCATGCGCGAAACAGCGGGCGCGAGTAGAACAAAAACACCATCCGCGTTGTCCAGCGGGCGGGCGTCATGGGGTCGCCTCCTGAAGCGTTGCGCCGACCATCGCCGCGCCGATGGCTTCCCGCGAGAACGCTTCCCGCGCAAACGCCGCCGCAATCGTCCCCTTGAACAGCACGGCGATGCGATCGCAGTGTTCCATCAGTTCGTCGAGGTCAAAGGCGATGACCAGCGCGCCCATTCCGTGCTGGCAGGCGTCGCGGATGGCGGCGTAGGTCGCCTGTGCGCCGCGGATGTCCAGCCCGCGCGTGGGCGCGTAGGCAATCAGCAGGCGCGGCTTGCCATACAGCGCGCGGGCAATCACCAATCGCTGCTGGTTGCCGCCCGACAGTTGCAGAATCGGCGCACGCAGCGCGGGCACTTTGACCTGAAACCGCTCGATGAGTTGCTCGGCGCGTTGGCGGATGGCGCGCGGCTTGAGCCAGCCCAGCGTCTGCAACTCAGGGTCGCGTTGCGCGCCTAATATCGCGTTCTCCAGCACGCTCCACTGGGGCGCCATCATGCGTCGGAATCGGTCATCGAACAGGTAGCGCACGCCCGTCTGAATGCGCCGTGCGGTACTCCAGCGGTGCATCGGCTGCCCCAGCAGCAGGATTTCGCCCCGCGCGATAGGGCGCAGCCCCGCCAACGCCTCCATCAGTTCCAGTTGCCCGCTGCCGTCCACGCCTGCAATCCCGACGATTTCGCCCGCCTGCACTGTGAGGTTTAGCCCCTGCACGCCCCAGCCGCCGCGCTCGGAGGCGACATAGAGGTCGCGGATAACCAAGCAGGATTCCAAGCCCCCCTCCTTAAGGTTCCCCCCGCTTCGCGAGGGGAACCGCGTGGGGGTGAAGGCTTCCCCGCTCTGCGCGGGGAACCGTGTGGGAGCGAAGGCTTCCCCGCTTTGCGCGTGGAACTGCGTAGAGGCGAAGGCTTCCTCGCTTTGCGCGGGGAACCGTGCAGGCGCGGTTCCATCCGTAGGTGGGGCGTCGGTTCCCCTTACCTGTAGGGGGAACCTTGAGGAGGGGGTCTCGAGACTCGCGCCGTCATCCCCCACAATCCACCGCGTCAGCGTTGGGGCGTCCAATTCGGCAATCGGCGCGTCGGCGACCTTGCGCCCCCCGCGCAGTACCGTCACGAAGTCCGCATAGCGCATCGCCTCGTTCAGTTTGTGCGTCACCAGCAGGATGGTGCGCCCCTGAGCCTTGAGGCGCAGCAGTGTCTCGAACAGCGCGTCCACATCGCGCGGCGAGAGCATCGCCGTCGGCTCGTCCAAAATCAGGATCTCCGCGTCGCGCCAGAGCAGTTTGAGAATCTCCAGTTTCTGTCGCGCGGCGACGCTCAGTTCGGCGGCAGGGCGGCTCCAGTCGGGCTGGAATTGGAGCGCGTCGGCGAGTTGCTCGGCTTTCGCCTGCGCCGTGCGGCGATCGAGCCACCCCCCGAAGCGCGTCGGCTCCGCGCCCAAAATCAGGTTGTCCAGCGCGCTCAGTTCGGGGATGATGCTGTAGTGCTGGCTCACCATGCCGATGTGGTGCGCAATCGCGTCGGCGGGGGTGCGGAACTGCACGCGCTTGCCACGCAGGTAGATTTCGCCCGCGTCGGGCGCGTAGTAGCCGTACAGCAGGCGCATCAGCGTCGTCTTGCCCGCGCCGTTCTCGCCCATAATCGCGTGCAGCGTGCCCGCCGCGACCGCCAAGTCCACCGCGTCGCAGGCGACCAGCGCGCCGAACCGCTTCGTTATGCCGCGCATCGCAATCAGCGGCATTGTGCCGTCAGGAGATAAGGAAGGCGTCTCTGCACGCGATACGGATTGCGTATGCATACTACGATTGTTCGCCCTACCCCTCCCAATTCCTGCCGCCCAAGTTTACCGACCTTGCATATCCCATCCCCATAAGCGGAGAGTCCTATGATGCGCTGGTTCCGCAAACGCACGGTGGACTTGGCGCGCGAGTACGCGCCTGTGGAGATTGAAACGCATGGCGAACGCGACCCCGCCGAGTTCGACGACTTGATTAGCCAGCACGGCTACGCGATTTACGAGCGCATGCTCACCGACGCGCATGTCAGGGCGTGCTTCAACCTGAAGCGGTGGGGCGTGCTGAGCGTCCCGTGGCGACTGGAGGCTGCCGACGCCAGCCCTGACGCCCAGCGCGCCCACGAGTTCATACAATACACCCTGCACACGATGCAGGGCGGCGTGTTCGGACTGCTTTGGCGCGTGCTGGACGCCCTCGCCAAAGGGTGCGCGATTCTGGAGAAACTCTATGCTTACCGTGCCGAGCCGCCCTACGCAGGCTACTGGACACTCGTTGGCTTCAAAGCCAAAAACCCCGCCCTGTTCCGCTTCGAGGTGGACGCCTATCGGAATGTGCGCGCACTGATCCTGCACGCGCCCGACGGCAGACAACTTGCCCTGCCCCGCGAGAAGTTCATCCTGTACGCCTACAACCCGCGCTACGAGTCGCCCGCAGGCGAATCCGACCTGCGCGCCGCCTACCGCGCCTGGCGCAGCAAGGAGCGCGTCCTGCAGCAGTGGGATTTGTTCCTGTCAAAATACGCCTCGCCGACGCTGATTGGCGTCTACAAGCGCGGCTTGCCACCCGCCCAGCAAGAGGAACTCCTGCGCGCGCTGGACAAGGTGCAACAGGAGACCGCGATGATTGTGCCCGAAGAGGTACAGGTAAGCGCGCTGGAGTTCAAGCAGTCGGGCGCGGAGAGTTTCGCACAGGCAATCGCGCACCACAACGCCGAAATCGCCAAGAGCATTCTGGGCGAGACGCTCACCACCGACGAGGGGCAGCGCGTGGGCAGTCTCGCGCTGGGGCAAGTCCACCTCAAAGTGCTGCAGACGCAACTGCGCGCCCTGCGTGCCGAGTTAGCCGAGCGCGTGATGCACGACCAACTCATCCGCCCGCTGGTGCGCCTCAACTTCGGCGACGCGCCCGTCCCCCGCTTCGTGTGGGAGGAAGACTAACGGCGCGTCAGCCCTCCTGGGGCGGACTGTCGTCGTCCTGTTTGTAGAGCGCCATAATCTTCGGGCGCGTGAGAATATACGCGCTAATCACGGGGTACAGCAAGCCGAGGGTGAAACGCGGTACAGGGCGCGTGGTGCGATCCTCGATCTGATAACGCTCACGAAATGACTGATACACCGTCGGGTTCAAAAGAAGGCGATCGGCGACCGCCCAGAATAGCGCGCCTGTGATGTAGCCCATCATCAGCCACCACCCTTTCGGCTGCAGGCGCAGTAGACCAATCGCGCCGAACAACAACATCGCGTTCAACGCCGTTTGCACCCCTGTCAGGAAGACGCTCCACCAGCGCGTGTAAGGGTCGCCTATCACCTGCGTGAAATGTGTCGCGACTTCGGGCGACGCCCCGCGTTTCAGCCACTCCATAAACCACTCAGGCGCGATCAGGAGAGCCAGCATCCCGCCAAGCCCTCCAATCGTACCTACAAGACCCCAGATGACCCCGATGATGCCGATGACGGTGATTGAGCGTGGTCGCTGCATAGCGTGCTCTCCGCCAGCCGATTCGAGCTGGCGGCATTGATTCCTTCACTTGATCGGGGTAATTCGCAGTAGCGAGGCGGGCAGGGCAGATTACACCCTGCCCGTAGTTAGGCGTCGGTTAGCGCGCGGAGCCCCACGAGTTCAGCCCCTGCACATAGATGTGATCCACCCAGTTGAGGCGTCCCTTCTGCATCGACTTCGCGTGCCCGTCGGTGAACACGGTCGTGGTGGTGTTGCTGTGTCGGAAGCGCGGCATCACGGCGGAGTGCGGCCACACGCCGTTCCAAGTGCGCGGCGCCCAGTCGCGGTCAGGGTTGGGGTACGAGAATCCCGTTGCGTTGCGGTTCGCAGGACCGTTGGGCCAGCCCGCTGCAGGGTTCTCCCACGCCCACACATGCCCCGCGCTCATGAAGAACGGCCACGAGTTGGAGGTGCCGTCGGGCTGAACATCTTGGAAGTCGGCGCGCCCTTTCTCCAGCACCATCGCAATCTCCGACGGGCGGTCAATCTGCGCTAACGAGGCGGACGGGTCGTTGCAGGGCTGAATCTCACCTGGCGAGCCCCACCAACACCCGCGAAACAGCGACTCGTGGACGCCGTAATGGAACACCTGCTTCGGGTCGGGGTGCGACGGGCAGATGAAGATGCCGCCCACACCGCGCGCCGCGCCATGACCGCTGTTGCCGTACTGCCCTGCCTTCACATACGGCGCAATGTCCATCGTCCACGCACGCCGACGCCCAGGCACCTGCGCATCGCCCCAGTCGCGCCACTGCTGGAAGGGGAACATCTCGTCGTAGTCGTTCACATACATCATCGTCGCCAGTCCAATCTGCTTGCCGTTGGACAGACAGGTCGTTTGACGCGCCTTCTCGCGCGCCTGAGCAAACACGGGAAACAAG
>JAIMAN010000023.1 GCA_023511915.1 Armatimonadota bacterium
GGCGGCTTCGGCGCGGACGATTAAGGCTAAATGCGCGGCGCGCCGCGCGGCGCGCCGCGCGGCGGACCAGGCGCACTCGGCGCACCGGGCGCGGGCGGACTGGGCGCACCCGGCGGGCAACCTGGCGGAACCCGCGGCGGCTTCGGTGGCGGCGGCGGCGCACAAACAGGCGCACGCAACATCATCAACCGATTCAGCTTCGAAATCGATATGAAGCTGTTCCGAATCTTGTGAGATGACCCACCCAGCCGACTTGGAGCCGCCCCGCGCGCGCACGGAAGATGAGCCGAAGGCGACCTTCATGGAGCATCTGGAGGAGCTGCGCAAGCGCATCTTCCGCGCGCTCATCTACATCATGCTCGGCTGGGTGGTCGCCTTCGCGATTACCCCGTATGTGTACGACTTTCTGGCGGGTCCGCTGCTGCGCACCAAGCCCGAAGGCGCGAAGTTCGTCTTCACCCATGCGACCGAGCCGTTCTTTCTGAAGTTCAAGCTCGCGCTGATTATGGGGCTGATTTTGGCGATGCCACTGCTGATGCGCGAGGTGTGGGGCTTTCTGGCGCCTGGCTTGACCAAGCAGGAAAAGCGCGCGGTCAAACTCATCGCGCCGTTCAGCGCGTTCCTGTTCTTTTCGGGCGTCGCGCTGGGGTATTACATCCTGCCCGCCGCGTTCAACTTCTTTCTGGGCTACCTGCAAGACTACCCCGACGCGCAACTGTTCCAGAACCCCGCGCAATATATCATGTTCGTGGTGAAGATGATGTTCGCGTTCGGGCTGGGCTTCCAGATGCCTGTGGTGCTGATGTTTCTGGCGCAGATTGGGCTGGCGACGCCCGAAGCGATGTGGAAATACTGGCGTCAAGCGATTGTGGGCATCGGCTTGCTGGCGGCGCTGCTGACCCCTTCGGGCGACGCCTTCTCGATGTTCGCCATCGGGCTGCCGATGGTGTTCCTTTACTTTCTGAGCATTCTGCTGGTGGGGCGCATCGCCAAACGCAAGCGCCGACACGCGCTCCGCGTGGAAACGAAACAGAGCTAACACGGAGAGAGGGTATGGGCACAGCATACACACCGGGACTGACCGTCAGCGCGAACACGGTGATTCTCAAAACGCGCCGCCTGCCCATCAAGGGCGAGGTGCTGGTGCAGGAGGGCGACTTGGTGCAGCCCGACACAGTGGTCGCCCGCGCGTTGCTGCCAGGCATCCTGCAGACGGTGCGCGTCGCGCAGACGCTGGGCATCGAGCCGAAGCAGATTCACAGCGCGCTCACGGTCAAAGAGGGCGACACCGTCGAAAAAGACCAAGTGATTGCCGAGACGAAGGGCTTTCTGGGGCTGTTTCGCGGCGTCGCCAAGTCGCCTGTGGCGGGCACAGTGGAACTGATTTCGGAGGTCACGGGCCATGTGGGCGTGCGCCAGCCGCCGACGGTCATCGATGTGAACGCCTATGTGCAGGGGCGCGTGGTGAAGGTGCTGCCCCAAGAAGGCGCGGTCATCGAGACGCAAGGCGCGCTGATACAGGGCATCTTCGGCGTAGGCGGTGAGCGGCGCGGAACCCTGCGCGTGCTGGTCAGTAGCCCCAGCGAGACGCTCACCGCGCAGCATATCCCCAACGATGTCGCGGGGCAGATACTGGTCGGCGGCGCAGCCGTCGAAGCGGACGCGATTACCCGCGCCGCCGAGCGTGGCGCGGTCGGCATCGTCGCAGGCGGCATTCGCGACACCGACCTGATTCGGTATTTGGGGCGCGACATCGGCGTCGCCATCACCGGCTCGGAAGACATCCCGCTCTCGATCATCGTCACCGAGGGCTTCGGCGCGATTCAGATGGCGAACCGCACCTTCCGCCTGCTGAAAAGTCTGGAGGGCAAGACCGCCTCCATCAACGGCGCGACGCAAATCCGCGCGGGGGTCATCCGACCCGAGATCATCGTGCCGCTGGAAGACCCGTCGCGCCTGCCCGAATCGCCGCCCGCGCGCCAAGCGCAACTGCTCGATATCGGCAGCGCGGTGCGCATCATCCGCGAACCGTACTTCGGACGGCTGGGCACGGTCGTCGAACTGCCACCCGAACTGATGGAGATCGAATCGGGCACGCACGCCCGCGTGCTGAAAGCTAAGCTGGATGACGGCACGGTCGCCGTCGTGCCCCGCGCAAATGTCGAAATCATCGTGGAGGACTGACGATGAGCCAGACTGCCGAAGCGGAACGCCCCGACGCGCCTGAGACGCACAAGCCCGTGCGCGTGCTGCTCGTGGAGGACGACCCTGTGCTGTGCGAGACGCTGCAATACAACTTGCAGCGCGAGCGACTGCAGGTCTTTGCGACCGACAACGCCGAAGACGCCCTGCAACTGTTCCATGAGCATCAGCCGCATCTGGTGATTCTGGATGTGATGCTGCCCAGTCGCAGCGGGTTCGACCTGTGTCGGATTATTCGCCAGCATAGCCAGACGCCCGTGCTGTTTCTGACGGCGCGCGCGGCGGAAGAGGACAAGATTCGCGGCTTCGAACTCGGCGCGGACGACTACATCGTCAAGCCGTTCAGCGTGGCGGAGCTGATTGCCCGCGTGCGCTCGATTCTGCGCCGTGCGCAGCCGCCCCCGCCGCCCCGAATCCGATTCGGCTCGATTGAAATCGACTTGGACGCCAAGCGCGTCTACCGCGACGGCGAGGAGCTGTCGATGACCCCCAAAGAGTATGCCCTGCTCCTACTGCTGGCGACTCATCCGGGCAAGGTGTTCTCGCGCGACCAGATTCTGGATCATGTGTGGGGGCTGGGTACTTATGTGAACCCGCGCACAGTGGATGTGCATGTGCGTTGGCTGCGCTCGAAGGTGGAGCCTGACCCCCAGAACCCGCGCTATATCCAGACGGTGCGGGGCAGCGGGTATCGTTTCGAGGGATGAGTTTTCGCTGGCTACCCGCGTTGCTCTGGCTGAGCGCGGGGCTGCTGCTGCTGACGGCGCTGGTGGATCTCTCGCCTGCGTGGCGCGAGGCGGCGGTCGCGGCGGCGGTCGGCTGTCTGTTGCTCGCGCTCTATTTTGTGCGGCGGCTCTACGCGCGGTTCGCCACGCTGCGCGAGCAGCTCGCCGAACGCAACGCCGACATCGAGGCGCTGCAACTGGAGCTGACGCGCCAGCAGCGGCGACGGCTCGCGCTGATTGACGGCATGCCCATCCCGCTGCTGATTTGCGACGCGGACGCCATGCTGCGCTACGCCAATCGGCTCGCGCTGGAGTGGTTCGGCTTCCGCTACATGACGGGCAAGTCGCTGCTGGCGTTGACCTTTAGCTACGATTTGTACCTGCTGATGCTCAAGGCGGCGCGGCGCGAATCGGCGGTGTCAGGCGAAATTACTTTCAGCTTCCCCAAAGAGCGACACACGGAGGCGCATATCTGGTATCTCGGCGAGGCGGACGCGCACAAACTGTTCGCAATTGCCCTGCTGGACAAGAGCGAGCTGCTGCGCTTGGAGCAGGTGCGGCGCGATTTCGTGGCGAATGTGTCGCACGAGTTCCGCACCCCGCTGGCGTCCATCCGCTCGCTGGCGGAGACCATCCATGACGACCCCGAGATGCCGCACGGCACGCGCCAGCGGTTCCTGAACCTGATTGTGCAGGAGGCGGATCGGCTCACGCGCATCGCCGACGACCTACTGACGCTCACCCGCGCCGAGTCGATGCAGCCTGTGCGTGAGGTGTTCGAACTCGCGCCCGTGATTCAGCAGGCGGTACAGGAGATGGAGACGGAAGCGCAGCGCGCCCATGTGTCGCTTACGGCGGAGCTGACGCCCGACCTGCACTTGCTGGCGAACCGCGACCAGATTCTGCAGGTCGCGCTGAACCTAATCAGCAACGCCATTCGCTACAACAAGCCGCAGGGCAGCGTGACGGTGCGCACCTACGCGGAAGGGCATACCGCCGTGCTGGAGGTCGCCGACACAGGGATTGGCATCCCCAGCGAGGCGTTGCCGCGTATCTTCGAGCGGTTCTACCGTGTGGACAAGACGCGCTCGCGCGCGGACGGCGGCACGGGGCTGGGGCTGGCGATTGTGAAGCACATCGTGGAGTCGCACGGCGGGCAGGTGGAAGTGGAGAGCGAGTACCGCGTCGGGAGCGTGTTTCGGGTGCGCTTGCCGTTGTACGAGGAGCCCGCGCCGTCGCACGAGCAGGCGTCTTAAACAGAGCCGCCCTCCCCTTGGGGAGGGCGCACTCTGCCGGTGTTCGCTTGAGGAGGTAAGTTGTTAGTTGCCGAAGCCGCGTCCGCCGCCGCCGAAGCCCGAGCCGCCGCGCGGGCGACCCTGCTGCCCGAAGCCGCCCATACCGCCCCACGGCATTGGGCGACCGCCTTCAAACTGGAACGGCTTGCCCTGCATCTGCTGCCACTTCTCGCGCTGCGCGGGGGTCAGCACCTCCAGCATCTGCTTCTCTGCCTGCTCGCGCATCTGCTGGAAGTTTTGGACTGCCTGCCCCTGTCCCGCGCCGCCTTGGAACTGCTCGCGCAACTGCTGCATCTGTTGCATAACAATCCCCTGCAGGCGCGAACGCTGCTCTTGGGTCAGCTTCAGCTCGTCGGCGACCTCGGGCTGCAGGAACGCGGTGGGTCCCATCGCCTGCAGCTCGAGCTCGCGCAGTCGCTTCTTCTGGGTCTCGTTCAGCACTTTGGTCGGGTCGTTTTTCTGGCGCAGCTCTTCCATCTTCTGGCGACGCTCTTGCGGGGGCATGTTGCGCATCTCCTGCATCGCCGTGCGCATCGACTCCTGCATCTGTCGAATCTGTGTCTTCTGTTGCTCGGTCAGGTTCAACTCGCGTTGCACATCGGGGCGTTGCAGCAGCATGCCTGCCATGCCCGCGCCCATCATCCTGCCGAAGCCTTGCCCGCGCTGCGCCTGACCGCCCTGTCCCTGACGGGGCTGCCCGCCGCCGAACACGCCCTGCGCACACGCGCTGTACACAAGGCTCGCCGCAAGCACGCTCACAACAATCGTTTTCACTCGCATGGTTTCATCCTCCGTCGCCTATAGACGCGCAGGCACGGGGGATGTTCACTGCCCACGCGCCCAATTCCATCTGAAACCCTCCGAATTCGCGCCGTGTATACTGTCTTGGAGACGACCATGCGATACTGGACGGTTGTGGGGCTGTTGACGCTGACGAGCGCACTATGGGCGCAGACGCCGAAGTCGGTCATCGGGTTCGAGACGCCCCAGCACGGGTGGCTGGTGCTGCCTGGCGCAGGCGGCAAGGTGGAACTCACCGAGAACCCGAACGATGTCAAGTCGGGCAAGCGCGCGCTGCGCTACACCTACACCGCGGCGGCGGGCAAACTGAACGCGATTATCTACCTGGAGCCTGAACTGTGGGCGCAGGGCTTTCGGTTCTGGATTAAGGCAGACCGCCCCGCGCTCTTCGCGCTCAGCCTGCAAGAGCAGGGCGGCGAACGGTGGGTTGCGCCGTTCTGGGTCAGCGGCAACGAATGGCAACGGGTCACGATTGCGCTTGCCGACTTCACCCTCGCCGAAGACACCAAACCCGTCAACAACAAACTCGATATGGACGAGGTGGAGGGGCTGGGGCTGATCAATGTGAGCGCGTTCTTCGCGACGACGCCTGAGGCGGCGATTCTGTTCAGCGACCAGACGGGGACGCACATGCTGTGGCTGGACGATTTCGAGTTCCTGTCGGATGCGCCTGCGCGCCGCGCTGCGCCCAACATGCTCGACGACTTCCAGCGCGATTACCTCGTGTGGATGGCGACCGCCTACACAAGCCTCACGCGCGAGGCGGGCGGCATGCGCGTGGAGTACGATATGCCGTTCCCCTACATCTTCGGCGCGTTGTGCGGCGTAGCGCCGAACGCCCTACGCGACACGAAGGGCGTCGAGGTGGTCATCCAGGTCAAGACGCCCACAACGCTGGCGGTGTTCGTGGAGGAGCAAGACGGCGAGCGGTGGTCGGCGACTTTCGAGGCGGGCGGCGAGAGCAAGCCCGAAGCGAAGCGGTTGCTGTGGAGCCAGTTCGCCATTAGCGACGACACCAAAGGCAAGGGCGACGGCAAATTGACCCCTGCGACGGTCAAGATGCTCTCGCTGGCGGACTGGGGCGCACTGACGGAAGGCGGACCGACCAGCAACCGCTGGCTGGTACAATCGGTGCGATTGGTGAAGTAGCGATGCCCGACGACGCGACTCTGGTGGAGCGGTGCTTGCAGGGCGACACGGGCGCGTTTGACGCGCTGGTGGCGCGCTACCGCGACCGTGTGTTCTCGCTGGCGTTTCGGATGCTGGGCGAGGCGAGCGCGGCGGAAGACGCGATGCAGGAGGCGTTCCTGCGCGCCTACACGCGCCTGGCACTGTACGACCCCGCGCAGCCGTTCGCGACTTGGCTGCTGTGCCTGACGGCGCGGGTGTGCCTGAACGCGCGGCGCGACCGCGCTACCGAGCAGCGGTATCTGGAGCAAGCCGCCAAAGCCGCCCCGCCCGCCCCGACGCTGGAGGAGCGGCTGTATGAACGCGAGCAGCGGCGCACGGTGCAGCGACTACTAATGCGCCTGCCTGAGCCCCAACGCGCGGCGATGCTGCTCTACTACTACGAGGAGTTGTCCGTCGCAGAGGTGGCGCGCGCTCTGAACGCGCCCGAAGGCACGGTCAAGACCTGGCTCTATCGCGGGCGCGAAACCCTGCGCCGCTGGCTGGAGGAGGAACTCGGATGAGAAACGACTGCAAGCGACTGGAACCTGCGCTGCACGACTGGCTGGAGGGCTGGCTCGATGCGCCAGCACGCGCGGCGGTGGAGGCGCACCTGCGCCGATGTCCCGCCTGCCGTGCGAAACTGGAGGCGTGGCAAGCGGTGGGGCGCGCGCTGCGCGCGTTGCCCCAACTGCCTGCGCCAGCCGCGCGCCTGCCCGAACCTGCGCCTGAGCCGCGCGGCGCGCTGCGACTCGCGCTCGCGCTGTGCCTGCCCACCGCGCTGCTGCTGGTCGCCTTCCGCGCCCCGATTGATGCGCCGTCTGTAGACGCGCTGAAACCGAGCGCGGTCGTGCAGACGCTTACGCGCCCGTTCACGGCGCCCGCCCAGACGCTGTGGAACCGCCTGCAGGAGGTGATTTAGTTGGAGGGGCTGATTGGGCTACTGTCGCTGTGCGTGACGCTGACGGCGGTCGGGCTGGTGGATGTCGCGCTATTTCGCGGGCTGACGGCGGACTACATGACGCTGTTTCGTCGGGGCGAGCGCGGGGTGGGCGCGCGCGGCGCGCTGACGCTGGCGAGCGCAGCCCTGCTTGCGCTCGTGCTGGGCGCGGCTGCCCAGAACCAGCCCGAAGACGCGCCCGCGCGCGGCGTGCTGCAGTTGCTGATTGTGCTGGTGGGGCTGCTGCTGGGGCTGGCGGTTCTGGTCGGCTACGGCGCGACAGCGTGGCGCATCGGCGAGCGCATCCTGCAGGCGTTCGGCGTCGCCGAGGCGCACCCCGGCTGGTGCGTGCTGACGGCGAGCCTGCTGATCCCTGCCGTCGTGTGGATCCCTGTGTTCGGCTGGGCGCTGGGGCTATACTGGCTGGCGACCACCATAGGCGCGGTCGTGCATCGGCTGCTGGAAGGCGGTCAGGTCGCCGCATCCACCGAGCCGCCCCCGCAGCACGAGACCTAACAGCGTCCCCCGTTCGGGTACACTTTGCCTGTGCGCCATCTGGTGCTGATTCTGGGCGACCAGTTAGACCGCCGTTCCGCCGCGCTGGACGGGTTTGACCCTACCTGCGACGCCATCTGGATGGCGGAAGTCGCCGAAGAGGCGACCCATGTGTGGAGCCACAAGGCGCGGATTGCGATTTTCCTGAGCGCGATGCGCCACTTCCGCGACTGGCTGCGCCAGCAGGGCTACACGGTACACTACCACGCGCTGGACGACCCCGCCAACGGCGGCAGCTTCGCGACCGAACTCGCCCGCGCCATCCGCACCCACCAGCCCCAGAAACTCATCGTCGTTGAGCCAGGCGAGTACCGCGTGCAACAGAGCCTGTTGCAGACCGCGCGGGAACTCGGCGCGCCGCTGGAGGTGCGCCCCGACCGCCACTTCCTGATTCCGCTCGACGAGTTCCGCCAGCACGCCGCCGCACGCAAGCAACTGCGCCTGGAGTTTTTCTATCGCGAGATGCGCCAGCGCACAGGCATCCTGATGGACGGCAAGCAGCCCATCGGCGGCGCGTGGAACTTCGACGCCGAGAACCGCCAAACCTTCGGCAAGCAGGGAGCAGGGCTTGTGCCCCAGCCCGTGCGCTTTATGCCCGATGCCATCACGCAAGAGGTCATCCGCTTGGTGGAGGCGCGCTTCCCCAACCATCCGGGCAGCCTGCGCGACTTCGATTGGGCAGTCACCCCCGAAGACGCCGAACGCGCGCTGGACGACTTCATCGAGAACCGCCTACCGCTGTTCGGTCCCTACCAAGACGCAATGTGGACAGGCGAACCGTACCTGTACCACTCGCGTCTGTCGTCGGCAATCAACCTGAAACTGCTCGACCCGCGCGTGGCAATCCAGAAGGCGGTGGACGCCTACCACCAAAAGCACGCGCCGTTGCAAAGCGTGGAGGGCTTCGTGCGCCAACTGCTGGGCTGGCGCGAGTATATTCGCGGCGTCTACTGGCTGTATATGCCCGAGTATCTGGAGCGCAACGCGCTGCACGCCGACGCGAACCTGCCCGACTTCTACTGGACGGGCGAAACCGACATGAACTGCCTGCGCGAGACGATTGGGCAAACCCTGCGCTACGGCTTCGCGCACCACATCCAGCGGCTGATGGTCACGGGGCTGTACGCGCTGCTGCTGGGCGTGCAACCGAAGCAGGTGCATGCGTGGTATCTGGCGATTTATGTGGACGCGGTGGAGTGGGTGGAGTTGCCGAATGTGTACGGGATGTCGCAGTTCGCCGACGGCGGGCTGATGGCGTCCAAGCCGTACATCGCCAGCGGCAAGTACCTGCAGCGGATGAGCAACTACTGCGCGGGGTGTCGCTACAGACCCGCCCGCGCCGTCGGCGAGGACGCCTGCCCGTTCACCACGCTGTATTGGGACTTCCTGATGCGCCACGAACGGCTGCTCGAGAACCACCCGCGCTTGGCGCAGCAGGTACGCAACCTGCGCCGTCTCAGCGAGGCAGACCGCGCTGCGATACGGGCGCATGCCGCGAAACTTTCGGCAACGGAGAACCCGTAGGCGTCTCTCGCAGCGATGGGGATGTCCCCGGCGTCCGCTGGGATGTCCCTGGCGTCGACAGGGAACTCCCTGGCGTCCGCTGGGATGTCCCTGGTGTCTGCTGGGATGTCCCTGGCGTCGACAGGGAACTCCCAACGGCGGATGGGTACAATTCCCCCGATGACGGACTTTGAGGTACTCGTGGTGGGGTCGGGGCATGCGGGGTGTGAGGCGGCGTTGGCGGCGGCGCGGATGGGTTGCCGCACAGCGGTCATCACGCTGAACCTGCAACGCACGGCGCACATGCCCTGCAACTGCTCGATTGGCGGTCCTGCCAAGGGGCACTTGGTGCGCGAGATCGACGCGCTGGGCGGGCAGATGGGCGTGAACATTGACCGCACGCTGACGCACATCCGCTTCGTGGGCACGGGCAAGGGACCCGCTGTGCGCACGCTACGCGCCCACGCCGACAAAGCGCACTACCCCGCCGAGATGCGACGCACCCTGCAGCAGCAGGAGAACCTGACCCTGCTGGAGGGCGCGGCAGAGGCGGTACTTGTGCGCGACGGGGTGTGCTCCGGCATCCGCACACGCGACGGGGAACTGACCGCACGCGCCGTCATCCTGACCACAGGCACTTTCCTGAACGGGCTGTGCCATATCGGCGAGCGCAAAATCCGCGCGGCGCGCTTTGGCGACGAACCTGCCGTCGGGTTAACTGAATCGCTGCGCCAACTGGGGTTCCGCATCGGGCGCTTCAAGACGGGCACGACCCCGCGCATCGACAAAACGAGCGTGGACTTGTCGCGCCTGACGGAAGTGCCGTCGGAGCCGTGCCCGCCGTTTTCGTACCTGCACGACGCGCTGTTGCCCCCGCGCCCGCTGCTTCCCTGCTGGCAGACCTACACCAACGAGCGCACACACGCCATCATCCGCGAGAACCTGCACCGTTCCGCGATGTACGGCGGGCACATCACGGGGATTGGACCGCGCTACTGCCCCAGCATCGAGGACAAAATCGTGCGCTTCCCCGACAAAGACCGTCATCCCGTCTTTCTGGAGCAGGAATACTGGGACGCCGACGACCTGTATGTGCAGGGGATGTCCACCAGCCTGCCCGAAGAGGCGCAGTTAGCGTTCCTGCGCACGCTGCCAGGGCTGGAAGAGGTCGTGATGCTGCGCCCAGGCTACGCGGTGGAGTACGATATGGTCTACCCCGACCAGCTGTACCCGACGCTGATGACGAAGGCGGTGCGCGGGCTGTTTCTGGCGGGGCAGATCAACGGCACATCGGGCTACGAGGAGGCGGCGGCGCAGGGACTGGTAGCAGGCATCAACGCCGCGCTGTGGGTGCAGAATCGCGAGCCGCTGGTGCTGGAGCGTTCCAACAGCTACATCGGCGTGCTGATTGACGACTTGGTGACCAAGGGCGTGGACGACCCGTATCGGATGCTGACGGGTCGGGCGGAGCATCGGCTGCACCTGCGCCACGACAACGCCGACGAGCGACTGACCCCCATCGGGCGCGCCGTCGGGCTGGTGGACGACACGCGCTGGGAGCGCTACCTGCGCCGACACGAGGCGATCGAGCGCGGGCTGGAGATCCTGCGGACGCTGGAGATCAGCGGGCGACACAACCCGCAGCTGCAGGCGTTGGGCGGCACGCCCGTCAACGCGCGGCTGAGCGCATACGAGTACCTGCGCCGCCCCGAAGTAAGCTACGCGATGCTACAGCAGCTGTTCCCCGACGCGCTGCGCGCCCCCGCCGAAATCGCCGAGCGCGTGGAGATCCTTGCCAAGTACGAGGTCTACCTGCGCAAGCAACAGCAGCAGATTGAGCAGCTGCGCAAGGTGGAACACTGGCGCATCCCCGACGACTTGGACTACGACGCGCTGCCTGCAATCTCCAAAGAGACGCGCGAGAAGCTGGCGCGGGTGCGTCCGCGCACGGTGGGTCAAGCGGCGCGTGTGCCTGGCGTGCGCCCCGCCGATATTGCGTGCCTGATGGTCTACCTCCGCGCCAGCGAGCAAAGGGGATAGGCGCACGCTTCGCCAGCCCTTCCGTTCGTGTGCAGCTCTACTCGGAGCAGTTGTAGTGTGTTTTGAGGCGGCTGACGAGATGAGGGGGAAACCGCCTTCCTGCAGCCATCATTCTCTCAAGGGCAAGGCACAGAGCAGCGTCATCTATGAGCTGCGCTTTGACAAGCTGCTCAAGGAGCCACAGCGTTTCGTGAACCTGAATGCGGAGTTCCTGTGCCTTCTCGCGCAGCGGACGATCGTCTGTGAGAATGAGCGCGCTCACAGCCTGGGCTGCTACGACCGCACTTGCATCCGCCTCGGAAAGCGCAAGTTCTGTTTGTGTCAGCGCTTGCACCCGACTGTTCGCTTCCTCCGAAAGCGGATAGTAGCGCACCCCTTGCGCTGCGAGGGCTTCGTAAGTAGGCTCCTGCAGTTCGCGCTCAATTGCGTCAGTCACGAGAAACACCCAACCTTTGTTAATCAGCAGCAGCGCTTCGGGCAGGATGCCAGCCTTGTGCAGACTTATCCAGACGCTTGTGTCCACGACGCAGTGCAATCGATGCGCCTCCTCGCAGGTGTTGATAGCGATTCAGAAACTCGATGTAGCGCATGTTCAGTAGCTCGCTGGCGCGTGAAGTGGTGATGATCTCCTCTTCGTAGGCTGCCAACACGAGGCTTTCGAAGCGCCGCGGCGACTCTGCAGGATATGGTTTGCCTGGCTCGGTTTTGTGCCAGCCGCGCTCCCGAAACATCGCAAAAACGCGGGAGGCGCTCCACTCGCTAACCACACCCAGATCGCGTAGGCGATAAACCCATGCCTGCATGCTCATCCCGTACTTTTGCTTCAGGTGCGCCAGTTCGCTGAGAGTTAGGGTGCTTCCCATCGCGGCGAGTTCTCGAATCACGCTCGGCTGGGGCGCAAGGAACGCGCCCGCGAAACGGTTGGCGACCTTCTCCTCGTCGAGGTTGCCCTCTACACGCAGCATTAGATGCCCCAACTCATGGGCAATGCTGAAGCGTTGCCGATCGCCTGGGTAGTTGTCGGCATACACGAGAACAGGCTGGCGGCAATCGCCCACCTCCACTTCAAAAGCGCATCCGCCGAACGCCTCGACGCCAGAGATTACTCCGACGCGCAACCCGCGCTCCTCCAGCAGTTCAACAAGATTGGCGATAGGATCTAATCCCATCTGCCAAGAATTGCGCAGGGCAATCGCCGCCTGCTCGACATCCTCCATCTGGCGCACGGGGTAGGGGAAGCCGTCGGGAAACTCGAAGGGCGCGTCCAGTCCCAGAATCCGCTCGATGATTAGGTAGCGCTCGAGCCAGTCCTGAACCCGCAGAATAATCATCGCACGCTGGGATGCAGGCAGCCTGCGTTTCAGACGAAACGCGGGCTTGATTTCGCCAATTAGCGTTGGGCGTAGAAAGTAGTCAGACCTGCACCTAAGTGCATCGGCAATCTTATGTAGCGTTGATGCACTCGGTACGGCTTTACCCTGCTCGTACCGACGGATCATCTCGTGGCTCAGCCCAACGCGCTCCGCCAACGCACGCAACGATAGCCCTTGCGCTTTCCGTGCAGCGCGAATGCGTTCACCAATCATACGAGTTGACAAATTATACCACATGAGCCCAATTTGTCAACATAGCGATTGCAGCGGCTTCTGTGCAGGCGCGAGCGCTCCCCGTCAGGTATAATAGCTTCCGATGCCGAGCGATTATGTGCCGTTGCTGATTCTGTTCGCAATCGCCGCTGTGATTGCCGCCGTGATGGTCGGCGGGTCGTGGCTGCTGGGACCCAAGCGCCCGTCGCTGGCGAAAGGTTCGCCCTACGAGTGCGGCATCACGCCCGTTGGCAGCGCACGCGAGCGGTTCCCCATCCACTTCTACCTGACCGCGATGCTGTTCATCATCTTCGATGTGGAGATTGCCTTCCTGTACCCGTTTTTCGTGGCGGTGCGCGACCTGCCCCCCGACGCGCGAGCGTTCGCTGTCGGCGTGGTGGGCGTGTTCACCCTGCTGCTGCTGGTCAGCTTCCTGTACGAATGGAAAAAGGGCGCGCTGGACTGGGAAGACCCTGTGGAGCATCGGCGGCTGAAGCCTGAGCCTGCGCCCGCCCTGAACGCCCCCCAGCCTGAACCCGTCGCCGCCCTGCCAGGAGAGAGCCGATGAGCGAGCGCATCGAGTACCAGAAAATCGCTGCGCAGTACCCCGACGCCGTTGAGGAAGTGTACGAATTCCGCGGGGATACTTGGCTGTATATTCGCAAAGAGCGACTGCTGGAGGTCTGTCGCCTGCTGCGCGACGACCCCGACCTCGGCTACCTCTACATCAGCGACATCACCGCTATCGACTGGCTGCCCCACTGGGAAAAAGGCGAGAAGCCCAAGCGGTTCGAGGTGGTCTACAACCTCTACTCGCCTGTGAGTTTCGGGCGCATCTTCCTGAAGGTGCGTGTGGACGACGGCGAGCCTGTGCCGTCCGTCACGGGCATCTGGGAAGGTGCGAACTATCCCGAACGCGAAGTGTACGACATGTTTGGCATTCTGTTCGAGGGGCATCCGAACCTGAAGCGGATCCTGATGCCTGATGACTGGGTGGGGCATCCGCTGCGCAAGGACTTCCCGCTGGGCGGCGAGGAAATCCCCTTCGCACGGGACACTTGGGGACCCTCCATCGAGGATAAAACGCACCCGCACGCAGGCGAGTCGTTCGAGGGGCTAACAGGGTCGGAGCCTGTGAGTGGAAGGTGACTTTGTCGCTGGAGGCATATGATGTCTCTCCCCGAAAGGTACAGACAACTGCGCGAGGAAGGAAACTCTCCCACGCAGGCATGGGCGCAGTTGAAGAGGGATTACATCACGCAGTTCCGCCAGCACACGCCGTCAAGGGATGCCGAACAATCGTGGAAGTCAGCTTCAGGCAGGGCTTTTGAGGAGATTGTGTGGCAGGAGTTTTCCGCTTGGGCGAGGATTTGAAACGATGGTTGGAACTCGATTAGCAGACTCTGCAGCGTCAGTGTTGGAGCAGTTTACAGGGCTGACTCCCGATCCCGAATGGGCGTTTGCGCACCTGACGCAGGCGCAGACGAGCTACGCGACACACGGCTACCACCGCTATCCTGCCAAGTTCATCCCGCAACTCGCGGCGCGGCAAATTGAGGACTACTCCCGTCTGGGTGATACCGTGTTGGACCCCTTCATGGGGTCGGGCACGGCGTTGGTGGAGGCGAAACGACTGGGGCGACCGAGCGTCGGGGTGGACATCAATCCCGTGGCGCACCTAATCGCCACTGCGAAGGGACGCGCCCTTGAACCGCACCTGCTGAGCGAGGCAATCGCCCGCGTACAGGAGAGACTGGCGTCGCCCCTACAACCGTCGCTGTTTGGCGAGGTGTGGGCGACGGTCAACGACCCCCACTGGCACGAGCGGCTGCGCTACTGGTTTCGCGAGGATGTGCTGCATGAGTTGTCTCGGATTCAGCACGCCTTCGAAATGCTGGACGACTCCGTGCAACCTTTTTTCCGCTGCGCCTTGTCGCACACGCTGAAACCCGTCTCGTGGTGGCATGACCGCAGCGTCAAGCCTGTGCGCAAGCTGGAGAAGTCCATCCCCGACCCGACGCAGGTCTTTTTCAGGCATGTGCGGCGCATGGCGTGGGGCAACCGCGAATACTGGGCACTCCTGCAGCGTGCAGGCACACTGGACACACCTGTACATTGCCACTGCGCCGATGCTCGATTCTTGCCTGTGCCCGACCAGTCGGTAGACCTCATCGTGACCTCGCCGCCGTATGTCACCAGCTACGAGTATGCCGACCTGCACCAGCTGAGCGCACTGTGGTTCCAGATGACGACCGACCTGCGCGAGTTTCGTCAGGGGTTCATTGGGCGTTCCAACGGCGTTCACGAGCCTGTAGGAAACCTCCATTCGCCGCTGGCAGAGGCAATTGTCGGCAGGTTGTGTGAGGTTAACCCCCGCAAGGCGCGTGAAGTCGCCCTCTACTTCGCCGAGATGTACGCCTGCTTCACCGAGTGGCGGCGGGTGATGCGCCCCGACGGTTACGCCTGCATCGTGATTGGCAACACGCACCTAAGCGGCGTCGAGGTGCAGAACGCGCAGGTCTTTGCCGAGCAGTTGGCGACACTGGGCTTTGCATTAGAGCGCGTGATTCTGCGCGAAATCCCCAGCAAGATTCTGCCCCGCACGCGCGACAAGCAGACGGGCAAGTTCACCAAAACACACGATGCCGACTACCTCGCCTACCCAACGGAGTATGTGCTGGTCTTTCGGCGCTGAGGGTTGCTTCACCGTCCCAAAAGGGTACAATTCCCGCGCGATGCGTCAGTATCAGTGGATTGAAGCACATCCGCAGGTGATGATGGGAAAGCCCGTGTTCAAGGGAACTCGCATTCCCGTTGACTTGGTGCTGGAGAAGCTGGCAGCAGGCGAAACGATCGAACAAATCCTTGAGTCGCACCCCCGCCTGACCCCAGAAGCCATCCAAGAGGCGCTTCTCTTTGCGGCGGAGTTAGTGCGTGGAGAAACTGTGTACGCATTAGCAGACACTAAGTGATTGGTATGCAGTTTGTGGCAGACGAAAGCGTTGACCAGCCGATTGTGCAAACACTCAGGGAAGCGGGCTATGATGTCCTGTATGTAGCGGAACTCGCGCCTGGACTCGACGACGCTGCTGTATTAGACAGCGCCAATCGCGAAGGGCGGTTGTTGCTGACAGCGGACAAGGACTTTGGCGAAATCGTGGTGCGTGAACAGCGCCTCAGCACGGGCATAATCCTGCTTCGGCTGGCAGGACTCTCGAACCAGCGCAAGGCTATGCTTACCTTGCGAGCAATCCAAGAAAACTCGGATCGCCTCGCGGGACACCTGCTGGTCATCGGAGCGGGTCAGGTGCGTATTCGTCCGATACGGCGGTGGGAGTGATACCAATCGCCGAGCCCGAGTTCACAAATTCCTGCGCGTGCAGAATCCCCCCACTCCCTGCCCTCTCCCCCCTTGTCAAGGGGTGAGGGGGATTCGAGTCCTGTGCATTCACGAACTTTGGTAGCGCAGTTGGTATAAGACCTGCAGGAGGGGGTCTTCAGCCTTGCTTGTTCTCGTAAGCTTCGCCCATACGATGTGTATTATGCAGACTCGCTAAATCTCGGCGTCGGTTTACCAACGATGCGCACAATCGCGCCCAGCAGCAGAACGCCAAGGAGCAGCGCCGCCCACACGGGCAGCCCGAACGCCGTCGCCACATCGCCTACCAGCCACGCCACCGCACCCACCACCAGCGCATAGGGCAACTGCGTGCGCACATGGTCGATATGGTCAGACCCCGCGAAAATCGACGACAGCACCGTCGTATCCGAAATCGGGGAGCAGTGGTCGCCGAAGGTCGCCCCCGCCAACACGGACGAAAGCGTCGCGATGAGGTAGAACTGCTGCGCCTCCGCGCCCATCCCCGCCGTGAGCGTGTGCGCCAGCGGAACCGCCAGCGGCATCAGGATACTCATCGTGCCCCACGAGCTGCCGATTGCGAAGCTGATGCCCGCCGCTGTGAGCGTCGTCAGCGCGGGCAGCCATGCAGGGCTAACCGTCCCCTGCAGCGACTGCACCAGATACTGCGCCGTGTGCAGCGTCTCGCACACTGCGCCGATGCTCCACGCCAGCCCCAGAATCGCCACCGCCAGCACCATCGAGCGCACGCCGCCGAGCCACGCATCGAACGACTCGCGCAGGCTCAGCGCGCGGGTCAGCCCCACGCACACAAGCGCCACGAGGCACCCCAGCAACGCGCCCCACACGAGGCTGATGTACGAGTTCGCGTTCGCTAGCACCGTCCGCAGCGTAATCGGGTCGCCTGCGTCCAACGCGCCGTAGTAGCCCGTGTAGACCAGCCCGCCAATCGCGCCGCCCAGCGCGGTCAGAATCGGCAGCACCGCGCTCCACAGGCTCCCGTGCAGGTGGTCAGGCGGCATCAGCTCGGCGGAGTCGTAGTTCGCCAGCGGCGACGCGCCGTCTGCCAGCACCTTGCCCGTCATGCGCGCCCGCATCTCCGCCCGATACATCGCCCCAAAGTCCCGACGCCACACCAGCAGCCACGCGATAAACGCCAGCGCGAAAATCGGGTAGAACCGATACGGCAGGCTCAGCAAAAACGCCCAGTACGGCTCCAGCGCAATCCCCGCCGCCTTGAAGCTGTCGGCAATCACGGAGACCTCGAAGCCAATCCAAGTGCCAATCAGCGCGAGGTTCGCCACAGGCGCGGCGGTGGAGTCGATCAGATACGCCAGTTTTTCGCGCGAGACGCGATAGCGGTCTGCCAGCGGGCGCATCGTCGCGCCGACAAACAGCGTGTTCGCGTAGTCGTCGATGAAGATGAGCAGCCCCAGCAGGTACGCGCTCAGTTGCACGCCGCGGTCGGAGCGCACGCGCCGACTCAGCACGCGCACGATTGCCCGCAGCCCGCCCGCGCGGGTGATAACGCCCAGCATCCCGCCCAGCAGCAGCGTGAACAGGATAATCTGCAGGTGGTCGCGGTCGGCGTAGGCGTTTAGCAGGTAGGTGTCCACCACGCGCAGCAGGGGTGTGAACGGCTCGCCGCCCGCAATCAGCCACGCGCCGAGCCACACCCCGCCGACAAGCGCGAGCGCGACCTGTCGCAGCCACAACGCAAGCGCAATCGCCAGCAGCGGCGGCAGCAGGCTCCACCACGCGGGGATGACGCGCAGCGTACCGTCGCCCGACGCCTCACCCGCCTGCCACGCATAGCGCACTGTGCCCACTTGGGGCAGGCGCACCTGCAGCGACGCCGCGCCCGACTCGTCGGCGACGGAGTCCTCCTGCGCCAGTGGGTTGCCCTGCGCGTCCTCGAAGCGTAGCTGCACGCGAGTCTGGGGCGCGAAGCCGCTGGCAGCAATCTCGAACGGCACGCCCGCCAGCGCGACCGACGGCAGCTGCACCTCGCCCGCGTGCAGGCGCGCCCCGCCCAACGCCACGCATAGCAGAACCAAAGCCAACAGGCGCGAGGGAACCAACGCTTTTAGCCAAGCCCCTCAATCAGGTCGTAGACGCCTTTCTCGACTTGCACCAGCACGCAGTAGCGGTTCGCGTCGGCGTCGTGGAACATATACACCGACGCGCCCTCCAGCTCCGCCTGCAGGAGCGCCTCCTCGAGGCTCATCGGCTTGAGGGGCGCGCGAATCGTGCGCCGAATAGTCGGGTTCGGCGCGGGGTTTTCGGGTTCCTCGGCGGTCTCGCCTGCTGCGAGCGCGGTCTCGATGACCTCTTCGCGGGGGGTGCGTCCGCGTTTCTGCAGCCGCTCCTTGTAGCGGGCAAGCTGGTGTTCCAGCTTCTGCACAACGGCGTCCACCGCCGCGCGGAACTCGTGCGCCGTCTCATCGTGGTGGAACTTCTGCCCGTCGGCGTCCACCAGCACCGAGACATGATGCTGCCCGCGCACCAGCTCGTAGGTCACCTCCAGCGCCCAGAGCTTGTGGAAAAATCGCGCGAGTTTCTGCAGTTTGCGCCGCACATAGGCTTTCTCGGACTCGCTCAGCTCTTGGTGCGGGCTGCGAAAGGTCACATCGACGATTTCAACCTGTTTGCGTCGGGATTTGCTCATGGTCTGCCTCTCCGTTAGCGGGGTAGATGGCAGCGACGGCGTAGCAGGCGATGGCGCGTCGCGCGCCGACGGCGTCCATGCCCTCGTTCGTCGTCGCCTTGATGCTCACCTGTTCGGGTAAGATGCCCAGCGTATGGGCAATCCGCTGGCGCATGTCGGGGATGTAGGGCGCAAGTTTCGGCGCTTCCGCAAGCGCCATCGCGTCGATGTTCAGGGGCTGCCAGCCGTGTTGCGCCAGCACGGTGCGAACATGCTGCAGCAGCGTCAGGCTGGGGGCGTTCTTCCAGCGCGGGTCGGTGTTGGGGAAATGCTGTCCGATGTCGCCCAGCGCGGCGGCGCCCAGCAGCGCGTCGCAAATCGCGTGCAACACGACATCGGCGTCGGAATGCCCCTGCAACCCGTAGGGATACTCGATGGCAACGCCTCCCAGCATCAGTGTGCGCCCTTCCGTTAGCTGGTGAATATCATACCCAATCCCTGTGCGGGTCAGTGCGCCCTCGCCCCCGTACAGGCGCAGTAAGTGCAGGTCATCGGGCGTCGTGAGCTTCAGGTTGCGCGGGTCGCCCTCCGCCAGATATACGGGGTAGCCCGCGCGTTCCAGCAGCTGCGCGTCGTCGGTCGCCTGCTCGAAGCCCTGCTCGGCGGCGCGGCGATGCGCATTGATCAGCCAGTCAGCGCGGAACACCTGCGGCGTCTGCACGCGGTACAGCCCCTCGCGCGGCACGGTCGCCTGCACCGTGCGCCCGTCATCCGCGCGTTTGAGCGTGTCCTGCACAGGCAGCGCGGGGATGGCGGTTCCGTGCTGTGTGGCGGTCGCAATCAGCCGATCGAGCAGCGCATGGCTGACCAGCGGGCGCGCGGCGTCGTGTACCGCCACAAAGCGCACGCCGTCGGGCAGGTGCGCGAGCGCGTTGCGTACCGTCGCTTGGCGCGTTGCCCCGCCGCAGGGCAGGATGCGCAGCGGCTTGGGCGCGGGGAATCGCTGCAGGTACGCCTCGAACGGCGCGGCGTTATCAGGCGCGACCGCCAGCGTGCCCGACGCCACTTCGGGATGGCTCAGCAGCCGCCACACCGCGTGCCGCCACACCGGCGCGCCCAGCAGCACCTGCCACAACTTGTCGCCTTTACCGTATCGGACGCCGCTTCCTGCCGCCAAAATTAGGGCGTGTAGAATAGTCGATGCCTCCTTCCGTCTTGCCGTCCGCGCTCTTGGGTTCGGCAAACAACATCTTCCCGCGCGCCGACTGCAGCACGCTGGTCACCACCACCTCCACAGGCTGGTTGAGGTACTCGCGTCCGCCCTCCACCACGACCATCGTGCCGTCTTCAAGGTAGGCGATGCCCTGATCGGGTTCCTGACCCTCGCGGATAGGGATGACCGTCAGGTCTTCGCCAGGCAGCACATGGATGCGCACCGCTTCGGCGAGTTCGTTGATGTTCAGCACGCGCACGCCCTGCACCTCCGCCACGCGGTTCAGGTTGTAGTCGTTGGTCACGATGTCGGCGCGCATGGCTTTGGCGAGGCGCACCAGCCGCGCGTCCACCTCGTCGCCCGTGTGCGGCGCGAGGCGGTCATGGGTACGCACCTCCATGTTCTCGCCCAAGTCGGCTTGCAACTGCTTCAGCACATCGAGTCCGCGCCTGCCCCGCGCACGGCGCAACGGGTCTTCCGAATCGGCGATATGCTGCACCTCGTCCAGCACAAAGCCAGGCACATAAATCCTGCCCTCCAGAAAGCCCGTGCGGATGATGTCCCGAATGCGCCCGTCGATGATGACGCTGCTGTCCAGAATCTTGACGCCTTTGGAGCGTCGCGCCATCTGCGCCGTGAGCGGCAGGTACTCCTTCATGCTGAGGAAACTCACCACGCTGAGGTAGACCAGGATCACGAACGCGAGCAGCGTGAGCGCCCAACCGAGTCGCGCGCCGCCAATCGCGAACAGCAGCGGGTAGAGCGCGAAGGTAATCACCGCCGCCGAGACCAGCCCCAGCCCAATCGCCAGCTTCTCGTCGGGCTCCGCCTCCTCCAAGTGGCGCGCCACCCGCGAGAGAATCTGGAACCCGTGATTGGCGACCAGAATGCCGACCAGCAGCCCCGCTGTGGTCAGCCCCACCCACGTCCACAACGGCGAAATCGGCGCAGGACCCTCGAACCAGCCGTCCACCGCCTTCAAAAACGGGTCTGCGACCAAGAACCCGACGGTCGCGAACAGGATCATCCCGACCGCCAGAAAGAGCCAATACATCAGGCGATGGATTGTCATCGAAGCCTCCTGTAATATTATACGCCCTCGCGCGTCGAAAATCGCGCGGGATGGGCAGGTATAATCGGGATATGCGGCGGATTGGGCTGATTATGGCGATGGTGTGCGCGCTGGTACTGGGCGTCCCGCAACAGGCACGCACGCCCACCCTCTCGGAAGTCGACCAGCTGCTGCTCGCGCTCAGCGACATCACCTGGTTCCACAACATCCGCCCGCTGAACCTCACCAAGACCCAGATTGAGCGGCTCATCCCCGCCCACGAGCGCGCCTACAAACAACTGGAGCGGCTGATTCAAGAGGAGGCGAAGGAGCTGCGCAACCGCAAGGACGAGATCATGCGCATTCGTGAAGACACCGCGCGCGGCAAGAGCCTGCCCAAAGAGTTTCTGGAGACCATCAAGCGGCTGGAGACCGACGCCGCCCAGAAACGCCGCCAACTGCGCGCCCAAGTCGTCAGCGAAGTCGCCACGGAACTCAAGCCCACCTTCACCGACGAGCAGTTCCAGTACATGGTCAAGCGCAGCAAAGAGGTGCTGGAAGCCGCCCGCGTGGATGTCTCCCCGCTCAAGGACGACCAACTTTACGCATTGTTTGTTGAGAGCGTGTTTTTAGACCCCCGCGCGCCCGAATTGCTTAAAGAGTGGCAGCGTAAGAACTTACAGTAGCGAACTATCGCTGTCGATAACTGCGCGAAAATGTCGATAACTGCGCGAAAACCCGACAAATTTACCAGATTTTTCCCATATGCCCCTGAAAGACCCCCCGATCTTGGCAAAGATGGTGTATAGTAGGCTTAAGCGATGTCCGCTTCTGGGCGGTTTTTGAGTCATTAATCGATGGCGGATCCCTCCGAACAGGAGCGCGACTCGCAAATCTCGATGGAAGGAGGCATGATTATGCTAAGACACACACAGCTTTGGCTGAGCAGTATTGCACTCGCCGCGCTGATGGCAAGCGCAGGCGCACAGATCTACACCTATACCGTCACAGGACCGTTTACTATACCTGGCTCCGGTACCTCCGGTACCTTGTCTACTTACCCAATCGTCTTCAATGTGTCAGACAGCGGTATCATCGCACGGGTATCGATCACTCTGGGCGGCTTGAGCCACACCTGGTTTGACGACATAGACGCACTGCTTGTGGGACCATCCGGCACTGCGGTGCTATTCCTGTCCGATGCGGGTGGAAGTAACGATCCGAATGGCAACTACACCTTCGATGATGTTAACGGCACAGATGCGATACCCAATAGTGCATATGCTGCTCCTGGCGTTTACAAAAGCTCGGTATACTCACCTGCTGATACGTTTCCCGCACCTGCTCCTGCTCCCTCCGCGTTTAGCCTGACTGCATTTAGCAACGAGCAGATGCAGGGCAATTGGTCGCTTTACATCTTTGATGACGCTCCTGGTGATAGCGGGAGCATGGAGTTTGCTCAGCTGGAGATTGAGTTGGTTCCCGAGCCGGCGTCGATGGTCGCGTTGGGCGCGGGTTTGGCGGGCTTGCTGGGTCTGCGCCGTCGGAAGAAGTAAGCCCTCACCCCCTTCCCCCGCATGCGGGGGTGGGGTTCATCGTACAGGGGCGCACGCACTGTGCGCCCCTGTTTTGCGCTTGGCATGCTTGCTTGTTTGCCCTCACCCCTTGTGTCCCTCTCTCCCGCGAGGCGGGCGAGGGGGATTATGGAGTGCGGAAGCGCAGCTTCCGCCCACGCTGAAGCTGCGCTTCAGCACTCCAAACATGTCCGTGCGCCCCTACACCCCTCTCCCACGAGGTGGAGAGGGGCTGGGGGTGAGGGCGAATCTCTGCCCTCAACGCGGGTACAATTCACCCGACGAACCCCACCAACGCCGTTGGCGTGCGGAACAAGCCGCATAGAGACTGTGAGCGAGGAGGCAACCGATGCGAAACACCTTAGAGACGCTGAAGCACTTCAAATCGGAGCGGTTTCTGACCACGACGCTGTATCTAAGTATGACGCCCGACCAGCGGGCGACGCGCCCACCCAAGTACCGCATTCGGCTCAAGACGCTGGTCAACCAGCTCAGCCACTGGCTGGACGACCACCCCGTCTCGGCGGAGGCGCGCGAGTCGATCCGCGCCGACTTCCAGCGGCTGGAGGACTTCGTGGAGGAGCCGTCGAACCTGCTGGGCGAAAACTCGCTGCCTGTGCGCGGGCTGGCGGCGTTCGTCTGCTCGGGCGAGGGGCTGTTCCAGACCGTGCTGCTGCCCTATGTGGAGCGCAACACGCTGGTGGTTGACCAGACGCCCTATGTGCGCCGCCTGTTCGCCGTCGAAGCCGACTTCGGGGTGAACCTCGTGGTGGTGTTCGACAACCGCGACGCCTACTTTTATCAGGTGGATCTTCACGGCATCCGCGCGCTCGATGCGTTCAGCCTCGTGAAAGACCGCGAGATTCTGCCTCCGGGCGCGCACGGGGTGCGCACGCCCAGCGGCATCACCGCCGTGCACGGCATGGGCGAGCGGAATGTGCAGATGCTTAAACTCCACGAGCAGCAGCAGCACCTGCGCCGGATCGCCGAGACGGTGCGTGCGCTGCGCCAGACGCACCCGTATGACCGCCTCATCATCGCCGCGCCCGACGAGTTGGCGAGCGCGTTCCCCAGCTACCTGCACGACTATGTGCGCCGCGCCTATGCAGGCAGGATTCAGGCGCACGACAAGATGCCCATCAACCAGATTTACGAGCGCGTGCTGGATCGGCTGATGGAACTGGACTTGGAGCAGGAGGCGCAGCTGCTGAAGGAACTCACGGAGGCGACGCCCGCGATGAAAGCGATTGGGCTGCCCGCTGTGCTGCGCGCGCTGGAGTGGGGCAATGTGCGCGCCCTGCTGTACGACACCGAGTTCACGCAGCCAGGCGCAGTGTTCTACCCGTCGGCGCAGCTGGGTCTCTCGCCCGACGACGCGCCCGACGGCACGGTCACGGTGTGGCCGATGCCCGATATTGTGGACACGGTGCTGGAGCGCGCTTTAGAGCAGGGCGCGCAAGTAGAAACCGTGCATGGCGAGGCGCGCGCGTCGATTCAGGGCGTGAGCGCGCTGTTGCGCTACCCGATGGAGCAGGCGTAGGGCGGTTTGGGGGTGGCGGCGGCGACGCTGCCGCCGCCACCCCGCTTAGAACCGCCGTCGGCGCGTGGGTTTAGGCGGCTCAGGAAGTTGGTTCGAAAGCCAGCGCAGCACGCCGAACACCGCGCCGCCCCCTAACAGCAGGAACGCGCCGAACAGCGCGAACCCGCGCCAGAGCGGACGCCCGCCGTCAGGGCTGCGTGCCGCCTCTTGCAGCACCTGCTGGCTGTCAATCGCGGGCGCAAGTGGCGTATTGCCCTGCATCGCGTCGTCGCTGCCAATCACTAAGGTCTCGGGCACGCCGCCAGGCGCGTTGCGCGTCACCGCCTCTTCCGCGACGCTGGGGATGTCGCCCTTCGGCGCAGTCACTTCGGGGCTGACCTCAATTGCGGGCGCGTTCTCATACGGCTTCCACCAGTCGGGGCGCTCGTTCGGGCTGCGCCCCTCCGTGCCGATGCCCCAACTCAGCGCGAGCAGCCCCGCGCTCAGGATGCCCAAAATAACCGTTCGCATTTGCATATTCCCTCCCTCGGTGCGTGTTTAGCGCGTCTTCTGCCATGCCAGGCGCACGACGCTCGCCACGCGCGGCAGCTCGATGTTGATCAGCGGCTGGTCGTCCAGACTGCGCTCGCGGATGCGCCAGTCGTAGTTGAAGCGCAGCGGCAGGCTATACAGCACCATCGCCTCGTCCTTGGCGATAATCGCGCCGTTGACGGTCAAGCCGCGCCCGTCCGTCGCGAGGTTCCCCCCGCCCACGAAGTTGGTGAACATCACGGCGTCGATGCGCGAGATGCCGCGCTCGTCGTCGCTAATAACTCCATTTTGGTCGATATCGATCTGCAGCGAGAGCCGTTCGATATCGTTTTGCCCTGCGTCGCCGAACGCCGACTGGTAGCGCTGGCGTCCCGTGCTGTCGACTTGGGTCGCGTCAAACGGGGGAATCCAGTTGCCATTCTCGTCGTAGCGTCCGCGTGTAAACGGCGGCTTCATATAGTACAGGGGGTACGGGTCGCGGAACCGCTTCGTGTTGCCCATCATCACGCTGCCGCGCGCCGCCAGCCCCAGCGCGTCGCGCCGCTCGTTGAGCGACAGAACCGTGTCCAGCACGCTGCCGCGAAAATCAGGCGGGTTTTTGTAAATAATGTCACCCACGATATGTACATTCCGCCCCGCGTACAGCGTGCCCTGACCCTCCACATAGCCGCGAATGACCACATCCTGCGTGACGGTAATCGGTCCGTGAATGCGTATCGGCTTATCGCGGTAGCCAATCAGCGCAACGCTGCCGTTGATGACGCCGTTCGTGTCAACGCGCACATAGCGGTTCTGCTGCGGGTTCCAGACCTCGATACGGGCGGGCTGGTTGTAGTTCGGGTTGGGCAGCCCGTCCGAGAAGGTCGCCTTCGGATTGCGCCAAGTACGCGACAGGTTGATGTAGTAGTTCAGGTCGTTCAAATCGGGCAGGATTAGCTCGCTGGTCGGGCGGTTATCGAGCGTATGGCTATCGAATCGGCGCGTGCCATTCACATCCGCCAGCACCGCGCCGAACGGCGAATTGTTGATCATCTGCCCCTGCGGATTGTAGAGGTAGTCGCGCCAATAGTTGAAGTTGCTACTGCCTGGAGAGCCGTGAATCGCACTGTTGTAGACCTGACGCATAAACGGATCGGTCAGTTGGCGCGTAGCGTAGGTCGTGGAATCCCACTGGCGCGGCGCTTGGTTGCCGCCGGGCAAGATGATTCGTCCTGCTGCACGCGGGCTGAGCTTCTCGTTCGGCGAGGCGTAAATCGAGCCGTTGATTACGGGCGGTCCGCCGGAGCCGTAGCGGAACTCGAAATCGCCGTTGGAGCGTGAATCGCCGTTCATCACCAGTTGCTCGTTGCTAAACCCATACATCCAGCCGTAGTTGTTCACGAAGTAGGCGTAATCAAACACAGACGAGCGGGTAAGCTGCAGGTTGAAGGTCTGGTCAATCACTTGGCGCGGCTCGTTGGCGTCCAGCTGCCCGTTCTCGTTGCGGTCGATCCAGCCGACGGAGCGCACGGTGATGCGCCGCGTGTAGCTGTCAGGCTGCTCGTAGCCAATCACCGACGCGGTGTAGTTGCCGACGCCCGCGAAGGCGCCGTTTCGAATCCAGCGCGGGCTTGTGGGGCTTGCGCCGTTCAACGCGCTGTGAATCGCGTCGAACCGTTGAGCGATTTTGAACTGTCGCCAGAGGTCTTGCGTAATCGCCTGCAGCCCGCCGTCCGCAAGGTTCTGCGCGGTCACCTCGTCCATCCGTGCGGCGGCGGTGCGCATGTCTTGCGTGGCGATGTCCAAATAGGCGACGCCCGTAATGGTCGCCAACCCGCCCATAATCAAAGTGGTCACCAGCGTGCTGCCGCGTGTGCGGCGCGGTTTGTGCCTTCGCATCCCTATCACCTCCCCTCAGTTCTGTGTGGCGTTGCGCAGCAGGATGCACTCTTCAAACCAGATGCGCTGCGCGTGTGCGCCCTGTCCCTCCTGCACGCTGAGGCGCACTTGGAACGCCACGACGCCCTGTGCGACCTGCTGCACAGAAAACGGCGTGTAGGACGCGCCCTGCGGCGTGGTGTTCACGAGATTGGTCAGTAGCGTGCGCGTCTGCCCGTTCTGCGTCAGGCGCAGTTGCCCCGTCGAGAAGTTGACCTGCACGACGACGGGGTTCGCCGTGTCGGGCTGAATCGGCGTGCGGAACCGCCCGTTAGCATCGCGCTGCGGCAAAAGTATCGTCGCCGTGGCGCCGCTGACCGTGACCGAGACCGCCTGCTGCGCAATCTCGCGGATTTCGCGCAGCGCGTTGTAGGCGGCGCGGTTCGCCGTGTTGTGATTAATTGTGCGCTGATAGTTGCGCAGCACTTGAATCTGCGTGCTGACCAGCAGCGCAATCACGATTACGGACAGCGCGCTCGCCATCACGACTTCCAACATCATCGAGCCGCGTGTGCGGCGGTTCCTACCCCTGTGCATCGTTGTCCTCCCCATAGACGCGCGCCCTGCAAGCCTCCCCTTGCAGGGGCGTGGTACAACGCAGTGCGCCTTACGCGGCGCAGTCGCTTACTTCAGGCTGGCGATTGTCGTCGCCAGTTGCACCTGCTGCCACTGGTTCGTGCGCGGCTCTTGCCAGCGCACCGTGACGATGACCGTCTTCAGCCCAATCGAAATATTGTTGCTCGTGGTCAGGTTCACCACCTCGATCGTGCCAAACCCGCTGCGCAATTCGTTCGCGAGGTTCAGCGTGCCCCCGCCAGGCGTCTGCAGCGTCGTGAAGCGCACGCGGAACTGGTTTGTGTCGTTCAGTTCGATGGTTTGCGCCAGTCCTGCGCTGATGAGCCCGTTCGCGGTGATTTGCAGAAAGTCCAGCGTGCGCACGCGCTCTAAGGCGGTCTGGGCGACATTCGTGGCGAAGGTGAACTGCTGGGCGCGACGCTGCATGCGCGTGCTCATCGGCGAGATGGCAGCGATGCTCAACACCAGCAGCGTCACGATGAACACCGCAACCAAAACCTCCGTCAGTGCAGAACCGCGTCGGGCACGCATGGGTTAGTCTCCTGTCCAGTCGAATCGGTGCGATGGAATCCCGCTGGGGCACTGGGGCGGCGCGCCGATGGCGTTCACGGTGTACGCCGCGCCGCCCCCTGCAGGGCAGAATGGCTCGCGGTCTAAATACTGCGGCACGAGGTCGGTCATCGCGACGGTATCGCCTGTCTGGGCGCGCGTGGCTAAGGCGTACATCTCTTTCGCTTGGTGGATTTGGCGCAGGTTCGCCACGCAGATGCGCGTCTGGGCGCGGGCGCGCGCGTTCATCCAACTCGGCAACGCGAGCGAGACCAAGATCCCGATAATCAGGATCACGATCATAATCTCCACCAGCGTGAATCCGCGTTCGCGTCGGTCGCGTCTCATGATAGCCCCTGTGAGCGCGGTGCGCCCATGCGGGGTTTTCCACACCGCCCGACGCCCCAGCCTGTGAATCGCCCCAGTTTTCGGGGGTAGAATTGGCGCATGCGCTACACGGAGCAACTCTGGCGGTCTATCGAGCCGATTTACGCCGCGATTCTGAAGCACCCATTCCTCACAGGGCTGACCGACGGCAGCCTCTCGCGTGAGGCGTTCCAGTTCTATGTGGTGCAGGACGCGCACTACCTGCGTTATTACGCGCAGTGCCTTAGCCTCGCCGCTGCTAAAGCCCCTCACGACGAGTGGCTGGTGACCTTCAACGACCACGCGAAAAACGCGATTCTGGTGGAGCGCTCGCTACACGAGGGCTTTTTCAAGGAGTTCGGGCTGACGCCTGAGCAGGTGTACGCGACTCCGCTGGCGCCCACTTGTGTTGCCTACACGCACTACCTGCTGGCGGTCTGCTACGCGCGTCCGTTCCACGAGGCGTTGGGCGCGATTCTGCCCTGCTACTGGATTTACTGGGAGGTCGGCAAGGAGTTAGAAAAGCACGGCTCGCCCAACCCGCTCTATCAGCGGTGGATTGACACCTACGCCTCGGAGGAGTTCGGCGGTGTCGTGCGCGAGGTGCTGGCGATGACCGATTCGGTGGCGGAGACGCTCACTGACGCGCAGCGCGCGGCGATGCAGGCACACTTCGTGATGACCAGCCGCTACGAGTGGATGTTCTGGGATATGGGCTATCGGCAGGAGCCGTGGACGGTTTAGTCCCCGCTCCACGCCTTCTCCAAGGCGGTGTCCACACTGAGGGCGCGTTCGCGCAGTTCGAAGTCGCCCCACCGAAGGAGCACGCCTTCGGAGGCACGGATTCGGTCGCGGCGCGCCTGCCACACGATGCGCCCTGCCGTCAGGCGTGCATCGTTCGTCTTGGAGGTTGCCACGACGCCGCCCCACGCCTCCACTTCGCGCGTTTCGGCGTTGGCGCGGGCGTAGGGCGCGGTGAACTCCAGCACAGGCTTACCGTTGCGGTAGAGCCAGCCGCGCACTTGGGTGAGCGTGCCCTGCGCCTGCGAGTCGCGCGTCTCAGCGCGCAACGCCTGCGCCTGCAGTTTCCAGAGCGTGCGCCCCTGCTCGTCCTGCTGCTCTAAGGTGGGCTTCACGATTTCGTAGGTCGCGTCGGGCAGGGTGACGGTTGCGTCGTCCTGCGTCGGCGCAGGCTCTGGCGGCGGCGGGGCAGACTCACGCGCGGGCTGGCAACTCGTTAGGAGCAGGAAAACCACCCACAGAAGTGCAGAGCCGCCTTTTGGAGTGCTGAAGCGAAGCTTCAGCAGGGCGTATGGCGGAAGCTGACGCTTCCGCACTCCAAGCATTCTTCTCATCCCCCTACCTGCGCCGTTAGCGGAATCGGCTTGCCGAGATGCTTGCCGCGCAGCTGCCCGCAGGCGGCGTCGATGTCGTGCCCGCGTTCGACGCGCTGGGTGGTCTCGATGCCCGCCGCTTCGAGAACCGCGCGGAATCGGCGCACGCGCTCGGCTTCGGGACGCTGGAACCCGTCGGGCGTGGGCACATAGTTGAACGGAATCAGGTTCACCAAGCAGGGCACGCCGCGCAACTTACGGGCAAGTTGCTGGGCGTGTTCGGGCGTATCGTTCACCCCGCGCAGCAGCAGGTACTCGAAGGTGATGCGCCGTTTGGTGGCTTCGAAGTAGTCGCGCGCGGCTTGGATGAGCGTATCCACGCCCCACTTGCGGTTCACGGGCATAATCTTCGCGCGGGTCTCGTCGTCGGGCGCGTGCAGCGATACGGCAAGCGTAATCGGCAGGTTTCGCTCCGCGAGCGCGTAGATTTGGGGCACGATGCCCACCGTTGAGACGGTCATCCGACGGTAGCCGATCCCGAGTTCGTCGTGCATCATGCGCAGGGCGTCGAGCGCGTTTTCGAGGTTCAGCAGCGGCTCGCCCATCCCCATTAGCACGACATGCGTAATGCGCCGCTCGCTCAGTCGCTGCAGGTGCAGCAGTTGGTCGACGATTTCGCCCGCGGTGAGGTTGCGTGTGTAGCCGCCTTGCGCCGTAGCGCAGAATCGGCAGCCCATCGCACACCCGACCTGCGTGGAGAGGCACACCGACACGCGATCGTCGTAGGGCAGCAGCACGCACTCCACCTCGTTGCCGTCGGCAAGGCGCAGCAGGCACTTGACCGTGCCGTCTTTGGAGCGTTGCGTCGCGCTGATGGCGTTCGGCGACACGAGGGCACATTCGTTCAGGCGCGTGCGCAGGGCGGCGGGCAGGTCGGTCATCGCGCTGAACTCTGTCACCGCCTTCGCGTAAATCCACTGCGCCAGTTGCGTCCCGCGATAGGCAGGTTCGCCTAATGTCGCGACCACCCACTCGCGCAACTGCGCGCGGGATAGCCCCACCAGCACGGTTCGGGTCTCAGTCGTGGGCATAGCAGGCGAATTGTACCTGCTGGGCTATGGGGTATAAGCGTGGAATTCGCGCAGACCGTCCGAGACCTCGCTACCGATGCGCCACTCGACGCCCAGTTTCCGAGCGTTCTCTGGGGTTTCGGGGTGCGCCCACTCCGCGCCGATGACGAAGGGGATGGCATCCAGCCCTGCTTGGCGGAGCGTGTCGGCGCGTAGGCGCGCCCGTTCCACATCGTCGCCGCTCACCTTGATAGAAATCTCCACCACAGCGATCTTGCGCCCCTTCCACCACACAAGGTCCGCCTCCTGCGGGTCAATGCGCGGGTCGATGGTGTTCCCGTCAATGCCCGCGGCGGCGAGCCACTGATCGATCTGGTAGGCGACTTCGGGGTTTTCGTCGGGGTAGCCGCCCTCGCCGCCGCCGAAGGTGCGCCACGCGCGTTTGATGACCCGCCGCTGGTAGTCGAGACCGTCACGGCGCGCTCTCTCGCCTTGCACCCACTTGGAAATAGAATCAACGCTTGCCTCGAGCCGATCCTGCCTTGCCTCCAAGCGGTCAAACCGCTCGCGCGTCTCTTGCTTGAAGCCTGCTAAGTCTGTCTCCAAGCGGTCAAACCGCTCGTTGACCTGCTGGCGGAACTCGCGGAACTCGGCGGGCAACTGCAGCAGTTCTTCGGTCAGAATGAACCGCCGCAGCGTGTCGAACACATCGGGCGCGCGGGTCGCCAGTTTCCGCAAGACCCGCTCGTCCAACAAGGCGCGTGCGGCTTCCAGCAGCAGGTCGTCGTCCTCCTGCAGTTGGCGCACGGCGTCCAGAATATCCTCGCGCGTCAGAGCCATCCCCGTACAGATTGTACTCGATTGAGGTATCCTAACTTCCATGCGAACGCGAAGGCGTATGTCGGCAATCGTGGGGCTGGCGCTGGGGCTGCTGCTTTCGGGCTGCAGCCAGTCGCCCAGCACACCGAAGTACGACCCCGACCTGATTTTCGGCTACGACAAGACGCTGCCCCTCAGCGCACAAGAGACCCCCGCTGAAGAGACCGCAGACTACCGCGTCATCAAGGTCACCTACCGCAGCGCGCGCGACCAGCGCGTGCCCGCGCTGCTGATTCTGCCCAAGCAGCCGCGCGAAGAGAAACTGCCGTGCGTGATCCTCATGCACGGGCTGGGCAGCGATAAGCGGATGTTCCAGATGCTGTGGGGCGCGCTAACCAAAGCGGGCTACGCGCTGTTCGCGATCGATGCGCAGTATCACGGCGAGCGCAAGCCCAGCGACGACCTACCCTTCTTCGGGTTGTACCCCTACCGCGCCCGCGACGCGCTGATTCAGACCGTAGTTGACCTGCGCCGCGCAGTGGACTACCTGCAGACGCGCAAGGACATCGACCCCGACCGCATCGGCTACATCGGCGCGAGTATGGGCGGGATTATCGGCTCGATGTTCGCAGGGGTGGACGAGCGCGTTAAGGCGCCTGTGTTTTTAGTGGCGGGCGGCGACTGGAAGATCCTGATGGAGAAAAGCGCACTGTCGATGTGGCGCGACGCCGCACGCAATAACCCCCAGCAGATGCAAGAGGCGTTGCGCGTGATGGATGTCGTTGACCCCGTGCATTGGGTCGGGCGGATTGCCCCGCGCCCTGTGTTGTTCATCAATGGCGACGCGGACGATGTGGTGCCCGTCGAGTCGAACAAGGCGTTGCACAACGCGGCGGGCGAGCCGAAGAAGGTCGTCTGGTACAAGGGCGGGCATGTGCCCCCGCCGACCGACTGGCTGACGGTGATTGGCGAGGTGACGAACTGGCTGAACACGCATCTTCAGGGCAAGCCCATCGCGCGTGGCTGGCGCGACTACCGACCGCGCCTTGGGTCGTGGCGCGAGTTGACCGACTGGCTGATGACCGCAGCGCCCGCCGTCGCTGCGTTCTTCCGCGAGTTCTCCGCGACGCTGTACGGCTACCTAAGCCCGCGCACGCGATGAAGGCGTTGATTCTGGCGGGGGGCAAGGGCACGCGCCTGCGCCCGATTACTTTTAGCATGGCGAAGCAACTCGTGCCCGTCGCCAACAAGCCCGTGCTGTTTTATGGGCTGGAAGCGATTGCTGATGCGGGCATCCGCGAGGTGGGCATGATTGTGGGCGACACCGCCGCCGAAATCGAACGCGCCGTCGGCGACGGGTCGCGCTGGGGCGTGCAGGTGACCTACATCCCGCAGCCCGAACCGCTGGGACTGGCGCACGCCGTGCTGACCGCTGAACCCTACCTGCGCGATGAGCCGTTCCTGATGTATCTCGGCGACAACCTCGTGACCTCCAGCCTCCAGCCGCTGGTGCAGGCGTTCCAGCAGCGCCAGCCAAACGCGCTGATTCTGCTGGCAGAAGTGCCCAACCCACAGGAGTTCGGCGTCGCTGAGCTTGAGGGCGAGCGCGTCGTGCGCCTGATTGAAAAACCCCAGCAGCCCCCAAGCAACCTCGCGCTGGTCGGCGTCTACCTGTTCGACAAGCACATCTTCGAAGCGGCGCGGGCGATCAAACCCTCCTGGCGTGGCGAACTGGAAATCACCGACGCAATCCAGTACCTGATTGACCACGGCTACACCGTCGAGTCGCAGCAAATCACGGGCTGGTGGAAGGACACGGGCAGTTTGGACGCGCTGCTGGAGGCGAATCGGCTGGTGCTGGAAGACCTGCAGCCGTCGCAGCAGGGCACGCTGGAAGAGACCACTCTGTATGGGCGCGTAGCAATCGGTGAAGGGAGCCTCCTACGCCGTTGCACAGTGCGTGGACCCGCGATTATCGGCGCGAACTGCCATCTGGAAGACTGCTACATCGGCGCGTTCACGGCAATCGGCGACGGCGTGCGCCTGGTCAGTTGCGAGATCGAATACAGCATCGTGCTGGAGGGCAGTTGCGTCGAGTCGGTCGAGACGCGCATCGAGGGGAGCCTGCTGGGCAAGAATGCGGTGGTGCGGGGTGGGGCGCGTCGCCCGCGCACTCTGCGCCTGATGCTGGGCGACAGCAGCCTTGTTGAGACGCCGTGAGCCTATGACTGAAATCCGCAGGGTACACTGTACGACGATGAGTTGGCAGGTGCTTGAGGGTACTTGGGAAGAGATACAGGCGCGTCAGTCGGAACTGCAGGGGCGTCGGCTGCGAGTCATCGTACTGCCTGACGCAGAGCAGGCGCATACCGCTGACACAGGCGCTGTGCTGCTCGAGTATCTGACACAGATTGGCTTCGTGGGAATGTGGTCAGACCGCACAGACCTGTCCGATAGCCCAGAGTATGTTCGCCAGATGCGCCAAACCATAGAACGCCGCCCCGAACCAGTCGTGGCTTAGTCTTATGCAGTTTCAACGAAAAGCACTATGACGTTATTTCTGACCTGCAGGTCGTGAAGCCGTATGCTCGCAATCAGGAGCCTCGCGAGTAGACAGCGTTTGGCAATCGCGTGTGTCGCATCAGGTATCCTAACGCGAGAAGGAGCGGCGGATGCGAGGGATAGCGGTTGTGTGGCTGGCGGCGCTGCTGAGCATTGCGTGGGCGGACGGCTTGCGCGAGGCGACGCTTATCCTGCGCGGCGAGCCGCTGAGCCTTAGCCCACCGCCGCTGTGGGACGGGCGCGAACTGTGGCTGCCCGTCAGCCACTTGGAGCGACTCGGCGTCCCGCTGGAGGTGGGCGCAAGCAGCGTGCGTATCCCCCACATCCCATCCGACCAGCCTGCGGCGCATGTGCCCGTCGAGCCGAAGCGCGGCGCGCCGTGTATCCCTGTACGCGACCTCGTGCGTCGGCTGGGCGGCTTCACCCGCTGGGACGAGGCGAGCAGTTCACTCAGCATCCTGGCGCGCCTGCAGCAGGCGCACCTTGAAGTCAACACGCTGCACCTCAAGACCAGCCTCCCTGTCGCGTGGCGCGCCTTCGCGCTGGAGAACCCCAGCCGACTGGTGATTGACCTTGCGGGATGCGCTCTGCCCGATGTGCCGCTGCCGTTGCCCGAGTCGTCGGGCGCGGTGAAAGCGGTGCGCATCGCGCAGTTCGACCCGCACACGGTGCGCCTCGTGCTGGAGATGGACGCGCCCGCCGCCACACCCACGCAGGGGCTGGACAGCGAATGGCAGGTTGCGCTGACCGCCGCGCCCGCCAGCCTGCCCGAACCGCCTGCCGAAACGCCCCAATCGCCCCCTGCAGAGCCTGCGCCTGAAGCGCCCCCTACGCCGCTGGAAATCCCGCCGCTGCAGCGCGACTCAAGCGGTGTGGTGCGCCTGACCCTGCCACTGCCCGAAGGGGCGCGCCCGCGCGTGCTGTTTCTGGAAGACCCGCTCCGCATCGCCATCGATGTGCCTGGCTACCTGCCCGAACCCGTCGAGCGGGCGATTGACGACCCCAGCCTGTTTGTGCGCACACTGCGCGCCGCGCCGCTGGACGTGGGTATGGTGCGCATCGTGCTGGAGTTGGCGCGGAGTGTCGGCGCGCAGGTGCTGTCGGGCAAGACGGGCGTGACGCTGAACCTGCGCGCCCCACGCAACACAGGCGGCAAACTGCGCGACAAAATCATCGTGATTGACCCTGGACACGGCGGGGCGCAGGCGGGCGCACGCTGGCGCGAGGGCAAAACAGTCATCGAGGAGAAGACCATCGCGCTGGCAATCGCCCTGCATGTCGCCGAACTGCTCTCGCGCGAGGGCGCGAAGGTGATTCTCACCCGCGCGGAAGACAAAACCCTCGGGCTGTACGAGCGCACCGCGCTTGCCAACAGTGCGAACGCGCACTTTTTCCTCAGCATCCACTGCGATTCGAACCCGCGCCCGAACTCCGCATCGGGCACGACGATTTACTACCATAAGGACGACGCCGACAGCCGCGCGCTGGGGCAGGCGCTGCTGAACGAGATTGTGAAGGTGAGCGGGTTGCCCTCGCGCGGCGTGCGTTCCGACTCCGTGCTGTACCAGACGGGGCTTGCCGTGCTGCGCACCAGCCAGATGCCCGCCGTGCTGATCGAGGTCGGCTACCTGAACCACTCGTTCGACCGCGCGAAGTTGGTGAACCCCGACTTCCAGAAGCGAATTGCCGAAGCGATTGTGCGCGGTCTCAAGGCGCATGTGGAGGGACGGTAGGAATCGCGCCCGCCCCAGCGAATAGTGTTGCTATGAGTGAGCGCGAAGTGAGCCGCGAGCCGATGGACGCTTATATCCCGCCCGCCGACGAGGACGAGCGCGTCGAAGCCCTGCCCCAGCAGGAAGAGTTCTGGCGACCGCCCGTGCGGTTCGGCACAATCCCCGTCGAAAAAGAGCCGCTCGGCTGGGACAAACGCAAGGGGTTCTACAAACTCTTCCCGCGCGTCAGCCTGCCGTTCCAAATCGTGGAGCGCGTCTCGTTCGGACACCCCGACCTGCCCGCGAACCGACTCATTTGGGGCGACAACCTGCATGTGATGCGCCAACTGCCCAGCGAGAGCATCGATCTGATTTACATCGACCCGCCCTTCTTTTCGGGCAGGCAATACAACATCATCTTCGGCGACCAGAACGAGGTGCGCTCGTTCACCGACATTTGGGAAGGGGGGATGCCCGGCTACCTGATTTGGCTCAACGCCCGCCTGTACGAGATGAAACGGCTGCTGAAAAAGACGGGCAGCATCTATGTCCACTGCGACTGGCACGCCAGCCACTATATCAAGGTGGAGATGGATAAGATTTTCGGGTATGATAACTTTAGGAACGAGATTATATGGTTCTACAGGCGATGGACTAATGTGCAATCAAATTTTCAGCGAATGCACGATGTAATACTCTTCTACAGTAAGTCGAATCGATATGTCTTTAACAAGGTAGAAGTACCAGTTAGAGAATATCTTCAGGAAAGAAAGCAGAAAGGGTGGAACTCTAACACCGTCGAGTCAGGAGGCAGAAGGATAAGGCAGTTGATAGTGTACGATCGTGAGGCTTTTGCACAGGCAGTTCAAGCGGGATGAGTGAAACCTGGCTGGGCGGGGGCAAAGGCGGCGGCTGGGCGAACCTGTTCAGCTCGAACATCATTCTGGGCAACATCCACCAGTTCT
>JAIMAN010000024.1 GCA_023511915.1 Armatimonadota bacterium
GCATCGCGCAGCTGGTGGACGCGCTCAACGAGAACAAAGACCCCATCCACAAGGTGGTCTACTTCCGCAACGCCCGCGAGGAGACCGAAGTGGAGGTCGCCTTGCAGTACCACACGGGCTACCAAGAGACGCTGCTCTCCTATGCGAACAACATCCACACAGTGGAGGGCGGCACGCACCTGTCGGGCTTCAAGACCGCCCTCACGCGCGTGATTAACCAGTACGCCCGCAAGGCGGGGCTGCTCAAGGACAAAGACCAGAACTTCACGGGCGACGATGTGCTGGAGGGCTTGACCGCCGTGATCGCCGTGAAGCTGCTGCACCCGCAGTTTGAGGGGCAGACCAAGACGAAGCTGGGCAACTTGGAGGTGCAGGGGCTGGTAAACTCCATCGTCGGGGAGGCGTTCAGCGAGTATCTGGAGCGCAACCCGTCGGTGGCGCGCAAGATTATCGAAAAAGCACTGACCGCACAGCGCGCCCGTGAGGCGGCGCGTCGCGCCGCCGAGCTGGTCAAACGCCAGAGCGCGCTGGACAGCGGCTCGTTGCCTGGCAAGCTCGCCGACTGCACGGAACGCGACCCCAGCAAGTGCGAGCTGTTCCTGGTGGAGGGCGACTCGGCGGGCGGCTCCGCCAAAATGGGACGCGACCGCCGATTCCAAGCCGTGCTGCCCCTGCGCGGCAAAATCCTGAATGTCGAGAAGGCACGCCTCGACAAAGCGCTGGAGAACGAGGAAATCCGCTCGCTGATTACCGCGCTCGGCACGGGCATCAGCATCGACACGAACGGCAGCGCGAGCAGCGGCGAGTCGGACAGCCGATTCGACATCTCCAAGCTGCGCTACCATCGCATCGTGATTATGTGCGACGCCGATGTGGACGGCGAGCATATCCGCACGCTGCTGCTGACCTTCTTCTTCCGCTACATGCGCCCGCTGATTGAGAACGGGCATGTGTTCATCGCGCAGCCGCCCCTGTTCCGCGTGCGCGCGGGCAAGGACGAGCAATATTACGCCAAAGACGAGCAGGAGCTGGAGGACATCCTCAAGAAAATCAAGCGCAAGAATGTGCAGGTCACGCGCTTCAAGGGTCTGGGCGAGATGAACGCCGACGACCTCGCCGATACGACCATGAACCCCGAACGGCGCGTGATTGTGCAGGTGCAGCTCGATGACGCGATGGAGGCGGAGCGTATTTTCAGCGTGCTGATGGGCGACAAGGTGGAGCCGCGCCGACGCTTCATCGAGGAACACGCCAAAGAGACGACCGACATCGATTGGCACTGCTGAGCGGCAGGAGTCGCCCCCTGTGCGCCGAAGTATCGACGCGGAGACGACGATGCGAATCCTCTGGGCTGTGGCACTGTGGTGCTTGGCGCTGACCTACGGCGCGCTGGACGCGCAGGACACAAGGCGCGTGCAGGTCATCAAGCTCTTCAACGGGCGCGACCTGACGGGCTGGAAGGCGTACCTCGCTGACCCGAACGCGAAGATGGACGATGTGTGGCGCGTGGAGGACGGCATCCTCATCTGCAAGGGCGAGCCGTTGGGCTACATCTACACCGAGCGGGACTTCAAAAACTACATCCTGAAAGTGGAGTGGCGCTGGGCGCCCGACAAAAAGCCAGGCAATAGCGGTGTGCTGCTGCGCGTACACGGCGAACACAAAATCTGGCCCCGCTCGGTGGAGGCGCAACTGCTGCACACCAACGCGGGCGACTTCTGGCTGATTGACGGCGCGCCCCTGCAGACCGACCCCGAATATGTCGACAAAAACGCCGAACGCCACCGCTGGCGCAAAAAGAGCATGGAGAAGCCCGCGCCCGAGTGGAACCAGTACGAAATCATCGTCTACAACGATCAGGTCATCCTGAAGGTGAACGGCGAGGTGGTCAACGAGGGCACGGGCGCGGAGGTACTGGCGGGCAAAATCGCCCTCCAGTCCGAGGGCGGCGAGATTCACTTCCGCAGGGTGGAGTTGATCGAACTGCCGTGAGGGGCAGGCTACGGTTGCTGGGGCGCGTCGAGCAGGGCGGTAATCGCACGCTTGATTGCCGCGACATCTGCCCCGAATCTGGCACTTCTCACGGGCGAATTGACCCCTGTTTGGCACGCAGTTTGCTGTTTTAGCGTCCGGTTTCTGCGCTGTTTTGAGTCTATTAAGCGCGGAGAGGAAACCTCTCACACTATGGAGGTAAGCAATGCAGAACAGCAAACTGATCCTGGGTCTTTGCGCCGCACTCGTTGCGGCTTCGGCGTTCGCGCAAGCAACTGTGACTGTCTACTCGCAAAACCCTGCGCCTGGGGACCAGTTCACAAACCCTGGTCCTACGAATCAGGGAAGCAACTTCGGCAACGCCAACTGGGTTTACAACAACACGCGCGGGGGCGGCAGCGTCGGCATCCGCAATAACTACCCGCGCAGCGGCAACGGCTCCGCCTACTTCAACAGCACCAGTGGCAGCGGCAAGGCGGATATCGAGTACTTCTTCGATCCCCAGAATTCGGGAGGGAATTTCGTTCCCAACCAGCTAAATCCAAATTCTATTCTCGGAACGCTCAATCAACTCACCCACCTGAGCTACGAGTGGTACCGAGACAGCATTTCCACTGCGCCGAATCACCTGCACCCTGTGCTGCGCTTGGGGATCCTGCGTGTGAACCAGGACAACTCCACCAATTTGGGCTATCTCGTCTTCGAGCGCATCTACAACAATCTCTCTACGCTGACCAACAGCTGGCAGTCGGATGATATTATCGGCAGCAACTACGGGCTATGGGCGACTGCATCGCTGGGCTTCGGCGACCCGAATCTCAATTTCTATCAAGTGTTCAAGACCATTCCTGACTGGCTGAATGCTGCCAACGCTGCGAACGCAACTCTCTATGTCATCTCTGTCAACGCAGGGATTGGCTCTGGGTGGAACGGAACCTTCACAGGCGCCGTAGACAACATCACCTTCGGCTTCAACAACACCTACACGACCTACAACTTCGAGGTTGTCCCAGAGCCTGCGAGCATGGTCGCGCTCGGTTCGGGGCTGATTGGCTTGCTGGGGCTGCGCCGCCGCAAGCGGTAAACGCAACCGGTCCTGCCTCTTTCCATCGCCCCTCGCCCGCGCTGTGGGCGGGGGGATTTCGTTTATGGGGTAAGATTCCGTGCAGTTCGTATGGGGTACGCGCTATGATCGAGGATATTCGCAAGAGCTATGAGTTGAGCGAGTTGACCGAAGCGGCGGCGGGCGACGACCCGTTTGCGCTGTTGCGCCGCTGGCTGGACGACGCGCTGCAGGCGAACCTGATAGAGCCGAATGCGATGTGCTTGGCGACGGTGGACGAGCAGGGCAATCCCGACGCGCGGTTCGTGCTGCTGCGCGGTCTGGACGATTCGGGGCTGGTGTTCTACACGAACGGCAACAGCGCGAAGGGCAGGCAACTAACGCATCGCCCGTATGCGACGCTGGTGTTCTGGTGGGGCGCGCTGGAGCGACAGATACGGCTGCGCGGGCGCATCGAGCAGGTGAGCGACGCGGAGGCGAACGCCTACTTCGCGCGTCGCCCGCGCGGGCATCAACTCGCAGCGTGGGTCTCGCCCCAGAGCGAGCCGATTCCGAGCCGTGAGTGGCTGGAGCAGCGCGCCGCTGAGGTGGAGCGCGAGTTCGAAGGGCGCGAAGTGCCCCGCCCGCCCTACTGGACGGGCTACAGGCTCATCCCCGACGCGATCGAGTTCTGGCAGGGGCGTCGCAACCGCCTGCACGATCGGATTCTGTTCACGCGCCAGCCTGACGGTGGGTGGGCGCGGGTGCGACTTGCGCCTTAGAGAAAGCGGGGCACGGCGGTGTCGCCATGTCCCGCTTGACTGGAGGCAGAAGGAAGACCTTGTGTTAAGCCGCGACTGCTGAGCGCTCTTGCGCCCTATTGAAGTAGCGCAGTATCTCTCGCAGGGAGTTCGCGGTCTCCTTCAGTTGCGTTGCCCACTGCGCGACTTGTTCCACCTGCGCTGCCACTTGCTGGGTAGACGCGCTGACTTCTTGAGTCGCGGCGCTGGTCTGCTCGCTTGCGCTGGCGACCTCCTCGACGGCATCGCGCACGACTGCAGCGTTCTCGTCCATGCGCTGTGCCACCGACTGGTACTGAACGACAATGTCTTGCACCTGTTGCACTGCCGCCACCAGCTCCTGCTCAAACTGGGCGACGGAGGTTTGCATCGACTGGACGGCAGCGCTGACGACATTCTGAATTTCCGTCACGATTCGTCCAACATCTTTGGCGGATTGAGCGGATCGCTCAGCAAGTTGTTGCACCTCTTTGGCGACGACGGCGAACCCGCGTCCTGATACAGTGCGTAGGAACCGAGGTACCACTTCATCGGCAGGTTGATCTCGTTGTGGATATAACCAATGCGGAGTCGTTTTTCCAGAAACGCTGATCCGAAGTCGCCGCCGCGTTTCGCTTCACGGAAAATCTCGAGAAAGTACTGGAGCTGCGCCTGCTCCAAGCGTTGTCGCAAGGTAGAGAGGGATATCCCCCGTTGCTGGGCATACTGGTTGAAAAAGTAGGCTGTCTCAGGGAACTGGAACTGGAAGTCGTAGAACTCGCGGACAAGTTGGGGAGCGACTTGTTCCATGTGCTCGCTTACTGCGCACAGCGCTTGTACCCGCTCTGGGGTGATTCGCAAGAATTGCTTCCGTAGCGCCAACCCTTGCTCCGTAATGTGGAGCGAACCGCCGATGCTCTGTGCTGTATGCATGTTTACCTTACCTCCTGGCTTGGTCGGACATGCTGGGTTCAGCGTCGCACCAAACCAGCAATTATTTTGGAGATGTCATGCCCTATCTTTAGGGGGTAAGTGGGGCTTTGCAGCCTAAAACCCAAGAATTGTGCGCTTTCTGTAGCACACAAGGAATCTCAATCCTCTTGAGGCTTCTCAGGCAGCTCCTCCAGGCTGTTCAGCCCGAAGTAGTGCAAGAACTGGGGGGTGATGCCGTAGAGGGCGGGCTTGCCGGGGGCGTCTTTGCGTCCGACCTCTTGAATCAGCCCGCGGGCAAGCAGTTGGCGCACGGTGTGGCTGCTGTCTACGCCGCGCAGGGCATCAATCTGCGCTTGGGTGACAGGCTGTTCGTAGGCGATAATCGCGAGCGTCTCCAACGCGGCGCGGGAGAGCCGTTTCTGCGGCGGGTTCAGCAGGCGGGCGATGTAGAAGGCGTATTCGGGCTTCGTGGCGAGTTGGTAGCCGCCTGCTATGGCGACGAGTTGAACCGCGCCCCGCGCCGCCAGTTCCTCCTGCAGCGCACGCAGGGCAGCCTCTACCGCTTCGGCGGGTTCGCCCGTCGCCTCGCACAGCGTCTGCACGCTCAGCGGCGCATCCGCCACGAACAGCAGCGCGTGCAGCACATCCTTCAGGTCTGGCTCTGGCATCACAGGGCGTATACGCCGCGCAGAGGGGCTTTCCTGCTTGCGCGGGGTATACTGCAGGCGGTGAGGACGATGCCTACAGCGACGGCGCGCCCCCGACGCAAACGGCTTACGGAGCGCGAACTGCTCCAGATGCCCAGCGACGGACGCAAGTACGAACTGGTGAACGGGCGGCTGCAGATTGTGCCCACAGCGCACGACACGGCGAGATTGTGAGCAACCTGATTGGGCGATTGCACACCGCGAAGACGCCGACGGTCGCGCTCTACAGCGAGGCGGTCGGGTTCCGCATGCGCAGCGGAAACATCCGCAGTCCCGACGCTTCCGTAATGCGTCGCGAGCGACTGCCCGACGGCGTCTCGCCCGACGAGTTCATCGACGGCGCGCCCGACCTTGCTGTAGAGGTCGTCTCGCCGTCCGAGCGCGCCGCCAAACTGCTGCAAAAGGTCGCCGAATACTTCGAGTCGGGCGCGCAGGAGGTGTGGCTATTGCTGCCCGACCGCCGACAGGTGTACCGCTACCGCACGCCGCTGGAGGTACAGACGCTTGAGGCTGACGACACGCTCACAGGGGGCGAGTTGCTGCCCGAGTTTCGCGTGCGCGTGGGTGAGTTGTTCGAATAGCGTTTATTCGCGCTGGGCGACGGCGACGAGGCTCACCCCGAAGGGCAATCGGCGGCGCAGCAGGTAGCGCGTCTCCCAGTCCTGCAGGCGGATGAGCGCGCGGTTCAGCCAGCGGGGGAGGGGCATCACGGTCGCGGCGGGCGCGCCAGGGCGCAGCCGATCGAGCCAGCGCATCAGCGCAATCGCGGGCAGCAGCGCGCCGAGCGCATACGAGAGCCGCTGCACCTGAAAGCCCGCCTCGCACAGCCGCGCCTGCAGCATGCGCGCCGTGTAGCGACGATAGTGCGCCAGCGCGACATCGTGCTTGCTCCACAGCCACGAGTAGGCGGGTACGCTCACAATCAGATAGCCGCCCACCTGCAGCACGCGATGCAACTCGCGCAACGCAGGGCGCTCGTCGGGCAGGTGTTCCAGCACATCGAGCGCGAAGGCGACCTGAAAGCACGCGCTGGCGAACGGCAGCGTCTCCAGCCGCGCCTGCACGACGGTCAGCGCGCCCCGCTGGCGCGTGAGGCAAAGCGCCTCGCGCTCCACATCCACCCCGACAGCGACGCCGCGGGCGTGCAACTCGCGCAGCAGCGCGCCCGTGCCGCAGCCCGCATCCAGCATCCGCCCCGTGATTTCGGGCAGGTGCGCCTGCAGCAACGCCTGCGCTAGCCGCCGACGCGCCACAAACCACCAGTAGTCCCCCTCCCACTGGAACATCCGCTGGTACTCTTGGGGTTGCATCGTTAGCCGTAGCGTTCCGCCGCCTCGACGGTATTGTGCAGCAGCATCGCGACAGTCATCGGTCCGACCCCGCCAGGCACGGGCGTTATCGCCGACGCGACCTGCGCAGCGGAGTCAAACGCCACATCGCCCACATCGCCTGTGCGCCCCTCCACGCGGTTGTAGCCCGCGTCGATGACGATTGCGCTGGGCTTGAGCATCTCGCCCGTGATGAACTCGGGCTTGCCGACCGCCGCCACGAGGATGTCCGCTTGGCGCGTGAGGCTCGCCAAATCGCGCGTGCGCGAGTGGCATATTGTCACGGTAGCGTTGCGATTGAGCAGCATCAGCGCCATCGGCTTGCCCAGAATCACGCTGCGCCCGACCACGACGGCATGCTTGCCCTCAATCGGCAGCCCGTAGGCGTCCAGCAGACGGATGATGCCCAGTGGGGTACACGCGCCGAACGCAGGCTCGCCCGCAACCAGCGCGCCCAGCGAGTAGGGCGTGATGCCGTCCACATCCTTGCGCGGGTCTAACCGTCGCAGCAGCGCAGGCTCGTCCAGCGGCGCGGGCACAGGGTGCTGAATCAACACCCCATGCACGCTGGGGTCGGCGTTCCAAGCGTCCAGTTGCGCCTCCAGTTCCGCCTGCGCGACGCTTGCGGGGAAGTGGCGCACGATGGAGCGGATGCCGACCGATTCGCACGCTTTGGCTTTGGTGCGCACATAGGTGTGCGAGGCGGGGTCGTCGCCGACGAGCATCACGGCGAGGCAGGGGGTAATGCCGCGTGCGTGCAGGGCGGCGACGCGGGTTGCAAGCGACTCGCGGATCAGCTGTGCGACGCGCTTGCCGTCCAGCAGCAGCGCGTTCGTGTTCGGCACATAGGTGCGTGGCAGGCTCTCCATCGCGCGGGATTATACCTGCGGGCGCGCGACACGCCTGCCTATGCGCGTCGTCAGTTCGTGCGGGGTGGTCTCCAGCAGGCGGGCGAGCGTTTCGACGCGCACGGATGCCGCGCCGTCCTGCCCAATCAGCGTCGCCACATCACCGACCTGCACTTCGGGCAGGTCGGTCGCGTCCACCATCAGCATATCCATGCACACGCGCCCGATTTGGGGCACGAGTTTGCCGCGCAGGGCAATCGGGGCGCGGTTCGTCAGCCCGATGGGGTAGCCATCGGCGTAGCCAACGCTGAGCGTGGCGACGCGCGTCGGGCGTGCAGCGCGGAACCGTGCGCCGTAGCTGACGCCCTGTCCCTTCGGGATTGTGCGCACGGAAATCACCCGTGCCCGCCAGCTTAGCACGGGGCGCAGCTGGGCGCACAGCGGGTGCGACTCCAGTCCCGTCGGCGCAATGCCGTACAGCAGCAGCCCACAGCGCACGGCGTCCAGCAGACTGTCGGGCGCGGTGAGCAGTCCTGCGCTGGCGGCGGCGTGCAACGGCGTTTCGGGGAAGCCCCCCGCCCGCAGGCGACGCACGCCCTCCAGAAACATGCGCAGCTGCTCCGCCGTGAACTCAGGGTCGCTGTCCGCGCAGGCGAAGTGCGTGAAGACGCTTTGCCATGCGAGGGGAGCGTTTGAGTTGACCCCCCTCCTTAAGGTTCCCCCCGCTTCGCGAGGGGAACCGTGCGCGGGGGCGGTTCGCCCCACCCCGTGAGGGGAAACAGACGGGGCTTCGGTTCCCCCTGCTTGCAGGGGGAACCTGAAGGAGGGGGTCAGGAAATCGGGAACACGGGACTGCTCCAGAAAGCGTGGAATCTCCTCCAGCGTTAGCCCCAGTCGGCTCATGCCCGTGTCCAGCTCCAGATGCACGGGCAGGGCGCGTCCGAGCTGCTGGGCGGTTTTGTATGCCCGCGCGTAGCCCTCCAGCGAGTCGATGACGCCCTCGACGGCGTACTCGGCGGCGGTGCGCCACTCGTCGGGCGAGGTTGGGGGGTAGAGCGTCATCAGGCGGAAGGCGCGCTGAGGCAGGGCTTCGCGTAGGGTAATGGCTTCGTCAAGGCTTGCCACGATGAAGTGCGCCACGCCCGCCTGCAGCAGCGCGTCGGTCGCTTGCACCGCGCCGTGCCCGTAGGCGTCCGCCTTGACCACTGCCCACAGGGTGCGCTTCGCGCCGATGTAGTCTTGCACGGCACGCGCGTTGTGGCGCAGTGCGTCCCAGTCCAGCTCCAGCCAGTTCGGAGGTGTGTGCATCTCGGCAGAAGGATACCTCGCAGCGAGCTACTTTGGCGTGCGTAACGAGGGGTTGCGCTAAGGTATCCCCTTATTCATGAGCGCAGTTGGGGGTGTAGCCGCCTGCGTCGGGGAAGGGGATCATCGGGCAAAAATAGTGCGCAGGGATAGTGTACTGACATTCACGCACGCGCTCGACGGTGTGCGTGGCTTTGAGCCTGCGCGCGTGCCCGTCGAAGAAGGTGAGGTTTGCACCGTTGAAGTGGGCAACCAGTAGCTCTATCAGTGTAAAGGCGCGTTTTCCTGCCATCGCTCAACCTCCTGTTGCAGCGCGGGCACATCCAGCCCTATCCAGCGTCCGTCGTGGTACAGCACGCGCCCGTCCACCATCGTGAAGGCGACATCTTCGCTGCGGGCGACCAACACAAGCGCGGCGTAGGGGTCGGGCATCGAGGCGTAGGCGAGCCGATGGGTGCGGAGGGCAATCACATCGGCGCGTTTGCCCACCTCCAGCGAGCCGATGTGCGCGTCCACGCCGAACACCTTCGCGCCGTCCAGCGTGAGGATGCGCACCCAGTCGCGCCAACTGGGGCTGGCGGCGTAGCTGGCGGCGCGCTGCGCCAACGCCGCGAAGCGCAACTCCTCCCAGATGTCCAAACTGCCCGCGCTGACCGCACTGTCCGTGCCCAGCACGACGGGGATTCCGAGCCTGCGCATCGCATACACGGGCGCGACACCCGTCAGCAGTCGCGCGTTGGAGCGGGGGCAGTGCGCGACGCTCACGCCCGCCCGCGCCATCATCTCCAACTCGCGCGGCTCCGCGCGGGTCGCATGCACCAACTGCACATCGGACGCCAAAATGCCCGCGTTGTGCAGGTACTCGATCGGCGGCACGCGCGGGTGCAGATACGGGATCTTGCGCTCGACAAACATCTCAGCGAAGGAGCCCGACCCCGCCCGCGCCAGCGCGACCTCCTCCGACGACTCGGCGGCGTGAATGCTAAGCGGAAGCGACTCTTCGCGGGCGTACTGGCGCACGGCGCGCATGAGGCTATCGCGCACGGTGTATATCGCGTGCGGGGCGACGCCCAGCGTGATGCGCTCCGACGCCTCGTAGCGCTGCAGCGTCTGCCGATGCGCCTCCAGCTTGGCGGTCAGCTCGCGCAGGATGGTCGCATCGTCGGGTTCAGGCGCAATCCCGAACACCTCTTGGTAGACGCGCCCGCGCAGCCCTGCTCGCGCCAACGCTTCCACGCTCACGCCCGCGTCGGTGTTGTCGGATACGAAGCCGACGCCGCTGGCAATCAGCTCCGCCGCGCCCAGCAGCGCGGACGGCAGCCACAGCTCAGGCGGGCACTGCGCCTTCAGCGCGACCAGCGTGCGTATCCAGTCGAAAAACGGCGTGCGATCGTTTAGCCCGCGCAGCGCGGTGTATTCCAGATGGCAGTGCCCGTTGACCAGCGCGGGCATCAGAATCGCGTCGCCGAAGTCGAGCGCGTCGCCGTCAGGGAGGCTGCTGCGCGGGCGCACTTCGGCAATCTGCCCGCCCTCCACGACCACCTCGCCGTCGGGGATTGGCTCACTGCTGACGGGTAGCACCCAGCGCGCGCGCAGAATCATAGCTCAACGCCCCACGCTTGCCACATCTGATCTAGCGTGATGTTTTTCACATGCAGGTCGGCGAACAGGCAGTTGTAGCGGTAGTTGGGGTCGGGCGGGTATTCGGGGGCGAAGCGCGGCTTGCTCCCGTGCCACTTGCCCGACGCATCGAACACCATGTTGGTCTCGGCGGGTCGCTGCATGCCGCCGATTCGCATCTGGCGGAAGGCGATCTCCGTGCGGAAGAAGTAGCTGGAGCCGTACTGCTCGTAGACCGACGGGCGTGCGGGGAACGGCGTGCCCGAAAAGTCGGCAATCTCCATCCCGATATCCGACGGGCAGCGCCAAATCTCCTTGCTCTTCTGGTAAGGCTGCAACGCTTCGTGCAGGAGCGGTAGATGGGGAATCCACACCTGCCAGTAGGGATGGTCGCTCCAGATTTCGGGGCTATACTTGTCGATGACATCCACCGCAAGCGGGTAGAGGTCGTCGTAGTCCATCGCGTAGAGTTCGATGGAGATGCCGATTTGACGCAGGTTAGAGATACATGTGTTTTGACGGGCTTTCGCGCGTGCGGAGGCGAACACGGGGAAAATCAGCGCCGCCAGCACCGCGATAATCGCGATAACTACCAATAGCTCTATCAGGGTGAACCCAGACCGTTTCATCATAGAACCCCTGCATGGGATTGTACCCCATGCAGGGTGGGATTATGGTTGCGTGCGTACCGTGATGGTGTTGCTGAAGGGTGAGGCGTTGCCGCTGGCGTCTACGGCGCGCACAGAGTATTGGTATTCGGTGTCGGGGTGCAGCCCTGCGTCGGTGTAGGTGGTCTCGTCGGCGAAGGTGGTTCCGATTTTGCGGAGCTTGGCCTCGAACGGCGCGCGCCGCCAGATTTCGTAGTGGACGACCTTGTCATCGTCGTGTGAGGCGTTCCAGTTCAGCACGGCGCGGTACGAGGAAGGCGACTGCCCCTGAAGGTTCGTCGGACGGGTAGGTGCGTTTTTGTCGGGCGGGTAGACAGCAGTCGCGATGGCGATTGGCGGCGCTTTGTCGCTGGCGAGCCACGCCTGGTAGAGTTGCTGCCCCCAGTTGTCGGTGGTATTGGCGTCGCGCAGGAACTCCACATACTCGCGCGTCATCACTTGGAAGTAGAGGGTCGCGCGCACTTTAGCAGTGCCTGGCGGCAGGGTGTAGGCGGTGTCGTCCCAGAACTGCCCGTCGCGGTAGTTCGCGCCGACGGGCGCGATGTTGAACTGCTGGAACGCGCGGCGGCGGAAGCCCTGCGGCGGGATACGGTTGTCCTGCAGCACATTGTTCGCCAAAATCATGTGGAAGGTGGGGGTGCTGCCCTGCGCCAGCTTGACGCGGTAGACCTTCGCCTGCGGGTCTTCGATCAAGGTCGCCGTGTCGAAGTCGTAGCGTCCCGATTCGCCGATCACGCGCCCCTTGCTGTCGAGGAACTCCACATGCAGCCATGCGCGGCGCGATTCGGGGTCGCCGCTGGGGAACTTGTGTCCTGTGAGGTTGTAGACGCGGAACACGATGGGGCTGCCTGCTTTGGGCAGCTCAACGATGTTCAGCTTCGCGGAGGAGCGCAGGAAGTCTATCGTGCGGTTGCGCCCCGCCACAAGCGCGTCCAGTTCGCGCTGGTCGTAGTTCCAGAACATCGGCAGGATTTGGGGCACCCAATAGTTGCCGCCCAAGAAGGTGTGCTGCGCGAGGTCGGGGCGCGTGGGGAGATATTCGAAGTTCGCCGCCTTGCCTGGTATGCGGGGCATGTGGCAGGTCTGGCACTCGATGCCGCGCCGCGCGAAGCTGCTGAGCTTCCACTCGCTGTAGATGCGATCGATGGGGAAGTATTCGTGGGGCGCTTGCGTGCGCGGGTCTTGCGCCAGCAACGGGTTGCTCACATCGTGGCACACGCCGCAGAAGCTGCTGCTTTTGTGGAAGGGCGAGTAAATCCACTCGTGGTTCGCCTGCGAGTCGTCGCGCGGACCGCGCTTGGCGGATTCGGGGCTAATCACATACATCCCGTTGCCGATGCCTGGCACGGGCATATCGGAGTTCTCGCGCCCTTCTGCACTGCGCGGGTCTACCATGCGGTGGCAGTGGTCGCACTGGATGCCCTTGAGGTCGTCGTGTTCGAAGTTGGAGCCGTCGTAAGGGGTGGAGCGTCCCTCAAGCCACGCGCCGGGGGAGTGGCATCGCCAGCAGAACTGTCCCACGCCAGGTGCGTCTTGCTCGGCAATCGTGAGCGCGGCGCGGAATACTGGGTCGCGCGCCGACTGCGCCATCATCCCGCCCATCCACTGGAAGTGCGGCTCGTGTTCGGTGGTGAAGTTCGGGTCGGGACCCTCGAAGGTATCGGGGTTGTAAGCGTACTGACTATTGCCGTGACAGTAGGAACATAGCTCGGTGGATTGAAAGTTGTAGCCGTCGGGGCTTGGTTGTGAACCAGGCAGGTGGAAGTCGCCGCCGCCCAGCGCCATCAGCGTCATCAGCGGCAGGCTGTACAGTCCGACCATTCCTGTGCGTCTCCATTTCGACATCGTCGTGTCCTCTGCTCTATTATAGCACACTTTTGGCTCAGGCGGTACAATTGCCGCGATGGCGCGTGAGGTTCAAGTGGAGGGCGTCGTGTTGCGTCGCTGGTATGCGGGCGAGTACGACAAGTGGGTGAGCCTGTTGACCCCAGAGAGTGGCAAACTGCGGCTGCGTGTGCGTGGCGGACGCAAGCCCAAAAGCAGGATGGGCATGCTCACCGAGCCGCTGAGCCACATCAAGGCGCGGGTCATTGAAGGGCGTGAGCAGCGACTGCTTGTCCAACCGCAACTGGTGCGCAGCTATGTGAATGTCCGTTTGGATTTGGAGCGGCTCACGATTGCGCTGGCGTTGGGCGAGACGCTTGATCGGTGGCTCCCCGAAGAGCATCCCGAACCCGAGGTCTACGCGGTGCTGGTAGACGCGCTGGGGTCGCTGGAGAGCGGGGCGTTGCCTGCGGGCGTGGCGGCATGGGCTATCTGGCGGTGGCTGGCGGTACTGGGCTACGCGCCTGAAGTGGGTCAGTGCGCACGGTGCGGCGCAGGGGGCGGCGATGGGGGCGTGATTGTAGGGGGGCAGCTGTGGTGTGCGCGGTGCGCCCCGCGCGACAACGGCGTACCGCTCAGCAGCAGGGCAGTGGAACGCTTGCAGGAATGCTTGCAGGGCGAGCCGCTGGAGGCTCGCCCTGACGAGGCGCAGATGCTGCTGCGTGCGGGGCTACGCTACGCTGAAGACGCGCTGGAGTCGCCCCTGCGCTGGCTGGAGTTCTGGGAGCGTCTGAGCGCCCTGCGTGAGAGCGGGTAGAGCAAGCCCAGCCCCGCGCCCAGAATCAGCGCGCTGGTCGGCTCGGGAACAGGGGCGAAGTCGTTGCCACCGCGCGGCGCAAGCAGCGCGACCAGCGGCAGAAACGGCAGCCAGTTGAACCCTCTGCCCGTGATGGCAGGCGGCAGCTGCGGCGTCGGCGCGGACGCTACAGGCGGCAGCACGGGCGGCGCTTCGGGTTCGGGCGCGGCTTCGGGCAGCGTCTCCACCAGCGTCTCTGTCGGCAGCACATCGGCGGCGACCACTTCCTCAATCGGGGTGGGGGGAATCTCCACAATCTCAAGTATAGGCGCTTGCGGCGCAGTAATCATTTCCGAAAACACAGGCGTCGGCGTTGCGACGCTGGCGATTTCTATTGGGTGCGTCGCTTGTGGGGGCGCTGGAATTGCTGCGGCGGGCGTCAGTGGGTTCCCGCAGTTCGCCTTCAAAATCGGCTTGCCCGAGCGCTTCTCCACAAATACGGGCGTGCCCTTCGGCAGCGTGCGCCGCACCACCAACAGGCGGTCGTCGGGCGGCGAGTAGTAGACATTGAAGGTCTGCGCCCGCTCAAGGCGCGTGAGACGCAGATGCTTCTCTACATAGTCCGCGAACTCCCACGCGCTCCGCTTGAAGTGGCGAGCATATCGCTGCGCCACCACAGGCTCTGTACGAATCTGGTTTGCCAAATCTCGCGCGCTCGCAACGGGGCGTATGAGATAGCTATTGCGCGGCACAACGGCAATCGACTCCGCGGCGATTGCCACGCTTGTCAATAATACAAGCCCGAATACCAAGCCAACTCCAGCAAATGTTCGCATCAAACACCTCCTCTCGATTGTTCCACCTGTGGGGGCAAATCCACAGGCGAATCATTAGACTGCAGTGGGCATACCCGTGTTCCGCAGCCTGCCCGTAGTGTACCCAGTTTCGGCAGGAAATTCAGACGATGTTCAGAATCAGACGGGCGATGGTACCTTCGGGCGTGGAACTGATCGACCTGCAGTTTCTGGGCTATCCGCTGGCGATTGCGGCGTACCTGCTGGACGATGGGGCGGACGCTGCACTGGTGGAGGTCGGTCCGACCAGCACAGCACAGACGCTGCTTAGCGAGGTGCAGGCGCGCGGCGCGCCGCTGGAGCGCATCCGACACCTCATCGTGACGCACATCCACTTAGACCATGCAGGCGCACTGGGCTGGCTGCTGCAGCGGCTGCCGAACGCCGTTGCGTATGTGCATCCCGTCGGCGCGCCGCACCTGGCGGATCCCAGCCGCCTGCTTGCCAGCGCGTCGCGCCTGTACGGCGAGATGATGGAGCGGCTGTGGGGCGAGGTTGTGCCCGTGCCCGAAGCGCGGCTGCGCATCGTGCGCGACGGCGAGCGCATCGAAGCCGCAGGGCGCACCCTGCTGTCCATCGACACGCCCGGACACGCCCGCCACCACCACGCCTACCTCGACGAGGCGACGGGCGTGCTGTTCGCAGGCGACATCGCGGGCGTGCGCATGCCGGGCACGACCTATGTGCGCCCGCCCACCCCGCCGCCCGAACTAGACATCGAAGCGTGGCAGTCAAGCCTCGCGAAACTGCGCACACTGCCGATTCGCCAACTTGCGTTGACCCACTTCGGGCTGTACGACGATGTTGCCCGCCACCTGGACGAACTGGAGGCGCGCCTGCTCGACTGGGCAGGATTCACCCGCGCCCTCGTCGAACAGGGCGTCTCGGACGCGGAGCTGATGCAGCGACTGCGCGAGTACGGCGACGCCGAGATGCACGCGCACGGGGCAGACCCCAGCAGCTACGACCTCGGCGCAGGCTACGAACTCATCGCGCTGGGCTACGCCCGCTACTGGCGCAAAAAACTGGGACTGCAATGACCGCAGAGAGTGTACGCTTCGAGCAGGTGACCAAGCGCTTCGGCGCGGTGACGGCGGTCAACAACCTGACGCTGCACATCCAGCCGGGCGAGTTTATGGTGCTGGTGGGACCGTCGGGCTGCGGCAAGACGACCGCGCTGCGCATGCTCGCAGGGCTGGAAGACCCCACCGCAGGCGAGATTTACATCGGCGAGCGGTGCGTGAACGATGTCTCGCCGCGCGACCGCGACATCGCGATGGTGTTCCAGAACTACGCGCTGTACCCGCACATGCGCGTGTACGACAACATCGCCTTCGGGCTGCGCCTGCGCGAGCTGAAGGGCGCGCTGTGGCAGCTGACGCACCTCGGCGAGGCGCGCGCCATCAAACAGCGCATCGACGCCCGCGTGCGCCAAGTTGCCCAGATGCTGGAAATCGAGAACCTGCTGCACCGCCTGCCCAAGGAGCTTTCGGGCGGGCAGCGACAGCGTGTTGCACTGGCGCGGGCGATTGTGCGCCAGCCGAAAGTGTTCCTGATGGACGAACCGCTGTCGAACTTGGACGCCAAATTGCGCGACCAGACCCGCGCCGAACTCAAAAAACTCCAAGAGCGGCTGGGCGTGACGACGATTTATGTGACGCACGACCAGAAAGAGGCGATGACGCTGGGCACGCGCATCGCGGTGATGAAAGACGGGGTGCTGCAGCAGGTGGGCACGCCCGAAGCGGTCTACTTCCGCCCCGCGAACACCTTTGTGGCGACCTTTGTTGGCGCGCCGCCGATGAACCTGCTGCAGGCGCGGGTGGTTGAACACGACGGCAAGCCCGCCCTGCGCCTCGGCGGGAACACGATTGCTGTGCTGGAGGCGCAGGCGCGTGCGCTTACCCAGTGGGTGGGCAAGCCCGTGCTGATGGGCGTCCGCCCGCAGGATATTTACACCGACCGCACCGCGCCGCCCGACGCGATTCTGTCCGAGCCGATTCACGCCGTCGTGGATGTTGTGGAGCCACACGGCGACCGCAACGATGTGCACCTGCTGATTGACGGCGCGACGGCGATTGCGCAACTGAGCGCGCGCGTAAAAGTCAGCGAGGGCGAACCGCTGCCCATCCGCCTGCATTTGGAGTATTTGCACTTATTCAATCCTGAGACGGGAGACGCAATCGGGGGGTAGTTCTACTCCCGCCATACCTTCTCGAACACCCACGCGCCGCCTGCACTCAAGGCAAGCGCGTAGCCAAAAACGCCCTGCAGCGGCTCGGCGGGGAACGCGCCCTCCAGCGCTTGGCGCGTGCCTGCAATTAAGATGAGTAGCAGGGGCAGCAGCAGCGGGAAGGTCAGCCCCGCCAGCAGCGCGCCGCGCACGGCAGTCTGCGCCACCAGCGCGCCGCACAGCGTCAGCACCGTCGTCAGGCAGAACCCGCCCCCCAGCCACAGCAGCAGCCACGCGCCCCACGCCCCGCCCAACGGCGCGACCAGCAGCGCGTACAGCGGAACCAGCACCGCACTGAGCAGCCCGTACAGCGTCGCGTGGAACAGCCACTTGCCCCAGAAGATGCTGACGGGACGCGCCGCCAGACGCAGCAAGTCCGCCGTGCCCGTCTCCTCCTCCACGATGAAGCCGCGTGCGAGCGCGGGGAACATCCCGAACAGCACGGCGACCCAGAACAGCCCCGCCTGCAGCCCCACCGAGAGCGTCTGCCCCAGCGCGGCGAAGCCGACCCCGACCACCGTCGCCACGCCCATCAGCAGCGCGGCGACCATCCCCTGCCGCAGACGCCACTCCTGCCGCAGGTCTTTGCGCCAAATCGCCAGCGCCTCACGCGCCCAGTTCGAGCGCGAGGTCGCCCCACGCGGCGCACTCGGCGCGATTGGTCGCGAAGAGCGCGATTCCACAACGGGTTTGCTCATCCAGCACCTGTTGAAGCAGGTTCAGCCCCGACGGGTCTAAGCCCGCGTCGGGTTCATCGAGCAGCAGCAGCGGCGGGTTGCCGTAGGTCGCCAGCGCGAGGCGCAGCCGTTGGCGCATGCCCGTCGAGTAGGCGCGTACCCACTCGTGGGCGCGATGCGCCAGTTCGAAGCGTTCCAAGTGCGCCATCAGCGTCGGGCGGTCGCTGGGCAGCCCGCGCGTCTGCGCCCACCAGTGCAGGTGTTCGTAGCCTGTGAGTTCGCGATACAGCGCGGCGTCGGCGGCGCACCAGCCCACTACGCGCATACGGTCAGCAACGGGACGCCCGTTTGCGCGGAGTTCGATGCGCCCTTCGGTCGGCGCGAGCAGCCCCGCGATGAGGCGCAGCAGCGTGCTTTTGCCCGAGCCGTTCGCCCCGCGCACAATCAGCCGTGCGCCCGTGCCCAATTCCAACTCCAGCCCGCGAAAGACCCACCGCTCGCCGAACCGCTTGCCCAGCCGATGACACGCCAGTGTCCAATGCGCCATCGGCACAAGTGTACCTGCTTGGGGCTACCCCCGCGCCTCCACCTCGTACCACAGCGTGCGGTGCTGGGGTGAGAGTTCGACGGCGGCGCGGTCTTTGCCGACGGGGGTCGGCTTGAGGGCGCGGGCGCGTTTGCCGTCCTCGCCCAGCGCCCACACGCGCACGCGCGCCGCAGGGTAGGGCAGCGTCAGCGTCGCCGTCGGCACAGCGACCCGCGTCGGCGCACTGCCCCACTGGTTGCCCAGCGTGATGCGCCCCTCGCCCAAGTCGCGCAGGTTCCAGCCCGTGTTCTCGGCAGTGCTAACCGTCGTTATCAGCGTGCGCCAGACGGGCTTCTCCTGCAGCACGGTCAGCGCCACGACGCAGAAGCCCCCAAGCGGCGCGTCCTGCACCTGCAGGCTGAACTTATCGCCCAAGTCCAGCGTGCGCCCGCCGATGAAGCCAATCGCCATCTTGGAACGCTTCGCTCGCACCACCACATAGCCGCGCCCCGCCTGCGTGCGATCCCAAATCAGTTCGCCCGTGTCGGCAACGCGCCGTCGGTCGGGGATTGTGATGGCGTCGGGGCGTAGCGCGTCGCGCGGAACCTGCGCAGGCTCCAGCGCGGTTGCCAGTCGATGCATCGTCGCCGCCTTGCCGTCCAGCCCCGCGAACCTGCCGTCGGGCAGCCCCCACGCCCACACCTGGCGCAGCGCGTCCATCTCCGCCTCGCGCGGGAACGCCGCGCACACCAGTTGCTTCGCAGGGCGCACATCCGCCCGCAGGAACAGCGCGGCGCACGCTCGCATCAACGCCCACTTCGCAGGGTGCGTGCGCTGCTCGAAAAAGCCCCCTATGCGCCCCTCGCCCTCTGAACCGCCGTAATCGAACGGGAACAGCCCGTCCCAGTCCTGCAACGCGCCGTGCGCCGCCAGCAGCGGTAGCCCTTCCGCCGCGTACTGGTTCGGCGCGGGATGGTCGTACTCCGTCACCGTGTACGGCTTGCCCCACACGCGATGCTGCGCCAAGCGATGCACCGTCGCGCTGTCGCTGTTGACCATCGGCTCGTTGCGCACGAACCAGTTGTTGAAGTCCCACGCCGCGCCGGGGAACTCAGGGTGCATCCAGTAGGCGTGCCCGTCCACCGTGTCGAGTTGCGCCATCAGGTGCGGCGTGCTGCAGATGATAATCGTGCCGAACACGATACCCTTGTAGCCCAAGTCGCGCTTGATGTAGGTCGCCATCTCCAGCCAGTAGGCGCGCTCGGTGTCCCACAGGAACTGCAGCCAGTCGCGCAGGATTGGGGTCGGCGTCGCGCTGCGCTGGCTATGCAGGATGATGGGGATGCGCCGCTCGGCAAGCGCGTCGCCGTCGGGCAAAACGCGCAGCGTCCCGCCAGGGCGCAGCGAGAAGTCGGCGAACTCCACCGCGCCTGGCTCCATCGCCAGTCGGTAGAAGTTGATGCGGGCGTTCTCCTCGCCGCGCGGCAGCACAAAGGTGAACTCGAAGGTGCGCCACTGGGTGTCCAGCGCGAGGTTCTGCGCGAAGCCCAGCCACGCCCACGGCTCGCGCGCCTGCATAACGGTCAGCCCAATTGTGCGGGGTCGGTCGGCGCGGGCGGCGAAGCGCAGGGTATACAGTCGCTCCGCCTGCAGGCGCAGGTTCGGCTGGTTGAACTGCCCGTGCCAGTCGGTCAGGCTGGTCTGCACCGTGCGCAGGCGTATGCTGGGCGCGCCGCCCATGCCTGCGGGGACGACCTCCGCCTGCAGGCGCGCCTCGCCGTGCTGCTCCACCACCCAGTGCTGCAGCCCGTCCGCAAAGCGCGGGTTGCGCAGCATCTCCTCGCCCAGCGGCTCGCGCCGTTCGCCCCACGCGCGACGCACGGCGTCCGTGTCGGCGTACCTGCGCTGCAGCCACTCGTTCCACTGACGCTGCAGGTCATCTTGGAACACCTTCGGCGCGCTGTCGAGGTAGCCCATCAGCCAGCCCTGAATCAGCCCGTTCTCGTTGTTGATTTCGACCATCGCGACGGCGGGGTCTTCGGCGTAGGTGCGCCCCGTTTTGGGATTGCGATGCGTCAGCAGTTGCCGCGCGTACTCCTTCTGCAGGTCAATCAGCGGGCGGTAGTAGCACCCAATCGCGTGTTGCGCCTTCACCTCGCCGATTTGGTCGATCTCGGCGGGCAGCCCGTCGGCGGCGTAGAAGCGTCGGTTCACCAGCAGGTTGAGGTTGACGTAGACGCCCCGCGCCCGCAGCTGCGCAAACAGTTCGTCGAATCGCGCGAGTGCTTGCGCGTTGAAGTGCCGCGAGTTGCCCCGCGCGTAGTCAATCAGGCACGGGTTCGCCCAGAAGGCGTCCATATGGTGAAAGCGCACGATGTTGCAGCCTGCTTGGGCGATTTGGGTTGCCATGCGCGAGGCGTCTTCGGGTTCGGGGAAGCACGCGCCCGCGCTGACATTCACGCCCCAGAAGCGCACGCGCTGCTTGCCGAGGTAGTAGTGCCCGTCCGCGCCGACGCGCACCCACCCTTTCGCGCCTGCAGGCTTGTGATCCAGCAAAAAGCTAAAGTCGGGCGCGCCCTGTAGCGGTTCGTTGTAGCGCGCCACCCACGGGAAACTGCCTTGCGTTTGCATAGTGCTGAAGCGTTTCAACGCCCCGCGCGAGATTCCTGCAAGCCGCTATCCGTTGGGCGCGTGCAACGGCGCGGCGAAGCGCAGGCGGTTGCCGTCGGGGTCTACAAGATGCATCTCGCGGCGTCCCCACGGCATCTCGTCGGGCGGTTCGGGTTGCACGATTCCACGCTGGAGTACCTCGTGATAGAAGGCGTCCAGGTCGTCCAGCACGATGTACGCCGCGCCGCCCGGCTCGCAGTCGCCTGCATGCTCGGTCAGGAACAACGCGCGTCCCTCACGGCTCACCTGCGCGAAGACGGGAAACCCCTCCCCGAACTGATGCGTCCAGTCCACTTGGAACCCCAGCCCGTCCACATAGAAGCGGTGGGCGCGTTGCCAGTCGCGCACGCGCAGTTGCGGGAAGACATGCTGTTGGATTGTACGGTTGGTCATATTCTCGTTTTTCGGTAGGGGAAAGGTCTCTCCTGCTGGCTCGTTCGGAAGGGACTCGCGTCGAGATGGGATAGACTTGACCCCAGCCCCTCCGCCACGATGCGGCGGATTGTAGGGGCGACGGGCCCGTCGCCCTTGCGTCGCCCTACTTCACCCCCGCAGGGGGCGCCAGTGGTGCTGTTCGCTGTCCAGAATGCGCACGGCTTCGGGGGGACCCTCGCTGCCTGCGGGGTAGGTGGGCAGCGGGCTGTCGTCGCTTTGCCACGCTTTGAGGATGGGATCTAACACGCGCCACGCCCACTCCACCTCGTCAAAGCGCAGAAAGTGCTGGCGGTTGCCCTCCAGCGCGTCCAGCAGCAGCGTGGTGTAGGCGTCGAAGCCCTCTTGTCCCGCCTCGCGGTAGGGGGCGCGCAGCACCAGCGTGCGCGGGGTCAACTCCAGCCCGACTTTTTTGGCTTGCGCCACAAGGTAGATGGCTTCGGCGGGCTTCATCTCAAACAGAAACCAGTTCGGCTCCAGCCGATCCAGTGGCGTTTCGCGAAACAGGTGCAGCGGGGGCGTTTTGAACTGCACGGCGATTTCGCTGCGGTCGGCGGCGAGGCGTTTGCCCGTGCGCAAATAGAACGGCACGCCCCGCCAACGCCAGTTGTCCACATAGAGTTTGATTGCCGCGTAGGTCTCCGTGCGCGAGTCGCGGGGGATGCCCTCCTCTTCCAGGTAGCCAGGCACGCGCTCGCCGTTCACCATGCCTGCGGTATACTGGGCGCGCACGGCGAAGGCGTTCACTGCGCTGCGCGGGATGGGGCGCACGCTCTTGAGGACTTTTACCTTCTCGGTGCGCAGATCGTCGTACACGAGGCTGCTGGGCGGCTCCATCGCCGTCAGCGTGAACAGTTGCATCAGGTGGTTTTGGATCATATCGCGCAGGGCGCCTGCTTGGTCGTAATAACTCGCACGCCCTTCCAGCCCTGCCGTCTCCGCCGCCGTGATTTGCACATGCTCAACATAGTTGCGGTTCCACAGCGGCTCCAGCAGCAGGTTCGCGAAGCGGAACACGAGGATGTTCTGCACGGTCTCCTTGCCCAGATAGTGATCGATGCGGAAGATTTGCTCTTCGCGCCAGTGTTCGCGCACTTGGCGGTCGAGGGTTTGTGCGCTTTCGAGGTCGTAGCCGAAAGGCTTTTCGATGACGAGTCGTCGGAAGCCGTGCGTTTCGTCGTGCAGTCCTGCGCGGGCGAGGAGTTGGCTGGCGGTTGCGAACGCGCCTGGGGGTAGCGCGAGATAGAACAGCGCGTTGCCGCGGATGTGGTCGTGCAGTTGGCACACGCCGTGTTCGTCCAGCCCGCCCTGCACATAGGCGACGAAGCGCGTGCAGAACTCATCCCAGCCGTCGAGCGGTTTGCCTGCGGTGCGCAGCTCGTCTTCGACTTCGGCGAGGTAGGTGTGCAGGGTGTAGGGGCGTCGGGCGTAGAGGAGGATGCGCACGGTGTCGGGCAGGGCGCGTGCGCGGCACAGTTGCAGCAGCGCGGGCAGCAGCAGGCGTCGGGTCAGGTCGCCCGTCGCCCCGAAGATGACAATCGTCGTCTCGCGCGGAGTCATGGCGGGGTTAAGGATACCTGCCTGCGGGAAGCCTACTCGCGCATAAGTGGCGCGACCAAGTGAATTGACTTGTGCAGCTGCAAGACGAGGGTGAACTGCGCTCCTGTGGGTGTCAAGTAAACACGATCACCGATACGCGCCAGCAGACCCAGTTGAGCCGCGTACTCCACATACATTCGTGTTGCGTCGTGTCGCGTCTTTGGCTTATTCCAGCGCGTCTCGTTACCTACCGCAAAGGTGAAGTAATCACTAATGCTGCAACACGCGGGATGGCGCGTACTCGATCGCGTGGATCTGGTATTGCTGGCATTCGGATAGCAAACGGGGCGGGATGCGAGGGGAAAGCAAGTAGCCTTGTACGTTACCTGCTGGCAGTTCGCCCTGCTGCTGCAGAGTGGGGATTTGAGCGAGGTAGCGCGCTGTTTGCTGTACGAATTCTGAGCGTGCAGGTTCCACTTTGATTTCTACGAGGTAGAGTTGTCCGCCGCCGAGGCAAATCAAATCCAGCCGTCCGCCATCGGGCAGCTCCAGCTGACGCGCCAACACTCGCAGCGGCGCAGGTGCGCCCAGCATCTGACCCAGAAGGTCTGTGTAGGTCGCCAGGATGTCCTCAATTTGACGCTCGCGAACAACAATCTCTTCACGATTGCTTGTCATCGACTGCTTTCTTAACTGCATGCCCACCAAACGCGCGGCGCAGCTGCGCCAGGAACCGATACTGGAAGCCCTCCGAGTCTTGGCTGCGGAACCGCTCGTGCAACGCCAGCGTAATCAGCGGTGCGGGCGCCCCCAAGTCGATGGCTTCGTGCGCCGTCCAGCGACCCTCGCCCGAATCGGCGACATAGGGCGCGATTTCGCTGAGCTGCTGGTCTTCCTGCAGGAAGCCCGCAATCAAGTCCAGTAGCCAGCTGCGAATCACAGTGCCGTGCCGCCACGCTTCGGCGACAGCGGCGAGGTCTACCGAGAACTCCTCTTTGCGCCGCAGCAGCTCGAACCCCTCTGCATACGCCTGCATAATCGCGTACTCGATGCCGTTGTGGATCATCTTGGCATAGTGCCCTGCGCCGACGGGACCGACATGCACCCAGCCTTTGTCGGGCGCGGGCGCGAGGTCGCGCAGGATCGGCTCGATGCGGGCAATCGCTTCGGGGTCGCCGCCTGCCATTAGTCCGTAGCCGTTCTCCAGCCCCCACACGCCGCCCGACACGCCCACATCGGCGAAGTGGATGCCGTACTCGCGCAAGCGTTCGGCGTAGCGGATGGAGTCTTTGTAGTAGCTGTTCGCGCCGTTGACGATGAGGTCGCCAGCCTGCAGCAGGGGCGCGAACTCAAAAATCGCCTGTTCGGTCGGCTCGCCTGCGGGGTACATGAACCACACCACGCGCGGCGGCGCAAGACGCTCCACCACCTCCTGCGGGCTGTAGGCGGGGATGATGCCGTAGGGGATGTACTCGTCGACGGTTGCGCGGGTGCGCGAGTAGCCGACGACCTGATGCCCGCGCTGCACGAGGCGACGCGCCATGTTGCCGCCCATCCGTCCCAGACCCACGATTGCCAGTTGCATAGCGGGGGAAGTATACCTGTGGAAGCACCCCCTCTCCCACAGCGTGGGAGAGGGGGGTTATGGAGTGCGGAAGCGGAGCTTCCGCCTGATGCTGAAGCTGCGCTTCAGCACTCCAAAAGGCTTGGCGCGCGGTGCCTCTCGCCTACAAGCGGGCGAGGGGGATTATGGAGTGCGGAAGCGGAGCTTCCGCCTGATGCTGAAGCTGCGCTTCAGCACTCCAAACAGGTCAGCGTGCGGCTCACCCCTCTCCCACAGCGTGGGAGAGGGGCAGGGGGTGAGGGTATCTTACTGTGCGCCTTTGACGCCCGCGGCGACTTTGGCTTCGGTCTTGGTTTCTGTCTTGGGCGTGTCGTAGCGGCGCGGGCGCGGCTTGATCAGCGACACATCCACTGGCTCGTAGTGGATTTCGGGTCCGTCGGGCGTCCAGCGCGCCATGGTGGTCTTGAGGTAGCGTTCGTCGTCGCGCTGAGGGAACTCGGGCTTGTAGTGCGCCCCGCGGCTCTCGTTGCGATCCAAGGCGCACGCCGTGATGCAGATGGCAAGCTCCAGCTGGTGCTGCAGCGTGCGCACGAACGGGATGACCTGGTTCGTCCAGCCTGCGTGGTCGGCGATGTTGACATTACGCACGCGCTCGCGCAGCGCCATCAGTTGCTCCAGCGTGCGTTGCAGGCGCGGATTCTCGCGCACGACGGTCACATTCTCGTCCATCAGGATGCGCATCTCGTCGGCAAGGCGGTAGGGGTTCTCGCTGCCGCTGCGCTTGCTGATGGCGTCGAACTGCTCTTGGTGCTTGCGCTGCTCCCGCTCGAACAGACTGCTGGGCAGGTCGAACGCGGAAGTCTCCAGCGACTTGAGGTACTCCACGATGGCGGGACCTGCCGCCTCGCCTGCGAAGATGCAGCTCAGCAGCGAGTTCGCGCCCAGCCGATTCGCGCCGTGATACTGGTAGTCCACCTCGCCGACGGCGTATAGCCCTGCGATGTTGGTCATCTGGTTGCGCGGGTGGACGGGTTCCATCACGCCGTCGCCGTTCACCGCGTAGTCCACCCAAAGCCCGCCCATCGAGTAGTGCTGCGCAGGGTAGATGCGCATCGGCGTTTCGCGCGGGTCGTCGCCCACGAACTTGATGTAGACCTCGAGGATGCCCAACAGCTTTTTCTCGACCTGCTGGCGCGGCAGGTGCGAGATGTCGAGGTAGACTTGGTTCTTGCCCTGTATCCCGCGCCGCTGGTTGACGCACACATCGAAGATTTCGCGCGTAGCGATGTCGCGCGGCACGAGGTTGCCGTAGGCGGGATACTTCTCCTCAAGGAAGTACCAGCGGTCGCTTTCGGGGATGTCGCGCGGGTGCCGGTTGTCGTGGGGGTCTTTGGGCACCCACACGCGCCCGCCCTCGCCGCGCACCGCCTCCGAAATCAGGCGGCACTTGTCCTCGCCAGGAATCGCCGTCGGGTGAATCTGGATGAACTCGCCGTTGGCGTAGTACGCGCCCTGCTGGTAGCAGATGCTTGCCGCGCTGCCCGTGCAGATGATGGAGTTGGTCGTGTTCTTGAAGATCATGCCCGGTCCGCCTGTGGCGATGACGACCGCTTCTTCGCGGAAGGCGCGAATCTCCATCGAGCGCAGATCTTGCGCGACCAGCCCGCGGCAGACGCCGTTCTCGTCCAGAATCAGCCCCAGGAACTCCCAGCCTTCGTACTTGGTGACGCGCCCTTCCACCTCCCAGCGGCGCACCTGCTCGTCAAGGGCGTACAGCAGTTGCTGCCCTGTGGTCGAGCCAGAGAACGCCGTGCGGTGGTGGCGCGTGCCGCCGAAGCGTCGGAAGTCGATCAAGCCCTCTGGGGTGCGGTTGAACGGCACGCCCATGCGATCGAGCAGGTAGATGATCGCAGGGGCGCGCTCCGCCATGCGCAGCACGGGCGGCTGGTTCGCCAGGAAGTCGCCGCCGTAAATCGTGTCGTCGAAGTGGATCCATGGCGAGTCGCCCTCGCCTTTGGTGTTCACTGCGCCGTTGATGCCGCCCTGCGCGCACACCGAGTGCGAGCGCTTCACGGGCACGAGCGAGAACAGATCCACATGCACGCCCGCTTCCGCGAGCTTCATCACGGTCATCAGACCGCCTAAACCGCCGCCAACAACGGCTACTTGTCGCTTTGCCATCGTAGTCCCTCCTAATGATTCGCCAACGGGTTCGGCGGCGCCTCGTGCATAAAGAAGCCCGCCAGTGCAACAATCCCTAACGCCGTCAGCAACACAAACCCGACCATACAGAACTTGTAGACATTGCGCTGCGCACGGTCGCTAATCGCCAGCCCCCAGCGAATCGCGAAGTTCCACACGCCGTTGAACAGATGGTACGAGCTGGCGGTAATCCCAATCACATACAGCGCGACCACCCACGGGTTCTGGAAGTGCGCCTGCATCCCCGCGTAGGAGATGTCCTTGCCGTAGAGCTTGTGGCTAATCGTCGTCGAGTAGACATGGAACAGCAGGAACAGGAAAATCACCACGCCCGATACGCGCTGTAGTGTGTAGCCCAAGTTCTCGCGGAAACGGTATCTGAAGATGTTCGCCTTGCCGTGATAGGTGATCACGAAGCCGTACAGCGAGTGGAACAGCAAGGGCAGGATGATGAAGAACAGCTCCATCGCCCACAGCACCGGTTTCGGAAGGATGGCGTTGAAGAAGTAGACCACCGCGTTGAAGTATTTGGGGTCGATGGCTGCCATCGAGTTCAGAAACAGGTGCTGTACGAGATAGTAGCCGACGGGGAAGATGCCCGTAAGCGAGTGCAGCTTGTGGAGGAAGTAGTTATCCCCCTTGAGCTTCTCTCGCCAGCCGACAGAAGTGGTTGTTTGAACGCTCATAGCGATATGCCTCCGAGAGGGATTATACCCGATGGGGCGCGTATACCGCAAGTTGGCAAATAGGCGCGCGGGGGTGATAGTGGATTCTTGACACAGAGAGATGAAATGTGGTATAATTAGCAGGCGATAGAGCGCTTTGCTCAAGGGGATGGTGTGCATGGGACGCGGGAGGATAAGCAGCGTTGTTGCTGCACTGTTGATTGCGAAAGCGGGAGCCAGCCCGATCGAGGTTCTCGCGCCGAAGCCCGACGCGATTTACGGGTGGGGACGGCAAGCGCCGACGATTCGGTTGGAGGCGCGAGCGCGCCTTACGGAGCCTGCCGAGCGCGTGTTCATTACGGCAATCATCGCCAACGCGCGGGGCGAGCTGGTGCAGCGCGTCTCGCTACGCGACGATGGCAAATACGGCGACGCCGCCGCCAACGACCGCGTGTTCACAGGCGCGTTCACCCCCACAACGGCGGAGCTGCACCAGCTGCGCTTCAAGATGGAGTGGCAGCGCGAGGGCAAGCCCGCGCGCGCCTACAGCCCGTTCCAAGCGTTCGAGGTGGTTCGTGCGCCTTACGCGCGGTTCCTGAACAAACTCGACCAAGACGGCGCGTCCGTCGGCGCAACGACGCGACAGCCTGTGGCGCTGCTGATTGGCGACTCGGAAGCCCGCTACACAGGCGCATTAGACAACCTATCGCTACAGGCGCAAGCCGAGCCTGCTGCCACTGTTGAGCTGCCGAAAAGCCTCGCCCCGCAAAGCAGCATCCTCTACAAATTCCAGAAGCCCAGCAAATATACGCTCTATGTGAACGCCGTGCTGACCTATAAGGGGCAACGCATCGCCACAGAAGCAGATAGTATGACCGTGCAGTACGCGCGCCCCAACAACGGATGGTTCATCGGAGGGGTATTCGCGCTGCTACTTGCCTTGCTGCTTCCAGGAAAGCGCATTCCCCTCTACACGCACGAAATGCAGGCGATAGACCCCAAGCTCGGCACGCGCTACTCGGTGGAGGTGAGCAGCGAACAATCAGTGCGGATTGGTTCCCGAGATGCTGATTATCCACTGCCGAGCTACACAGGCGACGCCGTTGTGCTACAGGCGCGTGCGGGCGAGTCGCAGGTACGCCTGATGGAAGGCAGCCTCACACCCGCGTTGGGCTTCGGAGAATCCCTAAGCCCAGGCGATGCGCTCACGCCTGGCGAAAAGTACCGGTTGGGGAACGGTACCACACTGGAATACATCGAGGCTTACGAAAACGGCGCCCGACACACGAATCGCTTCTTACCGAACACGCCGCCGAAAGCGATTGCTCTCCTTGTCGGCATCGCTTTAGTGGCATACTATCTGTACCAGCATTACCAACTGCAGCAACTGGCGCAACTGTGAAGGAGGCACACTCATGCAGAGACCGATTGCAGTGGAGTATCACGAGCGCGGCGAGGTGCGCCCGACTTTGGTGGTCGGGCTGGGCGGCAGCGGCGTCTACACCGCGCGCCGACTGAAAAGGCTGATTCAGGAACGCTACAACACGGGCGGGCTTATACGGTTCCTCTGTTTGGACACGGATCAGGGGCAGTTCCAGCACGAGCCGCTGCTGGCGGATGTCGGACCCGACGAGTCCGTGCAGCTGGCGATTGCGCACCCCGAGCAGATTGTCGACGAGTGGCGGCGCAAGTCGGAACTGCACCCCTACCTCGAGTTTTTGAACGGGGATGTGAATGTGGGCTTGCTGCGCAACGCGGACGGCGCAGCGGGTATTCGCCCGATCGGGCGTTTCGGCTTCCACGCCTCGTTTGACCGAATCTACCCGCGCCTGCAGCAAGCCGTGCAGCAGATTATGCAAGTGGAGGAGCAGGTGCGCGCGTTGATGGCGACCGTGCGCTACAGCGTGGAGGTGGTGAGCAGCCAGCCGCGCGTCTACATCATCGCGTCGTTGTGCGGGGGCACAGGGTCGGGCATCTATTTCGACACCGCGCTCGTGCTGCGGGAGATTTTGCTGCAGCAAAATCTGGACGGCGAGCTGGTGGGCATCTTCTACCTGCCGTCGGTGTTCCAGAACGAGGCAGGCATCACCCGCTCGATGCGCGAGGTTATCGAGGCGAACGCCTACGCCGCGCTGATGGAGCTGGAATACTTCTGCAACAGCAACAACCTGCACCAGGAGGATTGGGAAGTCAAGTACCGCATGATTCCGCCGATTGCGCTTAAGGAGCCGCTGGTGGACGAGGCGTATGTGGTGGAGAGCGCGAACGCGGCGGGGCGCACGCTCGGCTCCAAGTACGAGGTGTTCGAGATGGTCGCGCGGAGCGTGCTGATGGACATCGGCTCGCCGCTGGGCGCGCGGGCGCGCAGCGCGAAACGCAACTCGCTGGCAGTGATCGACGCCATCCGATGCCCCGAAACGGGCGAGCCGCGCTTGCTGTCCAGCCTCGCGGTCGCCAGCCTCGCCGTGCCTATCCGCGAACTCACCGAATACTGCTGCCTGCGCGCCGCTTTAGACCGACTGGAGGAGAAGTTTTCAGGAAATCAGTCCCACGATTGGCGAGCGGAGGCGGAGAACTTCCTGCAGACCAACGGGCTGACTGCCGACTCTGTTCAAGCGGCTTTCTCGGAATTCATGCGCGTGGACAGAGTCTTTCGTGGGAGCGACAATCTAATAGCAGCCATCGACTCCGCCGAGCAACGGGCGCTGGAGCAGAGACAAAACATCGATGCACTTGCGCCGAGGGTGCGTGCCGACTTCCTGCAGCGGGCGCGCGCCGCACTTGCGGAGCGCTGTCGCACACTCCAAGAGCAGCACGGCATCGCAGGCGTGCAAGGCTTTCTGGAAGCCCTTGAGGAGCGAGTGAAAGCAGAAAGCAACAGCATCTTAAGCCAACTCAACGGGCAGAGCAGTCCTAATCCCTCTTGGGACGCGCTGCGCGAGAAAGCCAAGCGGAGCCCTAATCTCGTGCAACGCCTCGGTGGGTTCCTCGCGCAGCGCAATCCTGACGATCACCGTCGCCAGCAACTGGAAGATGAGGTCAAAAAACATCTGCGTCAAATGGCTAACAGTGCAGCTGTAGAGAAGACCAAGCAGATACTCGACGCAGATGCCGATTCCATCAGGGCAGTTGTTCAGGAGATGCGCCGCCAGCAGGCTCACGAAACCCAGTCGACGAAGCAAATCGTAGAGGAGATACGCAAGCGCTTGAACGAGATAGAGCACGGGCAACCTGCAGGCACGACCTACCCACTGGAACAACTGGCGTGCCTCAAGCACCACTTCAGGCGTTTCTACGAGATGCACAAGAGCGTGTTCACAGCCCCTATACAAGTCTTCGTGGCAGGCAGCACGCTTCATCTGGTGTTCCTGAATGGGCGCGGGAAGTCGCGGTCGTATACGGTCGCCGACATGCGCGAGCTGCTCAACCGCCTGGTTGAGGGGATGGCTGAGCCTCTTGCAGAAACCATTCGCGACAAGGCGAATGTGATGGAGTTCCTCAAGCCCGTCTACGGCGAGCCCACGGCGGACGACTCGGACGACAGGGTCTATCTGGAGCGCAAGGTGGAGTACCTGCTGGAGGTGGCGAAGCCGTTTTGGAGCGCGGCGCAGCCGCCTGGCGATGCGCGCTTCGAGGAGTTTATTGCGGTGAGCGTGCCGTTGTCGCCTGAGGACTACCAGCGGGATGAGGAGGCGCGCCGCCTCGACGAAGCCGTCGAGCGGCTCACCCAGCGCGCGGGCGTAGCGTGCGAGCGCGTGCGGGACGGCTACCCCTTCGCACTGACGGTGCTGAACCGCACCTACGGCGCACGCGCCTACTACTTGCGAAGCATCGCGGGGATGGAGCATACTTACCGCAGGCGCGCCAGCAACCCGCAGGTGCGCGCTCACCTGCACTTGGACGCGCGGTTCGCGCAGCTGCCGATGCTCACGCCGCCCGACCCCAACGCGAGCCGCCTGTGGGTGGCAGCGGTCAATATGGGCTATGTGGCGGAGATCGACGGCAAGTTCTACTTTGGGATTGAGACACTGCAACGGCAGGATGTGCCGCGCCCCAAGTACCAGACTCAGCGCACGCCGCGACTGGCACTGCGCGACGCTGCAGGCGACGACCTACTTCAGGGCAGCTACACCGTCGCCGAGCGCGAGGCGTTGCTGGGCGAGACCTACGACGCCGCACGACGCGCGTTCCTCAACGACGCGCAACTGCAAGACGAAGTGCGGGACGCCCTGACGCGCGTGGCGCGGCATATCGGGCGCGAATCGCTCATCGATGCGCTGAAACAGCATGCTGACCGTCTGCTTGATGAAGCCAATCGGGCACAAGGCATCGTGGCGCAGCGATGGCGCGAGGAACGAGAGACGCTCTCATCGATGGCAGACACTCTGGAGGAGGAGATCTATGTTCTATCCTACGATGGTCGTCGCCGTTGGTGATTTGGCGCATCGGGCGGTGGACGAGGCGCACGCGCTGCTGCAGGCGTTCCGCTCGCCCGCGCTGCACATCACCGCGCTGCTTGCTTACCGCGAGGGCGTCTACCACGAGATTAGCGCGCCCAGTCTCGGCGACGCGGGCGCGTTCGAGTCACCGCTGGCGCGGTGTCTGTACGCAACGCGCCTCGAGCAGAACATCCACCGCGCGCGCAACGACGGGATGGCGGTCGGTCCGCCAGGGGGCTACTTGCTGGAACAGGTTCTGCTGGTGGTGGACAGCGACGCCTATGCGGACGCTCTGCAGGTGGTTCAGGCGATTGCAGCGTTGTGTGAGCGCGCGGACGATTTGGTGCCCGCGCGGCTGCACTGGCTGGTGCTGCACCCCTCTTACGACGCGCCGTTGCCGAGTGCGCTCTGGCAAGACCACTTGGCGCGGCAGCATACGCCGTCTGCCCTGCAAGAGGGCAAGATGTACCTGCTACGCCTTGTGCGTTCCGACGGCTCGGCGATGACGCCTGACCAACTGCGCGAGACGACAGCGTACCTGCTGCTGATGGCGTTGCATCCTGCCGAGTTCGTCGGCGAACACTGGCTCTACCGCAGCTTGGTCAACGCCGACCGTGCGCCCAGCACGCTGGGGTGCGGGCTGGTGGTGCTGCCGCTGCACAAAGTCATCCAGTGCCTGCAAGACAAGCTGGTCGCTGAGGCGTTGACGACGCTGCTGAGCGGTTCGGGGGGCGCGGTCGGGTTGCCGCAGCCCGACGAAGCGCACTTGTGGGGGCACATCGTGGGGCAAGCGGCGCAGGCGTGGGGTGAGGCGGTGCGCCTGCAGCCCCAAGACGCGCTCGGCTTGACCGCGACCATTCCTACGCCCGCGCTCAATCCGCGCGGGTTGAGCGCCGCCAGCCTCACAGCCGTCGATGACTGGGAGCGCGAATGGCACGAGCAGAAGCTACCCCGCTGGCGCAGGCTGCTCCACGACGCCGCGCAACGCGCCGCCGACGCCTATCGCGAGAGCCTGCACGCTGGCGTCCAACAGCACCTGCGCACGCCCGACGCGAACCTGACTGCCCTCAAAGCGCGGCTGGAAACGCTTGCGAGCGCCGTCAGCAGCTGGCAAATCCATACGCTGACGCCCACGCGCCCCTCCGCCGAGCGCAAAACCGCCCTACGCACGCGGCTCGAAAAGTCCCTCGCGGAGGCGGAACGGTTCAAAGGAAGCTTGTTCCGCCGTCGCCCCGCGCCCGACGCCGAGACCGTGAACGCCTACGCCCAAGCGCTGCACGACTACTACGCCCAGAGCCTGCGCGCGGACGCGCACGAGGCGTTCAACAGCCTCGCCCAGCAGATTCGGGACGCTATCCAGCAGCAGTTGCATAGCGTGCGCGCCGCCCTCGAGCGCATCCAATCTGAGGCGCGCGAGCGCGAGAACCGCGCACGCGCCTTCCACCTGCCGCCCCTGCCGTGGCTGCGACCGCTGGTCTCCCGCTGGGAACACCTCGAACCCACTGCACAGGCGCTGTGGGGCACGCGCGACTTAGCGACGCTCGTCAGGCAACTGATAGACCCCAAACGCGACCTGCGCGAGCAACTCCCGTGGATCACCCAGCAGTTAGAGCAGTATCTACAGCGTTGGATGACCGACTACTTTCGGCGGTTCTCGTACTATCTGCGCGAACGGTATCCGAATTTGCAATCGCGTATCACACACTGCGAGCAGCATCTGACGGCGATGCGGGAGCAAGCGCCGCGCGTGTTGTGGCGCGCTGAGAAGCCGACGCCGCAGGTCTGGCAAGTCGCGCCGCCCGAAGAGCGCAGCAGCCTGCCCCACCCCGCCGACGCGCCCATTCGCGACTGGCTCACCGACACGGGGCTGGGCTACATCGCGGTTGTTGGGGAAGTTGCACTGGGGGATGTCTCGTGAACGCGCCCCAGCGAGTATAATTCCCCCGCCATGCAGGAGCCGATTATTCGGATTACCGAGCGTCCCAAGCCGCCGCAGCCCGAAGAGCTGAACCTGCGCTTCTCGGAGCGCGCCGTTCTGGAACTGGAAGCGCTGCTGACGCACTACCCCGACAAGAAGTCGGCGATGCTCCCCGCGTTGTGGATTGCCCAACGCGAGTACGGCGGGCATCTGACCTCGGACGCCATCGCCGAGGTTGCCTACCGTCTGGGGCGTTCCTACGCCGAAGTGGAGGGCGTCGCCACCTTCTACACGATGTATAACAAAACGCCCGTCGGCAAGTATATGCTGGAGGTCTGCACGAACCTGAGCTGCATGCTGTGCGGCGGGTATCGGATTCTGGAGTACCTGCAGGAGAAACTCGGCATCCGCTTGGGCGAGACGACGCCCGACGGGCTGTTCACGCTGACGGAGGTGGAGTGCCTCAACAACTGCGGCGACGCGCCCGTGATGCAGGTCGGCGACATCTACTGCCGACGGCTGACCCCAGAGAAGATCGACGCGCTGCTGGAGGAGCTGCGCCAAAGCGAGGCGCACACCGTCGTCGCGCTGGCGGACGCCGAAGTGCAGCTGCACCTCAGCGCACAGGAGCGTGAGCAAATCGAGCGTGCGCTCACCCAATCGTAGGAGCCTGCCGTGCGCGAGAGCGGCTTCGACATCCAGCGGGTGATTGAACTCATCGCCGACCGCAAGATCGAGGAGGCGATGCAGGAGGGCAAGTTCGACGACCTACCGGGCAAGGGCAAGCCGCTGCCGCTGGACGAGGAGTGGTTCGCCCCGCCCGAGTTGCGCCCTGCGATACGGCTGCTGAAGAGCGCGGGGGTGCTGCCCGACTGGATGGAGCGCGCCCGCGAGATTGAACGCCTGCGCGCCGAGTGCGACCGCTTGTGGCGCATCGCCGAGTTGGAGTACCCGCGCGCGGTGCAACTTGGCGAGGTGCGGTTTGCGGAGTGGCAGGCGCGCACTTGGGCGGGGCTGGAGCAGGTGATGGCGCGCGTGAACTCGCTGGTGCTGGCGTACAACTGCACTGCGCCTGCGTGCGCCGCGCCGCAGACGCCCTACAACCTCGCCCAACAGCAGGCGCGCTTTCTGGAGCGGTTCGGGCAGGAAGGGTAGACGGTACGGGCGCAGCAAACTGCACCCGTACCTGCGTGATTAGCGTCCGCCTCGGGTGCTGCCCGCGATGGGGGGCGCAACCTCGGGTCCGCGAAGCTCGCTGTCGGGCAGCGGCTCGTTGCGCTTGTATTCAGGGTACGCGCTGGCGGGAACCTCTCCACTGCGCCCGCCGCCCGCGCCGCCCGACAGGAAGTAGACCGCTGCCAGCGCGATAATCGCCACGACTACAATAATCCCAATCGCTACGGGTTTCGGAATTTCCATGGCGCGCCTCAATAGTAGTCGTCCAGATCCCACAGGTACTGTTGCGGGTCCAAGATGCGTCCGCGGCACATGGATTGGAGGTCGCACCCTTGCGCGAGTTGGCGTGGGGTGTAGGATTTCGCGTGCCCGTCCGCGAAGACGACGGTCATGCGCTCGCGCCGATGCCACGGCCACGCGCCGCCGAACTCCATCCAAGTGTACCAGTTGCGTGCGTTCTCCAACATCCAGCAGGCGGGGAGACGATTGCCGCACGATTGCCCGCGATATTGGTACCAGCCCCACGCGCGTCCACTACTGCACTCTTCGCGCACAATTGTGAATGTGTCAACTTCGCCCGAGGGAGAGTTCCAATAGCGGCACGGGGGCATGACAATCCAGTTCCCGCCGCACAGCGGCTGGCGCGAGTTTGGATCGCGCCACCAGAGGCTGTCAACGAACAAGATGGTGCTCGCAGCGTTCTTGATTCGCGCGTCAGTGGCGGGCACATTCGTCCAGTTGTTGCGCCCCGGATAGCCGTTGCCGACCATAATCGGCGAGAGGTACACATAGTTGTAGCCGAGGTTGGTCTTCAGCGCCCAGCGGTACTCGCGGGCGCACTGGCGGGTGGGCGGCGCCTCGCCGTCTGCGGGGCAGGCGTCCAAAATCGCGTCCGTCGCATCAGGATCCGCAGGGCAGCGGAACACAGTCCAGTTTTTCACATAGGGTTGAATGAGCTGCGCCAAGATACGGTCTTGACACTGAGCCTCGTCGGGGTCGTTGGCGAAGGAGGCAAACCACTGGGTCAAGGGCTGCGTCGTATCGAAGTCGCTCGTGTACATAATCACCGCGCGCGCCACTTGATGGAAGCGCGTCGTGCAGTTGATCTGTCGCGCGCTTTCCCGCGCCTGCGCAAACACAGGGAACAATATCGCCGCTAAAATGGCGATTATTGCGATTACAACCAGAAGTTCAATCAACGTGAAGCCATGCCGTCTCATAGATAGCCTCCGTATCCTCGAATGATACCCTATCGAGTTGAATTGCAAGTTTAGCAGCCGTTGCCGAAGTTGAACAGCACCTCCAGTAGGTCGGCGTCGTCAACTGTGCCGTCGCAGTTGACATCCGCAGGATCGCTGCCCGAGTTGCCGAACGCGAACAGCACCGCCAGCAAATCGGCGTCGTCGACGCAGCCGCTTGGGAACCGAAATGGTCGAACACGAGCGTTTCGCCCGCTTGGCAGGGACTTGCGGGGTTGAAATCGCCGTACTCCACCCACGGCGAGGTCGGAATTAGTTGCCCAGCCTCCCAGCGCACGCGCATCATCCGTTGCGGCGCGACCGATTGAATGGAGGTGTCCACAGGTCGCGGCGAATCGTCAGCGACTGCAACGCTCTGCGCCGCGCATGCCAGCGCCACTGCTATCCACGAATAGAATCGCATCCTTCGTCGCCTCCGTACTCCTTCCTTGAGGTTCCCCCTCGCGAAGCGGGGGGAACC
>JAIMAN010000025.1 GCA_023511915.1 Armatimonadota bacterium
GGTGCAGGAGCTGGGCTACTACCCGAACGCGGTCGCCCGCGCGTTGGCGCGCCAGCGCGCCGACGCCATCGCCATCGTGCTGCAGTTCCCCGCCATCTTTCAGGGCTGGTCGGGCTTCACCAACGAGTTGATGCGCGGCGTCTCGTACAAAGCGACCGAGCTGGGCTACGACATCCTGCTGCACACCCGCGCGCAGCCGACGATTGAGCTGGAGGCGCACTCACTGATGGATGGGCGCGTGGACGGCGCGCTGCTGCTGCGCGACTACAACGACCCGCTCCACCCCCTGCTCTTGAAGCGCGACTTCCCGCATGTGCTGTTTTTCACGCGCAGCCCGCACCCCAACGCCTACTGGGTGGACTGCGACAACTACAAGGGCGCGCAACTGGCGACGGAACACCTGATACGGCTGGGGCATGAGCGAATCGTGCATCTGGCGGGACCGCCGACCGCCTGCAGCGCGTTAGACCGTCTGCAGGGCTACCGCGAGACGCTACAGCGGTATAGGCTCTCGATGCCCGAAGACTACATCATCCCCGCACACTACGGCGGCGCAGATCTCAGCCGACTGGTGCACATGCTGCACGCGCCCAAGCGCCCGACGGCTATCTTCGCGTGGAGCGACGAGGTCGCCATCCGCGCGATGAACCTGTGCATCGAGCAGGGGCTGCGCGTGCCCGAAGATATTGCCGTCGTCGGGTTCGATTCCACCGCGACCTGCGACCACACGAACCCGCCGCTGACCAGCGTCCGCCAGCCCATCGAGACAATGGCTGCCACCGCGCTGGAGATGCTGGTGAACCTCATCGAGGGCAAGCCGCTACCCCAGAAGACGCTGGTGTTCGAGCCTGTGCTGCAGGTACGCGGCTCCTGCGGCGCACTCAAGGAGGCGCACTGATGAAGACCGAACTCGATCCGAAACTTGCATGGGGCGCGATTGCGCTGCTTATCGTGGCGGTCGCGCTGGGTTATTACTTCTTCTTCCGCACGCCTGCGGGCGAGTTGACGCCCGAACAGGCAGGCGCGGGCAAGCCCATGCGCCCAGGCGAACTCCCACCCGGCACGCCGCCCCCGCCTTGGGCATCAACCCCTCCCAACACTCCCCAAACACAGTGAGGTGAACTATGCGAAGAGACGGCTTCACACTGATCGAGCTACTCGTGGTCATCGCGATTATTGCGATACTGGCAGCGATTCTGTTTCCTGTGTTTGCGCAGGCGCGCGAGTCGGCGCGCCTAACGACCTGCACAAGCAACGCCCGACAGATTGGTCTGGGCATGATGATGTATGCCGACGACTACGACGAGATTCTCCCGCCCCGCCGCGACGAGTCTGCGCCGACTTGTCAAGCCCAGATATGGCAACCGGGCGGCACGGACACTTGGACGGTTTTTCGGCGCAACTGGAAGCACTTGGTGAACGCCTATGTCAAGAACACCGACCTGTACCGCTGCCCGACAAACCCTGCTGCACGGATTGGCGACGAGCAAGCCAGTTGCGCCAACACGCCTGAGCCTCGGTTTATGCGCGGCTACTTCTACTACCATGCCTTCTTCCGCGTGGGCGGTGCGCCAGGCAGCAGCGAATGGTGGGCAGGGCGCGGCTACGGCTTGCGCAACATCGAAAGCCCCGCCAACACCCTGCTGGTCGCCGAGAACAAGGATGTGTACCCCGACTACGGACCGTGGATGTCGTTTTTCGCGAACTGGGGCGCGATTGGCTCCAACTGGGGCGCGAAACATCGCGGCAGCGACCGACACAGCACGATTATCTTCGCCGACGGACACGCGAAGTACCTGCCCTACGAGCGCACCTGCACTCAAAGCGCGGGCACGCTCAACATGTGGCAGTATAACCCGTGCAACCCGAACGACATCACGGGCGGCAACCCCGACATCCGATGGCTGAACACTTTCTGCTACACACTAATGAACCGTATCCCCTGCCCGTGATGGACACGCGGACGCTCTTGGAACAACTGGCAAAGCGCGCGTTCGACTTTTTCTGGCGTGAGACGCACCCCGACAGCGGGTTCACCAAAGACCGCGCCAGCAACCACGAGCGCGACCGCTTTGAGGTCTCCAGCATCGCGGCGAGCGGCTACGCGCTGGCGAGCCTGCCGATAGCCGTTCGCCGCGGCTGGCTCTCCCGCACGGACGCGCTCCGCCGAGCCCATCGGATGATGGACGGACACCTCCAACTGGAACACCAGCGCGGTTGGCTCTATCACTTCATCCACTGGGAGAGCGGCAAGCGGATGTGGCAAAGCGAACTCTCGTCCATCGACACGGGGCTGTTCGTGATGGGCGCGCTGTTCGCCGCGCACGCCTTCGAGGACGCGCCCCTTACGCGCAAGGTGAACCTGTTCTACGAGCGGATGGATTTCCAGTGGATGCTGACCGACGGGGGCGCGAAACCGCACGCGCGCACGCTGGGGCACGGCTGGAAACCCGAAACGGGCTTCCTCGCCAACCGCTGGGACGAGTACGCCGAGCATATGTTCCTCTATGTGCTGGCGATGGGCGCGCCGAACCCCATCCCCAAGGACTGCTGGGACGCATGGCGACGCCCCATCGTGCACTACAAGGAGTACGAACTGCTGCTGGGCGGACCGCTGTTCATTCACCAGATGAGCCACCTCTATCTGGACTTGCGCGGGCGGCGCGATCGGTTGGGCTACAACTACTGGGTCTCCTCGCGCAACGCGACGCTGGCGCAGCGGGCGTTCTGCATCGAGCATCGCGCCCGCTACAAGACCTACGATGCGGATGTGTGGGGGCTGACCGCCAGCGACGGACCCGACGGCTACCGCGCCTACGGCGCGCCGGGCTGGGTGGAGCACGACGGCACGGTCGCCCCGACCGCCGCGATGACCTCCATCATCTTCACGCCCGACCTCAGCCAGCGCGCGGCAAAAGCCATCTACGACCGCTACCACGCCCGCCTCTGGGGACGCTACGGCTTCGGCAACGCCTTCAATGTAGACCGCGACTGGTACGACCCAGAGGTCATCGGTATCGACTTGGGCATGATGCTGCTCGCGCTGGAGAACCACCGCACAGGCTATGTGTGGGAGGTCTGCTCGAAAATCCCAGCCGTGCAGCGGGGTATGGCGGCAGCAGGCTTTCGGGCGACAGGCGAGCGCGACGAGATTGCCCCGCTCAGGTCAACCTGACGACGGGAGGCTAAATCATGCGGAACACGCGAGAACCAGAATCGGCGCGTCGCCCTGTCAAGGGCACACAACCTATAGCCGATTGGCGTTCTAAGCTCGCAGGGGAATGATGGTGGAGCGGAGGGGATTCGAACCCCCGACCTCTAGAGTGCGATTCTAGCGCTCTCCCAGCTGAGCTACCGCCCCACGACAGCGCATAGTATACCCAACCGCGCCCGCCGAATTCAAGGGGCAGGAATCGCGCCGTTCGCGCCGAATCGCGTCGTTGCTATGATCCATGACGAACGCACATCGTCTGTGCCCCCGCTGTTGAATGTGGGCTTTTACAACTTCGTGCTGACGGACAAAATCGTCGCGCTGGTGCGCATCGATTCCGCGCCTGTGAAGCGGCTGGTGCAGCAGCTGCGTCGTGAGGGGACGCGCCTGATTGACGCCACGCAGGGACGACGCACCCGCTGCGTGGTCTTTTTGAGCAGCGGGCAGATTGTGCTGTCCGCGCTGACACAAGAGACGCTCGCCAAGCGGCTCAGCCGACCCGACGCGCTCTTCACGCCCGAACCGACCGAAGAGGAGCTGCCCGAAGCCGAACCTGACGAGTAGCCGCGCGGGGTACAATCCTACCGAATGAATCGCGCAATCAGCAGGCAAGGGACGGCGACGCCGCAACGGCGAGGCGCACGGATACGGCGCGTGTTCTGGGCGATTTTCTGGCTCATGTTCTGGACAGGCGGGCTGGTGCTGGGAACCGCGCTGGGCTATCTGCATTTCGCCAGCGAGGGCACGGTCAGCCGCGCTGTCGTCGCCTACATCACAGGCGAGACCAAGCCCGACAACGCCTTTCCTGGCAAGCGCAAGCTCACCATCCTTGTGGTCGGTGCGGACGAGAACCGCGATAACCGCAAGCGCGTGGTGGACAGCATGGCGCGCACCGACACCATCCTCGTCGCGCAGGTGGATTTTGTTAACCAGCGCATTAATGCGCTCTCCATCCCGCGCGATACGCTCGTGCGCATCCCGCGTTATGGCTGGGGCAAAATCAACTCCGCGCACGCGCTCGGCGGTCCCAGACTGCTGGTGGAAACCGTCAGCAACCTGCTGGGCAACTTGCAGATTGACCATGTGGTCATCGTCAGCTACAAAGCCTTCGAGGAAGCCATCGACGCGCTCGGCGGGGTCACCATCGAGGTGGAGAAGCGCATGGTCTACCACGATAACTGGGGCGACTTGCATGTCGACCTGCAACCAGGCGTGCAGCGTCTGAACGGCGAGCAGGCGCTGGGGTATGTGCGGTTCCGCCACACCGACAGCGACTTCCACCGCATCGAACGCCAGCAGAAGTTCATGCGCGCGGTGAAGGAACGGCTCAAAGACCCCAGCGTGTGGATGCGTGCGCCACAGGTGCTGGCAGCGGGGCTGCGCCACACCCGCACTACGATGGAGTTCGAGCAGCTGCTTGCGCTTGCGCTGTTCGCCCGCCAGCTCAGCGATGACCAAATCCGCACCGAGACGCTGCCCGTGCGCGACGGCACAGGCACAAGCCTCATCGTCAAGCGCGAGGAAGCGACCCAGCTCATCCGTGAACTCGGCTTCTGGGACACCGACGCCTACTCCTACGCCCGATGAGACAGTATGGACTGACCCAACTGGAGAAGCTCGCGATTGCTGTTGCCGTCATCGCCGTCGTTGCGATTCTCATTCCGCTCTACCGCCAACTGGTAGACATCAAGCGCACGGCGGACTGTTTGTCGAACCTGAAGGACATCGCGACGGCGATTAACCTGTACCAGCTGGACTACGCCAACACGCTGCCGCTGGCGTACTACGCGAACCCCGACGGCTCGCCGCAGACCGATGCGGCAGGACGCCCGCTCACTTGGGTGCTGTGCATTAGCAGCTACATGCGGCGCGACCTGCAACGCGCCTTGCAGTGCCCCGCCGACCCGACAGGCGGTAGCACCATCATCAGCCACCCACGCGAAGCCGACAAGACCCTGCGCCTGTCGTACGGCTTCTACGCGCCTCTCTCGGCAGTGCGCCTCGAAGACCTGCCCAATCCTGGGCTCAGCGTGCTGATTGCCGACAGCCTCGCAGGGGGTCAGCTCGGCTCGCTGAACCCGAACCCGCTGCTTGGGGGCAACGACGGCTTCGTGCTGGGCTACGACGATGCGTTACGCAAGCCGACCGACAGCTCGCGCTTCATCACGCGCCTTGCCGTATGGCGACGGCGCGAGGACGGCGACTGGACGCCCGACAACTTGCGCAGCTTTCACGGCAAGGGCGTCAATGTGCTGCACGCGGACGGGCATGTCGGCACACGCGCGCCCAGCCTGCTGCTGTTGCGACGAGATGCGCAGGGTAAACTCGAACCGCCCTGGACGCTGCCCGAACCGCGCAAGCGAAACGACACGGAGACGAACCCATGACGCGCGACGAGGCTTGGAACCTGCTGTGCGAATACACGCAGTCGGAGAACCTACGCCGCCACGCGCTGGCGGTGGAGGCGTGCATGCGCTACTACGCACGGCTCTTCGGCGAGGACGAGGAACTCTGGGGTGTTGTGGGGCTGCTGCACGACTTCGACTACGAACGCTACCCGTCGCTGGAGGAGCACCCGTTTCGCGGGATGGAGATTCTGCGCGAGCGGGGCGCGCCAGAGGTGATTATCCGCGCGGTCGGCGCACACGCGAACCACACGGGCATCCCACGCGAGAGCCTGCTGGAGCGCGCCATCTTCGCCTGCGACGAAATCTCAGGCTTCGTGATCGCCGTCGCGCTGGTCAAAGGGCGCACGCTCAGCGCGGTCACGCCCGAATCGGTGCGCAAGCGCATGAAGGAGAAAGGCTTCGCGCGGGGAGTCAATCGCGACGACCTGCTGCAAGGCGCAGAGGAGCTGGGTATCCCGTTCGACGAACATGTGGCGCATGTCGTGCGTGCGCTGCAAGGGATTGCCGACCAGTTGGGATTGAATCCGTAGGCTACACTGCTTGGTTGCGAGCTGGGGTACTATTGGTGCATACGGGCAAACAATAGACGCAGGCGGCTGTCCGCAAGCATCTGCGCGAGACAGGTCGCTTGTTGGGAGGGAAACGCTTCGTGGCGCGCTCGGTTGCTTGGGCAATCACTTATCTGACCCTGCGCACTGTGCTGAATGGTCTGCGCCGCCTGCTCGCCAGCCCGCTCCGCGCGCTGCTCGCCCTCGCGATTGTGGGCTACCTCGCGTATGACGAGGTGGGCGAACTGCTGGAGTCGAGTCCCGACCCTGAAACGGCGCAGCTCCTGCTGGGCGGGCTGTCGGCGCAGGAGCAGGTGCAGGGCTTAGTGGCGATTGCCGTTCTCCTGCACGGCTGGTTTCTGGTGTTTCGGATTGCGCCTGCAGCACTGAACGCTACTCGTGGCGTGGTGCATGAGAGCGATGTGGACTACCTGTTTGCGACGCCCTTGCCGTCGCTGCGCCTGTTTTGGGGGCTGGCGCAGGCGCGCGCCGCCGAACAGCGCGCCGAAAGCGACCCCTACGGCGCATACCTGCAGGCGCGGGCGGGGCGACTCGCCGATAGGCGGCTCCGCACCCCCGCGGGCTTCACGCGCTGGACGCCCCGCAGCGCACGCGCACTGCTGTGGGGCGAGTGGCTCACCGCGTGGCGTGCGCACGCGCTTGGCATGGCACTGGCACTGTTCAGCATGACGCTTGCGCCGCCCCTTGCCGCGGGGCTGTTGCCCGCCCTCGTGCGCCTCGCCGCCGCCATCGAAGCCGATAGCGCGGCAGGCGCGGGCGATTGGGCGCGTCTGGAGAGCCAACTTGCCCGCACCCCGCAGGCACAGCGCGTGGCGCAGCGGTATGCCTTCGTCGGGGCGCAGGCGGTTTCGGCGGTTGTCGCCGCGCTCGGCGCGTACTGGGGCTTCGTCTACGCGCTGCGCCGCGCCGCAGAGCGCAAGGCGTTGCCCGTCCCCCTGCGCACGCAGGCGACGATGCTGGCGTTGTCCCCTGCGCTGCCCTTTGCGGGCGTGCAACTTGCGGCGGCGTTGCTGGCGCGCCTGTGGCTGCCCCACGACGCGCACTTTTGGCTCGCCAGCAGCGCGACTGCTGCGACGGGCGCGCTCGCCCTGATGACCGCCATGCTCACCGTCGCGCTTATCCTCCCCACTGCCAGCAGCACGGTGCAGCACTTCGGGCGGCGGTGGCTGATGGGTGTTGTGCTGGCGCTCAGCGGCGTGTGGGGGCTGGTCTTCTGGCTGCTGGGCGCGCTCGCGCCCGAACTGCTTGCGCTGGCGTGCGGGGCGAACCTGCTCGTCGCGCTTGCGCTCACCCGTTGGAACGGCAGGCTCTACGCCCAATACTGCCCGACGGACTAAGCGCACGCGGCGGCGAAGCGAAACCCTCCATATCCAGTGCAATCTGGGCAACGCCTGTGCTACTTCCACTCCGTCAGGTACAATTCCCCCCGATGCACTTGGACGAGGCAGTGGAGCGGTTCCTGACGCACCTGAGCGCGACGCGCGCGGCGCACACGGTCAAGGCATACGGAACCGACCTCGCGCAGTTCGTGGAATACGCTCTCGGCGCGGGCATCGAGCAGGTACAGCACCTGAACGAACGGCTCGTGCGCAGTTGGCTCGATTCGTTCCGCGCGGCGAGCCGTCGCACGCGCGAGCGCAAGCTCTACTGCCTGCGGGCGTTTTTCGGGTATTGCCGCACGGTAGGCTGGCTCGACCGCGACCCCAGCGCGCATATCGCCCTGCCCGTGCAGCGGCGTCCGCTGCCGCGCGTGCTGACCCAAGCGCAGGCGGAGCAACTCGTGCAAGCGCCCGAACCCGACGACGACCCGTTAAGCCTGCGCGACCGCGCGATTCTGGAGATGCTGTACGCGACGGGCGTGCGCGTCAGCGAGCTGGCGGGGCTGGATGTAGACGCGCTGGACATGGCGCAGTCGGCGGCGCGCGTGCGCGGCAAGGGCGGACGCGAGCGCATCGTGCTGTTCGGTCAGGCGGCGCACGAGGCGCTGGTGGAGTACCTGCAGCGCGCCCGCCCACAACTGATGAACCCGCACAAACCCACCCGCGCGCTGTTCCTGAACGCTCAGGGCGGCAGGCTCACCCCCCGCAGCATGCACCGCCTCGTGAAACGCTACGGCGCACAGGTCGGCGTAGCCATCAGCCCGCACGCGCTGCGCCACTCGTTCGCCACCCACATGCTGGACGGCGGGGCAGACCTGCGCACCGTGCAGGAGCTGCTCGGACACCGCCGCCTCACCACCACGCAAATCTACACGCACCTAACGCTGGACAGGCTGCGCCAGACCGTCAACCGCGCCCTGCCCAGCCTCACGCTGGAGGACGACGAATGACGCCCACCATACACGCCACAACCGTTTTGGCGGTACGCCGCGATGGGCAGACCGCCTTCGCCGCCGATGGGCAGGTGACCATCGGCGAGGTCGTGATGAAGCACACCGCTCGCAAGGTGCGCTGGCTCTACCAGAACCGCGTGCTGGCGGGATTCGCAGGCGCCGCCGCCGACGCGCAAGCGCTGATGGATCGCTTCGAATCGAAACTGGAGTCGGTCGGGGGCAACCTGCGCCGTGCAGCCGTAGAGTTCGCCAAAGACTGGCGCACGGATCGCGTGCTGCGCCACCTGAACGCGCTGATGGTCGTCGCCGACGCCGACACGCTGCTGGTGGTCGCAGGCGACGGGAATGTGCTGGAGCCTGACGAGGGGGTGGTCGGCATCGGCTCGGGCGGGGCGTATGCGCAGGCGGCGGCGGAAGCCCTGCTGCGCCACACGCAACTGACCGCCCGTGAAATCGCCGAAGAGGCGCTGCGCATCGCCGCGCGCCTGTGCATCTACACCAACGACCACATCGCGGTTGAGGTGATCGAGGCGCTATGACACGCACGGTCGCCCAGGCGCTGGCGTATCTCACCCTGCGCGTGGTGGCTAACAGTCTCCGCCGCGCGTTCTCTAACCCGCTCCGCGCCATCCTGACGACGCTCGTGCTGGCGTTTGTCCTGTGCGGGTGGGGCGGCGCGCTGATTGCCTCGCTTGCTGAAAACCCTGCCCGCGCCCAACCCGACATGCTCCAGCCCCAGCGCTTGATGCTCCGCTCCATCGGCTTGGTGGTCATCATCCACTGGTTCTATGTGGTGTTTACGATTATTCCGTCGATGTTCCGCCCAGCGTTTGCGTTGGTGCAGGAGAGCGATGTGCATTATCTGTTCACCACGCCGCTTAAGCCGCTGACGCTCTTTCGCGGGATCATCCTCATTCGGGGGCTGTTCGGCGCGCTCTTCTTTATGTTCCTTCTGGTGGTGTACCTGCTGCTGTTCGGCGGGGCGCGGTTGCGCCTGTTGTCGACGGTGCAGGAGCCTGCCGCGCCCGCAATTGCGCTACTGTGCTATCCTGTGCTGTACCTGCTGGTGTTCAGCACGGCGCTCTTGTGGAGCATCGCGCTGGAAGCGATGGAGATTAGGGGGCGCAGCGCACGGCGGTGGGTGTTGCGTCTGCTGGTCGGCTGGGCGGCGCTGAGTTTCGGGCTGACGGGCGGCTACTTGGTGTACCTAAGTCGCCTATCCGAAGAGTTCGCATTTCTGACTGCGCTTGGCAAGGCGGTGGACTGGCTGCCTGCATATGTGCTGCTGTTACCTGTGCGCGGGCTGGCGGACGCCGCCATCGTGCTGTATCAGGGCTTTACGCCCGCGATGGGCGTCAGTTTCGCGCTGTGGCTTGCGGGGGTGTGGAGCGCGAATCGGCTGCTGGTGCGCTATCAGGATGTGCTGTACGAGGTGGGCGCGTCGCTGGCGCGCAAGGGCGCGGCGGCGCGCGCCTCGCGACGCGACCCGCTCGGAACCTACCTGCAGCGCAAGGCGGAGGCGGCATCCGCCAAGCCGCTGCGCACGCTGCGCTGGCTGGAACGCTGGACGCCGCGCGGCGTGCTGGCGCTGCTGTGGCGCGACCTGCTGATTACTTGGCGCGCCAGCGGCTGGGGCAACCTCCTGATGGTCGCGCTGATGGCTGCTGCGCCCGTCGGATTGGCGCTGCTGATTCACTACACTGCGTCCCCCGAACGGGATACACGCCTCGCGCTCAAAATCGCTTACGCCGTCGCACAGGCGATGACCGCCTTCTTCATCTCGTTCGGCGCGTTCTACAGCTTCACCGACATGCTCCGCCGCGTGGAGTGGCAAAAGCCGCTGCCGTTCTCGCCCCGTGCCGTGATGGTGGTGGAGTCGCTGCCCAGCGTGGTCTTCTTCGCGGGGTCGCAACTGCTGGCGGCGTTGGTCATCAGCCTGTGGTTCCCCAGCGCGTGGCTGTTTTGGTTGGGCAGCAGTGTGGCAGCGACCAGTTGGGCAATCGTGCTGATGATGGCGATGCTCGCGATTGCGCTCATCAATCCCGACCCGACCGACTACACGCAGCGACTGCTGTCGGGCGTGTTGATTGTGCCTGCGCTGCTGGTTTCGGGCGCGCCGGGCGCGGCGATTTGGCTGCTGGGTGTCGGGCTGCAGTGGAACCTGTGGCTGATGGTCGGGTTGTCGTGCCTGACGAACCTGTTCGCTGCGCTCGCGCTGACCGCCTTCAACGGCGCGCTCTACGAAAAGTTCAGCCCGATTGACTGAAACAGGGGCAAAGAGTATGCCTCCCTGCCCCCGCTGACGGTTTGGGTATCCCCCCAGCTCAGTCTGCCGCCTCGCCGAAGAAGGCTTCCACAGGAATCAGCCCCATCTGCGCCGCGCGTCGGAACGCCTTCACACGGTTGTTGACATTGAGTTTCTCGTAGATGTTCGCCAAATGGAAGTCCACCGTGCGCTTGCTCACAAACAGCGCGTCCGCCACTTCCTGCGAGGAGCGTCCCTGCGCGATGAGGCTCAGCACCTCAATCTCGCGCTTCGTCAGCCGTACCGGCTTGTTGCGGTTCTGCCAGTTCCCTTGGCTCATCGTCGTATCACCTCGTTCCATGAGATTTCGCCGCCCGCAAGGAGGGTATTCCATATCCCCGTGAAAATTTCACAGTCGCTTCTCCCCATGCCCTCTTTAGACACCCGAACGCCCCCTTAGGTTCGCAAACGGTATAATCCCCCGTGTTTATCGACGAGGCGGTGATCGAGGTAGAGGCGGGTCGCGGCGGGGACGGGTGCGTCTCGTTCCGCCGTGAGAAGCATGTGCCGCGCGGCGGTCCCGACGGCGGCGACGGCGGCAACGGCGGCAGCATCATGCTGGTCGCGGACACGCACCTCAGCACCCTGCTCGATTTCCACTACAAGCGACGCTACAAAGCCAGCAGCGGCGGGCACGGCAGCGGCAGCAACCGCAAGGGACGCAACGGCAAGTCGATTACACTGCGCGTGCCCGTCGGTACGCTGGTCTACGACGCCGACACGGGCGACCTGCTGGCAGACCTGTCGCGCCCTGGCATGCGGTTCGTCGCCGCGCGCGGGGGCAAAGGCGGACGCGGCAACGCGCACTTCACCACCCCCACCCGCCAGACGCCCCGCTTCGCCGAGAAGGGCTTGCCCGGCGAACGGCGCACGCTGCGACTGGAGCTGAAACTGCTCGCCGATGTCGGCATCGTCGGAATGCCCAACGCGGGCAAAAGCACGCTGATTAGCCGAATCTCCGCCGCCAAGCCCAAAATCGCCGACTACCCCTTCACCACGCTCGTGCCCAACCTGGGCGTCGTGCGCTACCAAGACCAGAGCTTCGTCGTCGCCGATATACCAGGGCTGATTGAGGGCGCGCATGCGGGCATCGGGCTGGGGCATCAGTTCCTGCGTCATGTGGAGCGCGCGCGGCTGCTGCTGTACCTGCTGGATGTGTCGCCGTTTGCGACCGCGCCGCCGCTGGAGGCGTTCGAGACGCTTCGGCGCGAGCTGGAACTCTACAACCCCGACTTGGCGCGAAAGCCCGCGCTGGTCGCCCTGAACAAAATCGACACGCTCGCCCCCGACGAACGCGCGGCACTCGACGCTGTGCGCTGCGCCATCGAGGCGCACGGCTATGAGGTGTTCCCCATCTCGGCGTACACGGGCGAGGGGCTGGAGGCGTTGCTGGCGCGCTTGGCGCAGCGCGTCGCCGAGTTGCCCCCGCCTGAGCCGCTCATCGAGCCTGCCCCAGAGGTCGCCAAGCCCGTCCGTCAGCCCACCCGCGTCTACAAAGACGGCGAGGTGTTCGTCGTCGAGGGCACGCTGCCGCTGGAGATTGTGCAGCGCACCGACTTCGGCAACCACGAGGCGGTGCTGCGCATGCAGAAACGGCTCAAGGGGCTGGGGGTGTTCCGCCGCCTGCAGGAACTGGGCGCACAGGAGGGCGACACGGTGCGCATCGGGGATGTGGAGTTGGAGTATGTGCCCGATGTGTAATCACTGCCCCGCCTCCATCTGCTTCAGGATTGCCTCCAGGCGGCGCATGCGTTCGCCGTAGGCTGCCCAGTCGCCGTTTTTGAGGGCGTCCTGCGCCTCGCGGTAGATGCGGTTCGCCTGTCGCGCCAGGCTGCGCAGGTCGGCGGGCGCGGACGGCGCCGTCGGCGGGGCAGCCGTCTCGCCGTCCCGTGCGACACGCGGCGGCGTGCGACCCGCGCGCTCGGCAAGCAACAACTGCAGCCCCTCCTCCACCGTGTCGGTCATCACCACGCGGTCTCCGCTGGCAAGCACCACCTTCGTCAACTCGGGAATCGCGCCCTCCGAACGCGCCCGCAGGTAAATCGGCTTGAAATACAGCATCGCCCGCCCCAGCGGGATCACCAACAGGTTGCCCCGAAACACCTGCGACCCCTGCTGGTTCCACAGGTTCAACTGCTGCGCGATGTCGGGGTTCTGGTTGATACGCGCGTCAATCTGCTCGGGACCGTACACCAGCCGCTGGTTGGGGAAACGGTACAGCACCAGTTCGCCGTAGCGGTCGGGGTCGCAGTGCGCCACCAGCCACGCCACCAAGTTTTTGCGCTGCTGCGGGGTGAACGGCAAGGTCAGCAGGAAGCGCGGCTGCGGCTCGCCCGGCGGCTGCATAATCACATAGTACGGCGTCATCGGCACGGTCTCGTTGTTCTCCAGGATCTCGCGGGCGATTGCCCACGCATCCGCCTTGTTGAAAAACACGCGGGCGTCCGTCGTGTTGTAGAGTTCCAGCAGTTGCGCCTGCACCTCGAACAGGTTAATCGGGTAGCGCACATGCTCGCGCAAGCCCGCGGGCATCTCCGAAAGCGGCTTGAACACACCCGGATACGCCCGCGCGTAGGCGCGGATAATCGGGTCGGTCTCGTCGGCGATGTAGAAGTTCACCTCGCCCGTGTAGGCGTGAATGGTCGCCTTGACCGAGTTGCGCAGGTAATTGAACTGGCGCACGACCCGATCGCGCGACAGGAACGGGCGACTGTACGGGTAGTTGCGCGTGAAGGTGTAGCCGTCGTAAATCCACACAATCTCGCCGTTGTGAATGACGGGGTAGGCGTCCTCATCCCAGCGCACGAACGGCAACATCGTCTGCACGCGCTCGCGGATGTTGCGCCGAAACAGCAGGCGCGACTCGGCGGTCAGGTCGCCTGAAAGCAGGATGTTCTGATCCGACAGCCGTATCGCAAACAGCATCCGCGTCAGCCAGCCGCCAATCGGCACGCCCCCATCGCCGCTGTAGGTCGTGTAGACATTCTCCTCGCCCTCCGCGCCTGTGAGTCGCGGGTAGTCGAACTCCTGCAACTGCGTGCGCACGATCGAGTAGCGGTCGATGTTCTCGCCGAAGTAGACGGCGGGGTTCTTCAGCGGCAAGTAGTCGGGCGTTTGCGGGGGCAAGTCGCGCATCCAGAACAACGGTTGCCCTTCGGGGGTCGCCTCGTTCACGGGGTTCATCACCACGCCGTAGCCGTGCGTGTACAGCAGGTGCAGGTTCTGCCAGCGTTGCGCGGCGGGCGGCAGCCCTTCCAGGTTCAACTCGCGCACCGACAACAGCACCTGACGCAACGCGCCGTTCACCCGATAGCGGTCAACATCGATGTCCACGAACGCATAGTAGGGTTTCAGCGCCTGTAGCCCGTTGTAGACCTGCCGCAGCGGGCGGAAGTCCCACAAGCGCAGGTTCTCCAGCGTGCCCTCCGCCCCGCGCAAATCGGCGGTGGTCAAGTCCTCGCGCACATCCATCGGCTGCACGCGAATCGTGTCCAACTTGTAGGCGCGGCGCGTGAAGGTCAGGTGTCGCTCGATATACTCGGTCTCGCGCTCCAACTGGTTCGGCACGACCACGAACCGCTGCACCAACGGCGGGTAGAACAGCGTCGCCGCAATCCAAAACAGCAGCACAACGGCGAATCCGACAATCGGCAGTAGCAGCCCCGCCCCGCGCCGCAGGCTAATCAAGCACAACACCGCCGCGACCAGCAGCCCGAACACCGTGATATTCAGAATCGGCAGCCGCGCATGCACATCCGTGTAGCCCGCCCCGAAAAACTGGTCATGCTCCGAGAACACCAAGTCGTACCGCGCCAGCCACAAGTACCACGCGAACGCCAGCAGAAACAGCGTCGCCAGAATCAGCATGTGCGGCTTGACCGACGGCAAAAAGGTCGGCATCCCGCCCAGCCAGCCCAACGCGCGATTGAAGTAATAGAACGCGCCGATACCCACCAGCGCAATCAGCGTCGTGAAGACCACCAGCCCCGACACAAACGACAGAAACGGCAGCCGAAACACATAGAAGCCAACATCCTGCCCGAACAGCGGGTCTTTGACGCCGAACGCCTGCGCGTTTTGGAACAGCATCAGGTCGTTCCAGTACGCGCTTGCGCTTAAGCCAACAAACAGCGCGAATGCCCCCGCGCCCAGAATCAGCAGGTAGTAGGTGCCTCGGCGCACGGCGCGCGTGATGCGCACGATTCGCCCGCTGCGGACGGCTAAGTCGGGCGCGTCGGACGCCCCCGCCACGCGATTGGCAATCACCAAGTTCACCAGCGCGAACAGGAAAAAGCCAATCGCCGCCGCCAAAAACAGCACCCACCGCAGCGCGAGAATGCGCCCGAAAATCTGGGGGTACTTCACATCATGCACAAACCACAAGTAGTCCGTGTACAGGTTGACGAATGTGCCCCCAAACAGCATCACGAGCAGGACGGCAGCGATGACGCCTGTCGCGATTCTCTGACGGGTTTCCATACGGGGTATTGTACCCAGTCGGGTGCTGGAGGGTTTCTGGCTGCAGGTGGAGTGGCTGTGGACGCGCCCGCCGCTTGGGAAGTTCAGACCAGTCCTCGCGGTATAATCCCTATGGGTGATCCGTATGAAATCCGTCGCTGATGCGAACGCACGCGCCCAGCCACAGGAAACGCTCCCCTTCGAGGCGTTCCTGTTGCAGTACGACGACGCCCACGCCGAGTGGGTCGATGGGGAGGTGCTGCCGAAAATGCCTGTATCGGTTGTTCATCAGCGTTCGAGCAGGTTTCTCTACGCGCTCGTCAACGCCTGGGTAGAGTACCATCAATTAGGCGAGGTACATCACCCGCCGTTGTTGGTGAAACTGCCCCTGCCCGACAACCGTGAGGTCGCCCGCGAACCCGACATCGTGGTCATCCTCAGCGGCAACACGGGGCGCTTCGCCGAGCAATACTTTGACGGCGCGCCTGACCTGATTGTGGAAATCACCAGCCCCGCCAGCCGCCACACCGACCGCACGGTGAAGTACGAAGAGTACGAGACGGCGGGCGTGCCTGAATACTGGCTGATTGACCCCGACCGTCAGTACGCCGAGTTTTACCAGCGGGATGCAGCGGGGCTGTACCGCGTGGCGTTCAGCGGCACGGAGGGGGTCTATCGCAGTCGGGTGCTGGAGGGTTTCTGGCTGCAGGTGGAGTGGCTGTGGACGCGCCCGCCGCTGTGGGAGACGCTGAAAACGCTGGGGCTGGCGTGAGATATAATAAGGGCGATGACGACGCTTGTCGTGGAACTGCCGACGGAAATAGACGCCGAAGAGGCGCGTCTGCTGCTGGCAATCAAGCTCTACGAGATGGGCAGGCTCTCGCTGGGGCAAGCCGCGCAGCTGGCAGGCTACTCGAAACCTGCCTTTATGGAACTGCTGGGCAAGTATGGCGCGCCCGTCTTTGCCTACTCGCCTGAAGAGCTACGCGCAGAGGTTGAACGGTGAGCCCCAGTGCGGTGAGCAACAGCGCTTGCCTGATTAGCCTAAGTCGGATTGGGCGGCTGAGTCTGCTCCCGCAACTCTTCGGGGAGGTGCTAATCCCGCCTGCTGTCGCACACGAAACAAACCTCCATGCGGATTGGCTCCGAGTGCAGTCGCCGCGGAACGAGTCCCTTCTTCGGCTCCTGCGTGCAGTTGTCGACGCGGGCGAGGCGGAAGCCATCGCCTTAGCTTCGGAAACGAAACATCTCCTGATTATCGACGACAGGAAAGGAAGGCTGTGGGCGCAAAGAGTGGGCGTGCCCGTGATTGGAACCATAGGCGTTATCGTGCGGGCAAAGCGCGCGGGCTACCTTGAAAGCGTCCGAACTGCTCTGGAGGAGCTTCAGTCTGTGGGCTTCTACCTCACTCCCCATCTGATGAACGAGGCGCTTCGCCTTGTTGGAGAAGCTACTTTTGAGTAGCGTCTATTCTGGCTGCAGGTGGAGTGGCTGTGGACGCGCCCGCCACTGTGGGAGGTTCTCAAGCGGTTGAAACTAAGTGGGTGAAAATTACCCATCGCGTGGGTAAAATTCACCCACGATGATACCCCGCCATCTCACGGAACGGGTTCTGGAACGGCTTGCGATTGCGCCTGCGGTGTTTTTGAACGGGGCGCGGCAGGTCGGCAAGACGACCTTAGCGAAGCAGCTTATCGACGCAGGCGCGCTGCGCGCCTACTACACGCTGGACACCCTTGAGACTCTCCAAGCGGCGCGAGCCGACCCGCAAGGCTTCGTGGACAACCTGCCGCTGGGCGCAGTGGTGGACGAAGTGCAGCGCGCGCCTGAGCTGTTGCTGCCGCTCAAGCGACGCATCGACGCTGAGCGTCAGGCGGGGATGTTCCTGCTGACAGGCTCCGCGAACCCGCTCACGCTGCCGCGCGTGGCGGACGCGCTGGTGGGGCGCATGGCGACCCTGACGCTACACCCCTTCTCGCAAGGCGAACTGGAGGGTACCCCGTCGAATTGGCTGACGCGAGCCTTCACGGGCGCGTTCCAGATGGCGACCTACGAGCCGCTGAGCGACATCTGGGCGCGGGTGGCGCAGGGCGGCTACCCAGAAGCCGTCGCACTCGCCGACCCGCGTCGGCGTCAGCTCCGACTTCGCGATTACGCCGACACGCTCCTGACGCGCGATGTGCAGATACTCGCCGACATAGAGCGCACCGCAGATCTGGCGCGCCTGCTGCGCCTGCTGGCGGCGCAGACCTGCCAGAGTCTCAACTTAGCCAGCCTCTCGCGCGAGTCGAGAATCCCGCACTCCACGCTGCAACGGTACTTCGCGCTGCTGGAGACGCTGATGGTAGTCGTGCGCGTCCCCCCCTGGTACGCGAACATCAGCCAGCGGTTGCTCAAGTCGCCCAAAGTGATGCTCAACGACACGGGGCTTGCGCTGGCGTTGCTGAACTACACCGAGGCGCGCCTTGCCGAAGACGACCTACTGCGCGGGCGGATGCTGGAAAACTTCGTCGGCATGGAACTGTTGAAGCAGATTGCCTGCGCCCCTGAAACCTACCAGTTGTACCATCTGCGCACGGCGAAAGGTCAGGAGGTGGATTTCGTGCTGGAAGACCCAGCGGGCAGGCTGTTTGGCGTCGAGGTGAAGGCGTCGGCGACGGTGCAAACGAACGATTTTCGCCACCTGCGCGCGTTTCGCGCGTGGGCAGGCGAGCGCTGGGCAGGGGGCGTCGTGTTCTATCTGGGCGCGACGCAGGTTCCGTTCGGCGAAGGGCTGTGGGCGTCGCCGCTGCAAACCCTGTGGCGCGATTCGTGATACACCCCCGACGGTTTTTGGGTACACTTAATTTTGCAGGAGGCAGATAACCGTTGGGCGACGCGGGTCAGCCTGCGTGGGGCGTGTGGCTGTCGAGGTTAGAGCAGGGCGCGCCCCCAGGCGAGGCGATTGAAGACGCGCTGCGCTGGCTGCTCGAAGCGACCGCCGCGCAGGTTGCGGTGCTGTTCCTGCCCGACCCCAGCGGCGAGCAGGTGGAGTTCGCCTCTGTGGCAGGCGAGCGCGCGGACGAGTTGCGCGGCTTCCGCCTGCGCCCTGCCGACGCGCTCGTCGCTCCCGCCCTACTGAACCGCGAAGTGTGGCGCTATTCCGCCGAGACCTACCAAGAGCCGATTGGCGCAATCGCCACAGGCATCGCCATCCCGCTGCCGAGCCTGCCGAAAAGCGCGCTTGCCCTGCTGAACCGCCCCACGCCGTTCGACGATGCGCACCTTGACCTGCTGGAGCAGATCGCCGCGCCCATCGAGCTGCTGCTGCGCCTGCAGCATGTGCAGACCCAACTGGAGCAGCGCGAGCGCGCGCTGGGGTGGCTCAGCCGCCTGCCGAAGCGACTCGGCGCGGACTTGAGCCTGCAGCACGCGCTGGAGACCGTCGAGTCGCTGATGCGCAAGGTCGCGCCCGAAGGGGGCGGCGTGTGGATCTACGACGAGAACCGCCGCGCGCTGCTGCTGGCGACCCAGTACGGCGGGGACACCCTGCCCGAACAGATTGCACCCGACGAGCTGCCCCCAAGCTGGACGGATACGCCTGTGGAGACCGTCTGGGGTGGGCGACGCTACCGCGCCTACGCCCTCGCGCTCGCCGAGCAGCCGCTGGGACTGCTCGCCCTCGCCCTGCCCGCCGACGCGCCCGACGCGCTGGAGTGGCTGTCCCCCCTGCTGGGGCACATCGCGCTCACGCTCTCCAACGCGCTGCTGTACGAGCAGACCGCCCAGCGCGCCCAGCACATGGCGAAGCTGTACGACCTCTCGCTCCAGCTGGGCGAGACGCAGAGCCTGCGCGAGGTGCTGCGCCTGCTGTGTCGCACGGCGCACGAACTCATCCCGCACGACTACACCGTCGTGTACCTGCCCAGCCGCCGCGAGCCTGACCGACTTGCGCCCGTGTATGTCGAGCCGCTCAGCGAGACGCTACTGGCGCACAGCCCCGACGCGCAATACAGCCTGCCTGGCTGGGTCTACGCCTTCAACGCGCCGATCGCCGCGCCCGATTTGGAGCAGCACCCGCAGAACCTCAAGGAGCCGCTGCCCGGCAGGTTCGCCTCCGCGCTGGCTGCGCCGCTGCAGGTCGCCGAGCGCACACTGGGCGCGATTCTGCTGCTCACGACCACCCCACGCGAGTTCACCCTGTCGGAAGTGGAGCTGCTGTTCACCCTTGCGAACACGGGCGCGCTGCGCCTGCACACGCTGGAGCGCACGCATGCGTAAGCCGACCTTCAGCCCCACCAAACTCACGACCTACCTCACCTGCCGCGTGAAGTACCACTGGGCGTATATGACCCCCTACGGGCGGTGGATGCGCCGTCGGAACCCAGCCTTCGCGTTCGGCGCGAACCTGCACCGCGCGCTGGAGTTTTTTCACACCGCAGGCGGCGCGGAGAAACTCTCGCCCGACGAGTTCCGCCACGCACTGGAGAGCCTCTGGAGCGACGCGGGCTTCGAATCGGAGCAGCAGAGCGAGGCGTTCAAGCAGCACGGGCACGCGCTGGTGAGCCAGTACTACGAAGCGCAAGCCGCGCAGCCTGCCGAAGCGGTCGTGCTGTTCACGGAGCGGACGCTGCGGCGCGATATGGGACGCTACATCCTCACCGGGCGCATCGATCGCGTCGACGAACACCCCGACGGCGCGCTGGAGATTATCGACTACAAAAGCGGGCGCGCCGAGGTTGACGAAGAGCAGGTGCGCAACGACCTCGCGCTGCACTGCTATGCCCTGCTGCTGCAGGAGATCTACCCCGACCGCCCGCTGTGGATTGCGATTTACGCCCTGCGCCCCAACAAAAAGGTCGCTGTGCCGCTGGACGCCGACGCGCTCGTCGAGTTTCGCGAGCTGCTCAACGCGCTGGTTGCGCAGATTCTGGACGAGGACTGGGACATGCTTGCGCCGCGCTGGATTCCCCACTGCGCAGGATGCGAGTTTGTGGAACTCTGCGTGCGCCATTTGGGGCTTAATCCCGCTGAATAATCACCATATTTTCCGCCCAATCGCTTGTAAAACCAGCAGGAATCGGATACAGCCTGTGGTATAGTTTGCGCAACGGAGCAGACGATGGCGAAAACAGGGAGGGTTTACGGACTTTGGAGCGTTGCGCTCTGGCTGCTGGCGGCGGGGCTGCTGATTGGCACGACGCCGCGCACAGCCGAGCATTTCGCCCACTGGCGCACGCTGCGCGCCGAGAACGCCCAGCTGGAGCAGAAGCTGGCGCGCCTGCACGCGGAGGAACGCGCGCTGGAAGCGGAACTGCAGCGCGTGCAGACCGACTTGGGGCGCGAGGCGCTCGCCCGACAGCGCGGCTGGCTGCGCAAAGGCGAAGAGCCGCTGCGCATCAACCGCCCCTAAAACACATACGGCGCGGTCTCAGGGTTCGCCCGCAGCGCGTCCCATTCCGCATCGGAGACGGGCTGCGGCTTGTCGCGCTCGGCGTCTACGGTGCAAAGAAACCCGAACGGCTCGCCGTAGGGGTTCACCCAGCGGTGTGGCACAAGCGGCGGCACATACACAATATCCAGCGGCTGGAGTTCGAACACGCGCGTACCCACCACCGCGCGCCCGCGCCCCCGCACCACCACCACCAGATGCACATGCGCGTGCTTCTCCAAGCTGGAGTAGCCGTCAGGCGCGATTTCAAAGTAGCGCAGCGCGAACCCCGCCTCGATGTACGGCGGGCGTCCGAGGCTGTAGCGTGTAATCCCGCGCCAGCCCATGCCGCGCGCGTCGCCCGCATGCTCCTTATACGCCACGGGCACAATCCCCTGCCACTGGAACTGCGCTGCGTCGAAGGGGATATGCAGCCGCCGAAGCGCGTCCTGCAGCGCCTCGGCAGCCTGCGCCATCGTCTCTGCGCTCGGTTTCATCGCCGTCGGAGCAAGCCCTCAAGGTTCACCCGCGCGGGTCGCTCTGGCGCGTCCGCCAGCTCCCACGCCAGCCCAAATACCGTGCGCGCCACCCGCGCCATCTTCTCGAAGTCGATCTTCTCCACCGAGTCCGTCACTTGGTGATAGTCCGCGTGCAACCCCGAAAAGAAGAAGACCGCAGGGATGCCCTTGCTCACGAAGCTGTAATGGTCGCTGCGGAAAAAGAGCTGCTCGGGGTGGCTCAGCGAGTCGTACATCGGGTTCAGCTCCATCCGCAGGTACTGGTCGTTCACGCGCTTGAGTACCGCGCCAATGTCGGGACTGGCGACATTCGGTCCAATCACATAGACCTCGTTCGGTCCCGACAGGTCGCGGTTGCGCGGGTTCGTGTCGCCCGCGTGCTTGCTGCGCCCCACCATGTCCATGTTGAGGTTCACGACGATGTTCTCCAGCGGCACGGTCGGTCGCTCCACAAACAGGCGCGAGCCGAGCAGCCCCCGCTCCTCGCCCGCGTACCAGAGCAGTAGGATGGAGCGCTTCGGGCGCGGTCCTGTGGCGAACGCTTCGGCAATCTCCAGCAGCGCAATCGAGCCAGAGCCGTTGTCGTCCGCGCCGTTGAAGATGCGATCCTCGCCCCGCGCGGCGACGCCCACATGGTCTAAGTGCGCCCCGATGGAGACATACTCACGCTTCAGCGCGGGATCGGAGCCTTCCACCACGCCGATCACGCTGCGCGCCGTCTCCGTGCGCGTCTGCACGCTGAGCGTGATACTCATCTGCTTGTTGGGGCTGAGCGCGAAGGATGGCGCGGGGTCGTTGTCGTTCGCCCGTCGAATCAGCTCGGCGGCGGAAACCCGCTCGCCCGCAAACAGCGCGTCCAGCATCGGCGCGGAAGCGACAATCACGGGAACCCGACTTGCGCGATCTAAGCCTTCCAAAGTGCGTCGCTGGCTCCACGCGCGGGCAATCCGTTCGATGCGCTCCATGTCCGACGGGTCGATGCGCAAGATTGCCAGTGCGCCCTTCTCCTCGGCGTTCTGTTCGGGCGAGCGCCAGCCAGCGGTCTGCGCGGCGTCCAGCCCCTGCTCGACGACCTCCTTCGGGTAGCCCGCCTGCACCACCAGCACCTTGCCCTGCACTTCCAGCCCCGCGTAGGGGTCGATGCCCTTGTCGGGGTTCGACCATCCGTTGCCGACATAGACCAGCGGCGCAGTTGCGTTCAACGCCACAGGGCGCGCCACGAAGCCCACCCCGTACTCGAAGCTCTGCCCGCCAATCCGAATGCGCGTCTCGGCGGGATCGATGGCGTCTGTGCGGAAGCGCAGCGTCTGGTAGTAGGTGCCGTTCTCGCCTGCGGGTTTCACCCCCCAGCGCTGCAGGTGCGACACGATATACATCCCCGCCAACTCCAGTCCGCGCGAGGGGGTGTCGCGTCCTTCCAGCTCGTCGGAGGCGATGAACTCCAAGTGGGCGCGCAGGTCGGTCGGGGTGATGGTTTCGGCGCGGCTGATCCACGCAGGCGCGTCCGCCCACGCCCACATCAGCCACAGCGCAAGGCTCAGCGACAGAAAGCGTCTCATGGCAGTATTGTACCACTTGTGGCAAAGCACTCGGAAGGGCGCAGCAACTACACGCCTACAAATATATCGGGTACAATTCGCCTCACTGAACAGTCGGTAGAGGTGGAGCATGGCAACGAACTATCTCAAGGGCGAGCCGTTAGAGTTGCGCTGGCGCAGCAGTTGGTGCGAGCATCAGGCGCGCACGATTCCGTCGCTGTTCCAATCGCAAGCGGAGACGCTCGGCGATTCGACGCTTTACTTGGTCAAGCGGGAGGGTGCATATCAGCCCGTTTCGTGGCAGACCGTGCGGCGCGATGTGGAGACGCTCGCCGCCGCCCTGATTGCACGGGGCATCCAGCCCGGCGACCGCGTCGCGATTCTGTCCGAGAACCGCTACGAGTGGGTCGTCGCCGACCTCGCGATCCTGCACGCGGGCGCAGCGTCCGTCACCCTGCACTTCCCGCTCACGCCCGAACAGGTCGAAGAGCAACTGCGCGATTCCGAATCCTGCGCGATTTTCGCCTCCACCGCGCAGCAGGCGCAGAAGGTGGAATCGATCCGCGACCGCCTGCCCGCGCTGAAGCACTACTTCAGTTTCGACGCCGTCAGCGGCTGGACGCCTATCGCGCAACTGCAGCAGGAGGGCGAGCAACTGCTGCGCGACAAGCCGACGCTGGTGCGCGAGACGGCGGAACTGAACCACTGGGACAGCCTCGCCACGCTCATTTACACTTCGGGCACCACAGGCGACAGTAAGGGCGTGATGCTCTCGCACGGGAACCTGCTCGCCAACATGTACGCCTGCATGCAGGTGTTCCCGCCGCCTGGGCGCGACTATGTGATGTTCAACTTTTTGCCGCTCAGTCATATCTACGCACACACCTGCGACCACCTCGTGGCGATTGCGCTGGGGGTGCAGATGGCGTTCGCCGAGAGTTTCGATACGCTGGCGCAGAATCTGCAGGAGGTGCGCCCGCATGCGATTAACGGCGTGCCGCGCTTCTACGAAAAAGTGCGCGAGCGCGTGATGCAGGTGATTGGCAGCAAGCCGTTTCTGCGCCTGCTGGGTAGCTACGCCCGCAAAAAGGGCATGCGCCGCGCGTTCGGCGGCAGGCTCATCTGGGCGATCAGCGGCGGCGCCGCCTTAGACCCGCAAGTCGCCGAATTCTACTGGGAGAACGGCATCCAACTCTTTCAGGGCTACGGGTTGACCGAGACTTCGCCCGTGCTGACGGGCAACAACCCCAAACACAACAAAATCGGCACAGCGGGCATCCCCTTCCCTGGCGTGGAAATCAAAATCGCCGACGACGGCGAGATCCTCGCGCGCGGACCCAACATCATGAAGGGCTACTGGCGCAAGCCCGAAGCGACCGCACAGGCAATTGACCCCGACGGCTGGTTCCACACGGGCGATGTCGGCGAGATTGTGGACGACCAATACCTGCGCATCACCGACCGCAAGAAGGACATCTTCGTGCTGGCGGGCGGCAAAAACATCGCGCCCGTGGCGCTGGAGAACGCGCTGATACGCAACCCCTACATCGAGCAGGCGGTCATCTACGGCGACAAAAAGAAGTTCGTCGCCGCGCTGATTGTGCCCGACTTCGTGCAACTCGAAGAGTGGGCGCAGCAGCAGGGTATTCAGTACGATTCCCGCGAGTCGCTGGTGCAGAACCCACAGGTGTACGCCTTCATCGCGCAACAGGTGGAGGACGCGATGCGCCCGTTTGCGAACTACGAGCGCGTCAAACGGTTCATTCTGCTGCCGCAGGCGTTCACTTTCGAGACGGGCGATGTGACCATCACGCTCAAGATGCGCCGCGCCCGCATTATCGAACGCTACCGCGAGCAACTGGACGCGCTTTACGACGAAGAGCGGGTATAATACCCCATCGATGAGCATACAGGAGGCGTATCGATGCTGAGGATTCGGTTAATGCGCGTCGGCAAAAAGAAGAAGCCTGTGTACCGCGTGGTGGTCACGCCGAGCCAAAGCCCGCGTTCGGGCAAGTGCGTGGAGATTGTCGGGCACTACAACCCGATTGCCGACCCCGCGGAGGTTCGGTTCAACGAGGAGCGCGTGCTGCACTGGCTGCGCACAGGCGCCCAGCCGACCGACACCGTGCAGCACCTGCTGAAAATCACGGGCGTCTGGGAGAAGTTCACAACCGATTCGTCGCCAAGCGCGGCGTCAACCAACTAAGGGGATAGGACTATGCTACGGGAGTTTCTGGAGGCGTCGATTCGCGCGCTGGTCGAAGACCAACAGGCGGTGCAGATTCAGGAAGAGCGCAACGGCTCGATGCTCCGCTACACGATTCAGGTCGCCGAGAGCGATCGCGGGCGCGTGATTGGCAAGCAGGGGCGCATCGTGAACGCGCTGCGCACCGTCGCGCAAGCCGTCGGGGCGAAGCACCGCGTGCGCGTGCAGGTCATCGTGATTACCGACGGCGCGCCCGCCGACACAGGCGACCACGACAGCGCAGGCGACGGCGAATAAGCGATGCCCAAGCCGTATGTCCCGAAAATCGCCCGACGCTGGGTGACCGTCGGCGTCATCGTGCGCCCGTTCGGGATACGCGGCGAACTGAGGGTGCGCTCGGAGACCGACTTCCCCGAAGTGCGGTTCCAGCCCGGCGCGCGCCTGCACTGGTGGCTGCCGCCTAAACCCGAACCCGACGACGCCGAACCCGCGCCCACGCGCAAACGCCCCCCACGCACGCAACCGCCCCAAGCGTGCGTCGTCAAAAGCGCACGCTGGCACGGCGAGCATCTCGTGATTCAACTGGAGGGCATCGACACACGCGACCAAGCCGAAGCCCTGCGCGGCGCATGGCTGCTGATACCCCCGGAAGAGCGCATGCCCCTCGAGGAAGGGCAATACTACATCGACGACCTCATCGGCATGGAGGTCTTCACCGAATCGGGCGAGCGCGTCGGCAAACTCAAGCATGTGCGCCAAGGCGCGGCGTATGACTTCTACGACATCGGCGCGTACACCATCCCCGCTGTGGAGGAGTATATCCTCGAGGTCGATGTGCCCAACAAACGCATGGTGGTGCGCCTGCCTGAAGTGGATTGATCCTGTCGTCATAGGGTATACTACCCCCATCTAACGGGGGGCTGCTATGGCTGCGAAGAGGCAAGTCAAGCATACGGAACCCACCACCTTCTCTTCAAACGAGCAGCGGGGGGGGGGGAGATGGCTAACCTCAATCCCGCTCTGCAAAGAGCAATTCGCCGCGCTGTCCGACGCTTACAACCTTCCTGCCCACCTCCAAACTGGAACAACGCTGACTGGCGCGACGAACTTCTGCACGAAGCCATCCTTGCGGGGCTGGAAGCGGAGCGCGACTTTGACGCCTCTCAGGGAGTGAGCTTAGAACGGTTCGCTTATCATCGCATCTGCGCTCACCTGAAGACTTTTTGCAATCGGGAATGGCGCTATCAGCGGGTGGTTGTCGCGTTTCCCAACGACGAAGAGACGGGCGAGGTGTGGGAGCCAGAGGACGAACAGAGTGAAGAGGCGTATCGGCAGGTAGAGGCACGGATGGTGGTGGAGTATCTGCAAGGTCAACTTGAGGCGTGGGAGTATCAGTTGTGGACTTGGGTGGGTCAGGGGCGGTCGTATCGACGGATCGGAGAGCAGTTGGGCATCTCGCACACGATGGCGCGCAAGCGATGGCGACAGTTGCAAGCGAAACTGCAGGCACTGATGGAAAATCCACAGGAGAAAAGTGAGTTTTAGGTTTCCAAACGGCAACCAGGAAGCAACTTAAGTTAGCAGGCAGCCTCTGATGCCCTTGACACTTGCGACTAAGAGGCGGTAGCGATGGTGCTGGTGAATCGGTTGAGGATGGTAGGATATCGCTGGCGCGGGCGGCATTCCCGATTGCGGGGACTACTGCTGCTACTGGTAGTGCTGGTAGCTATAGCAGTGCCTCTGTTTCGTGTGATGCTTGGCTGGGATATGATAGCCCCCGTGCGAAGAGCGCTTCTGGTGGCACGCGCTCACATTACTTTCCCATTGCTTGCACGCAAAGACACGACGCAAGGCGAAAAGCTCCCTCCACCTACGTCCTCTCAGGTGGTTCTTGGTTCCCTGCATCCATCCAGTTTTAAGTTGGTTCTTTTTGCAGGACCAGTTTCGCCTTGTAGCTTGAAATCACTTCCAACCTATCGAATCGTTCAAAAAGCTCATCCGAATCTGCAGATGGTGCTTGTTTTTGACTCTCCAAAATCGGTGGTTAAGCAGGCAGCGCGTGGTTATGAAAATGAACGGTTTGTGTGGGTGTCGGATTCTGGAAGACAGTATGCATCGCGTCTAAATGCATACTATTATCCTCGTGTGTATCTGTTGGACAGTGAGTGGCGTTTAGTATATGTGCAACATTATCGGACGCCTTCGCAAAGGGCTTTGATGAACTCAGTGGCTCGTTTGCCTAAGGAGGTGCAGTGATGCGCACGAAGGGTGGTTGGACGCTGATAGAGCTGCTGGTGGTGATCGCGATTATCATCGTGCTGGCGGGCATTACCTACGCCGTGATTATGTATGCCCGTGAGAGGGCAAGTCAAGCGCGGTGCATTTCTAACCTGCGTCAGATAGGCGTCGCCCTGAAGCTCTATATGGAAGACTACAAGCAAGCTGATTGGGATATGGAGGTGGGGAGTATCAACTGTGAACAGATTCAAGATGAGCAATCGCGCGCTTTGGTCGCGCGTTGGGGATTTCCAAGGCGGTTAGATGACTTGGTTTCAGCAGGCTATCTCAAGGGGGGCGAGGATGTGCTGCGTTGCCAATCCGCGCGTCATCCCGTCGAGAAAAACCCTGTGCATTACCACTATCGGCTTCCCATTAGGATAAAAATCCCATTTCTACCAGATGATTTGTCAAGAAAATACAATCTTTTATGTCAGTTAAACAGACGTATGCACGAGTATCCGATTGTCATGGACATCAATCACTGGCGCCCTCATGACAGAGTTTATATAATCTTGAGACTGAATGACAAAGTTGAATCCATGCGACTCGAATCACCAAGAAGAGTTAGTGGCGCGGACCTGTGAAGTAAGATTTCTCGTTTCACCCCAGCGAGAAAGTATCCATTCGATGGAGGGTAAAACTATGCGAAGGGTAGTGACGGTTGGAATGACGGCAATAATCGCCAGCTTGGGACCGATTGCTGGGCTTTGGAGTGGTCCCTGTTTTCCCACAGGCGATTGTTCGGACAGCGATTGCAGACTCGTCGACGTCATCGAGGATAGGTGTTGTGTCTGGGATTACGGTTGTTTTTTCAACCCTTTCACCCCTAACAACCAGGAGTGGTGTGAGACCGTGCATGTCTACGGCTGTTCCAACGCCGAACTGTGCTGGCAGTGCTACGAAACTCATGAGGCGGAGGAGTGCGGTCCTTGCTGCGAAGCGGCAGGCCCAATACCGCAGCCAGTACCACTACCAGTAGCACCTGTTGCTCCATAAGCCTTTATCACTTACTACATCTGCTCTCCTCTCCCCATCCGAGTAATGGGGAGAGGAGCTATGTTTGCCATAGCCAAGCAAGCCTCAAAGGATTGTCGACAGAGGATCGATAGGTTCCTTGCTTCCCTCCCGTCGGGTACAGTTCCGCAGTGGCGTTGTGATGTGCACAAGCCTCTACCGCGAGTAATCAGGGAATTTGGTCTAAGCGTTGTTCGAGTGATTGACATAACTCCACAATTTTTCCAAATCCTTAGCGAATCGCTTCTCGTCGGGCGTTTCGATGAGCATCGGCAGCGCGGCGAAGGCGGGGTCGTTCAGCAGCAAGCGGAACGCGCCATCGCCTAACTCGCCCTCGCCGATATGCTCGTGGCGATCCACGCGCGACCCCAGCGGCTTTTTGGAGTCGTTCAAGTGCCACACCTGCAGGCGCGACAGCCCAATCAAGCGGTCAAATTCTTCCCATACTGCGCGGTAGGTCTCCTCTGTGCGCAGGTCGTACCCCGCTGCGAACAGGTGGCAGGTGTCGGCGCAGATAACCAGCCGCTCGTCGGGCAGCGCGTCCAAGAGACGCGCGAAATGCTCGAACCGATAGCACAGCGCGCTGCCTTGACCCGCCATCGTCTCCATCGCGATGCATACGCCGTCGGGCATCTCGGCAAGCAGGTTGCGCAGGCTTTCGATCAGCAGCTGCATGCCCGTCTCGAAGTCGGGATGCGACCCCATGTGGACGACGGCGTAGCGGATGCCGAGTTTCGCGCAGCGGCGCAGTTCCGCCAGGTACGCCTCGTAGGACTTGCGGCGCGTGTCGGGGTCGGGCGAGGCGAGGTTAATCAGGTACGCCGCGTGCGACACCACACAGTGGATACCTGTCTCCTGCTCCGCTGCCAGCAGTTTCTGCACCTGCTCGTCGGAGACATCGGTCGGTTTCCACTGGCGCGGGCTGGCGGTGAAAATCTGCACGGCGGTGCAGCCCAGTCGTTCGCCTTCATACACGGCGTTCTGCAGACCGCCTGCGGTGGAAGTGTGTGCGCCGATGAGTCGCTGCATGGCGCGGTAGGTTCGGCGCGGGTCAGCCTTTTCCTGCAGGCACAGCTTCGAAGCGCAGGGTGAGGGTGTCGGCGGCGTAGGTGGTCTTTGCGGCGCGGGCAATCAGCACCACGCGCTCGGCACGGCACTGGCGCACCCGCTCCATGAGTTCAATCAGCGTTTCGGGCGAGGTCTCGCCGACGGTTGGGGGTGCGCCCGCCTGCTCCTGTCGGGGCAGGATGCCCGCCTCAATTGCCCGCTCGCGCACCTCCGTCTGCAAAAAGCGCAGTACCTGCTCCAGCGGGCGGCTCTGCGGGCGGCAGTCCAGCGTGATTCGGGCGACCTCCGCGCCCTCGTCGAACACCTTGCGGTTGCGGTACAGGCGCAGCTCGATGGGCACAGGCTCGCCCTGCGCGGCGTTCATAATCGCTACCGCAACCACTGCGACCGAGTCGCCCGACGCGCGGATGTTCTGCTGGATGGCTTCGAGGCTCTCGCTTTCGGTGATTTCGGCTTGCTCGCCGCTGACGAGGCGCACGCGCTTGTCGGGGATAAACGCCGCGCGAGTCTGTCCTGTGGCAGGCGCAGCGCCCCGCGCACGCGCTGTGCGATCCGCAAGGGTCAGCAGGTCTTGCAGCCCCTGCCGCACGCGCACCTCGCTCCAGCCTGCAGGGAACACCATCCGCGCCAGCTCTTCACCGAGTTGCACAGCGATGGGGGTCAGCCGAATGTTCGCCAGTTGCGCCAGTTCGCGCGTGGCGCGCTCCAGCTCCTCCAGTTGGCGGCGCAGGGTCGCGGCGCGTTCCAGCAGGTAGGTGTTCTGCGTCTCCAGCTGCGCGTTCGCCTGCGCGAGTTGGCGGTTCTGCACCTCAAGTTGCTGGTTCTGGGACTGCAGGCGTCGGTTCTCGGAGTCGAGTTTGGCATTCTCGGAGGCGAGTGCGGCGCCCTGCTCGGCGAACTCGTCGTTCTGGGCGCGCAGCTGCGCTTGCTGTCGCTCCAGCGCGGCGATTTGCACCCGCACGGCTTGGATTTGCTGCTGCAGGGCTTCTCGCGCCCGACGCGCCTGCGCCAACCGCGCTTCCGCCTGGCGCAGGAGTTGCTGATTCGTGCGCAGTTGCTCGCGCGCCTGCGTCAGTTGCGCCTCCAGCTGGCGTACCTGCTGCAGCCGCACTTGGTACTCGCGCTCCAACGCCTTGAGTTCCTCGCCCAGTCGCTCGCTTGCGCGTAGCAGTTTCGCGTTCGTCGCCTGCAGGTCGGCGTTGCGCGTCTGCAGTTCCTTCAGGCGCGCCTCGTTCTCGCGCAGCTCCATCAGGATACGGTCGCCGCGCGTGATCCATGCGCGAAACGACTCGTTGACCAGCGTCATCCCAACGACGGTGAGGGCGACCGTGAGGCAGCCTGTGAGGGTGGTGATGAGTGTGGCGGTATGGCGCGGGCGGATACCGAACAGGCTCAGCCGCTGCTTGCCCAGCCGCCTGCCCAGCCAGTCGCCCGCATACGCCAACGCGCCCCCAAACACTACCAGCAGCGCGAAAATCCCAAGCATCGTCGGGGTCATCTAAAAAGATTATACCTGTGGCAAGCGTTGCGGTTCAGCGCGCCGTGCGCCGATACGCATGCGCCCCGACGCCTTGCGCGGGGCTTGTGGGCGCAACCGTGACGACGCCCGACTCATCCACTGTAATTCGCGGGTCAACCCCATACACGCCCCTCACCTCAGGGGTCGGCAGTCTCGGCGTGCTGTGGGCAGGGTCGTCTATGCAGTACCAGAAGTTGCGGGCAAAGCGGAAGGTGTGCGCCGCTGTACCGTCGCCGATGTTCACCCCGCCCGACACCCAGCGGTCGATACGGAACACCACCAGATTGTCCTCGAACGCCCCGTTTCGACACGGTACAAAGCCTTCCGCGCGGGTCTCCTGCAAAATCCGAATTGCCCAGCGGTCGGGGTTGTAGATGGTGTTGAAGCGCACGGTCGCCCCGTCGACGCCGACGAAGGCAATCGGCGCGCCGCCGCCGATGAAAGTGTTGCCCTCCACGCGAATTGCGCGCGCCTCGTATCTGCCGTTGGGCGGCATCGTCTTGACGGGCGGGCGGAAGAACTCCAGCCCTGTGCTGCCGCCGATGTTGACCCCCCGCGCGCCGTACTCGACGAACCGACAGGCGCGCACGGTAATCTGGCTTGAACCGCCCTTCGCCTGCACCGCGCTGTCGCCCCCGTCGCGGAAGGTGCAGGTCTCGATCACCCCGTCGTGGCAGCCGACCATATCGACGGCAGACCCGCCCCACCGCTCGACTCGGCACGCCACGACACGGAACTGCTGCACGCCCGACAATTTGATCCCGTCGTAGTTGCCCTTCGGTGTGCCGCGCACCGCCACGCGCTCGATGATGATCTGGCGCGACGGCGTTGCGGGGTTGCCCGTGTCGTCGATGTTCAAGCCGTTAGCGCGGGTGTCCACAATCTGCAGGTCGCGCACCACCAGATGGCTCGCGCCCGAAATCTGGAACCCCGAACCGCCCACGAAGCGCGGGGGGATTGTGGCGAGACTGCCCCGCAATCACAATCGGACGCCCCGCTGCGCCGTGCAGCTCCTTCAGAAACACGCCGCCAACATACTCGCCAGGCGCAATCAGAATCGTCGCGCCGGGCTTCGCGTCTGCCGCCGCGCGCCGCAACGCCCCGATGCTGGAGACGACAACCGTCGCCCCGCCGTCCACACGCTGGCACGGGCTGCCCCAAGCCGCCGCAGCAAGCCACAATACCCACAGGCGCATGCAACAGAGTATACCGACCACTCGCGCATCAGGTACAATCTCCCCCGATGCGCGTACCCATCGAGTGGCTAAAGGACTTTGTGCAGGTAGACCTGTCGCCTGACGACCTCGCTGAGCGGCTGACGATGGCGGGGCTGGAAGTGGAATCGGTGGAAGACACCCCGTATGGCGCGGTGCTGGCGATGTATATCACGCCCAATCGCGGCGACTGCCTGAGCATTTTCGGCATCGCGCGGGAGGTCTACGCCCTGTTGGGCGAGGCGGCGCGCCCGACCGAGCTGTTCCACCGCCTGAACGCGCAGATTCTGAACCCGCCGTCTGCCAAGCCGCTGGACGCCGCACAGTACGCCCGCGTAGAGATTCGCGACCCCGACCTGTGCCCGCGCTACGCTGCGCGCGTCATTCGCGACATCAAGCCCATCCCCGCGCCCGCCTATGTGCAGAACCGCCTGCTGGCGGCGGGCATGCGCCCCATCAACGCCATCGTGGACGCCACCAACTATGTGATGCTGGAACTCGGACAGCCCCTGCACGCTTTTGACCTGCACACCCTCAAGGGGCATCAGATTATCGTGCGCCGCGCCGAGCCAGGCGAGCGCATCACCACGCTGGACGGGCAGGAACACCCGCTGGAGCCGAGCCTGCTGATGATCTGCGACGCGGAGCGACCCGTCGCCGTCGCAGGCGTCATGGGCGGCGCAGAGACCGAAGTCACCGACGACACGCGCCACATCCTGATGGAATCGGCGCACTTCAGCCCGACCTCCATCCGCGCCACCGCCCGCAAACTCGGATTGCGCACCGAGTCGTCGTACCGCTTCGAGCGGTTCGTTGACCCGAACCTCGTGATTGTGGCGCAGCATCGCGTGTGCGAGTTGCTGGAGGGGTGGACGGGCGTCGCCGCCGTGCCAGGCGTGATCGATGTCTACCCGCGCCCGTTCGAGACGCGCCCGCTGACCGTGCGCTTGGCGCGCGCGTCGCGGCTGCTGGGCTTCGAGGTGAGCGCAGACGAGGCGCACGCTGTGCTGGAGCGGCTGAACCTGCGCCCTGAACCCATCGAGGGCGGCTACCGCGTGCAGGTTCCCCCCTACCGCGCCGACCTGCAGCGCGAGGAAGACCTCATCGAGGAGCTGGGGCGCATTCTCGGCTACGAGCGCATCCCCGCTGTCCCGCCTGCAGGCTACACGACACAGGGCAAGGACAGCCCCGAAGGCGCGTTCGCCGAGCGCGTGCGCGCCGTTCTACTCAGCGCGGGTCTGCAGGAAATCGTCGGGCACACGCTGGAAGCCCCGTCCCCGTTGCAGAGCGGTGGCGAGGGCGTCGGCGAGTTGATGTACCAGCCCGTGCCGCTACAGAACCCGATGAGCGAGGACCTCAGCTGCCTGCGCCACTCGCTGATGTCGAGCCTCGTGCGCGCCGCCGACCATAACCGCCGTCGCAACCGCCGCGACCTGCACCTGTTCGAAATCGGGCGCGTGTTCGCCCAAGACGAGCAAGGCAACTACCACGAATGGACGCACCTGGGCATCCTGATGACGGGGCTGCTGCACGCGCCGCACTGGGCGAGCAAGCCCCAGCCCGCAGACTTCTACGCGCTCAAGGGCATAGTGGAGCATCTGCTTGCCGAGCTGGGCATTCAGGCGCGGTTTGTACCTGCCGACGGGCGCGACCATCGCCTGCACCCTGCCCGCGCCGCCTATGTGCATGACGCCGATGACCAGCGGCTGGGCATCCTGGGCGAGCTGCACCCCGAACTGCAGCGTCAGTACGAGTTCCGTCAGCGCGTCTACTTGGCGGAGTTCGGGCTGAACGCGCTGATGCGTGCCGCGGCGCACACGGTGCGCTACCGTCCGCTGCCTGCCTTCCCGCCCGTGCTGCGCGATATTGCGATTGTGGTTGCGCAGAGCGTCCCCTACGCCGCGCTGGAGGCAACCATCCGCGAAGCGGGCGGCGCGTGGCTGGAGTCGCTGCGCCTCTTTGACCGCTACACAGGCGCGCCCGTGCACGAAGGACATCACAGCCTCGCCTTCTCGCTCGTGTTCCGCGATCCCACCCGCACCCTCACCGACGAGGAGGTCAACGCGCGCGTAGAAGCCATCTTCACCGCGTTGGAGACCCAGCACGGCGCACAGCGCAGGGCATAAAGGCAGCGTCCCGTTGGGGTACTATCTTCCCCGTAGGCGGCGCAACCTTGCCCGCCAATGGGAGGGCATATGCTTTTCCGCAAGAGTCCCGAACAGCTCATGTCCGAAGCGGAGCAAGCGCTGGACAGCTCGACTTTCGGAAGGCGTCGAGAATTGCTGACCATCTGCTGCGCCTGAACCATACCGCTGGCTTCGAGTATAAGGCGCGTGCGCTGTGGGGGATGAACCGACTACTGGACGCGATTGCAGTCTTGGAACGCGGCGTCGCAGTCGCCCCACAGGTGTGGATTCTGTGGGAGTATTTGGGGCACTACCTCGTGCAGGGCGAGCCGAAGGGCGTCGTGCGCACACAGGGAGGCTACATCTTCTTTCAAGAGGAGGGCTAACCACCCCGTAGTCGCTTCAGCTCCGCCTCCAATTCGGCGACGCGCCGTTCTGGTCGCGTTCCCGCTCCGCCATCATCGGCGTCGGGTGTTCTACGGGGCGCGTCTCGGTGGGCGCGGCTGCTGTTTTCGCCATCGCGCCCACAGTATACCCCCATAGCAGGAGGTTCGCAAATCGGGTAGAATCCCGTTCCTCACCAGAGGAGAGGAGGACATTCCCATGAAAGTTCAGCTCAACCGCAAGCAGTTTGATGATGCGTTAGGCGTAGTGGCGGGCGCGGCAGCCGCGCGCGCCTCGCTCCCAATCCTCAGCCATGTTTACATCGAGGCGCAGAGCGACACCGTGCGTCTGGTCGGCAGCGACCTTGAGCAGTGGGTGGAGTGCCGTATTCCCGCGATGGTCGGCGAGGACGGCGCGACGACGCTGCCTGCACGCCTGCTGACCGACTTGGTCGGCTCGCTCGGCGGCGAGGACATCCACATCGAATCGGGCGAGCGCTACCAAGCCATATTGACCAGCGGCGATTCGCGCTACCAGCTAATGGGGCTGCCCGCCGAAGAGTACCCGCCCATCCCCGACATCGAGTCGCCCAGCGAACTCGCGCTGCCCGCCAAGCACTTCCTGGAGATGGTCGGCTCGGTGGAGTTCGCCGTGTCCAAAGAGGAGGCGCGCCAAGCGCTGACGGGCATCCGCATGGAGTTCGAGGGCGACACGCTGCGCTTGGTGGCGACCGACACGCACCGCCTCGCCGTGCGCACGGCGCGTATCGATTCGGGCGCAGGCGAGCCGACCGCCGCGATTGTGCCTCTGAAAGCCATCCAGCTCGTGCAGAAAATCCCCGCAGGCGAGACGATTACCCTGCAGCTGGGGCAGCATCGCGCCGCGTTTCTGGGCGAGAACGCCGCCGTCTACACGCAGCTGATTGAGGGGCAGTACCCGAACTACCAGCGCGTGATTCCGCAGGAGTCCACCCGCCAGTGGACACTAATGACGCAGGACTTCCGCAACGCGCTGCGCCGTGCGTACCTGGTGGCGCGCAGCAACTCGAACAAGGTCTATCTGCGCACCGACGGCGAGAAGCTGGTGATTAGCGCGCGCGGCGATGTCGGCGAGGCGACCGAGCGGGTGGACTTGGTGCGCGTCGGCGACGACCTCGAAATCGCCTTCAACGCCCGCTACCTGCTCGATGTGCTGGAGGTGGTCAAGAGCGAGGGCGTCGTGCTGGAGCTGACCGAGGCGCTGCGCCCCGCCGTCGTCAAGCCCGCCGAACTGGACGACTACCTGTGCGTGATTATGCCGATGGCGCTCTAATCCTGAAGACCCCCTCCTTAAGGTTCCTTAAAGGGGTAGGTTTTTTCTCGCGCGGTTGGCATGGCGGGCGGGACGCCCGCGTTCCC
>JAIMAN010000102.1 GCA_023511915.1 Armatimonadota bacterium
GCTCGTCGTGGCGCTGCACGGTGCGCGTTAGCTCGGCGATCTGCTCCCCTTGACGCTGCACCGTCTGGACAAGCTCGGCGATCAACGCATCATGACGCTGCACCGTCTGGATGAGAGTAGCAATCGCCTCATCGTGCCGCTGCACAGTGCGCGTTAGCTCGGCGATCTGCTCGCTGTTGCGGGCATCCGACTCAATCAGCTGCTGCACCAGCGACAGCAGGCGTTCGGGCAACTCCAGCAGCTCGCGGCTCAGGATCGCCCGACGCATCCGCTCCTGCCATTCTGGATTCTGCTCCAGAATGCGCAGCATGTCCTCAAAGTCTTCAACAGTGAACGCCATCGCAGCCCCCGTATATGATACCTCGACGCATATCGGGTATCATTTGCCCATACTGGGGGACTGTATGATACGACAGAGATTGAACCAGTTGACGCACTGGTGGAACATTGCGAAGGAGCTTTCGCCGAAGCAGGTGGAGCGCGAGCTGCTGACGCCGTTTCGGATTGCGCTGGTCGGACAGCCTGATCGCGTGGAAGCCGTGTGGCGCGTGCTGACCGCAGGCGCAAGCCCGACCCAGCTCCAGACCGCCGCCGAGTATGTCAAGCGCTACAACGCGCCCGTGAACGAGGAGTTCGACTTCGTTTTGGGCTGCGACGCGCTGGAGGTGCCCCAAGACGCGATCGAGGCGATTGTGGACCACTTCCAGAAGCACGAGTTCCCGCTGATTGCGCTGGCGCGGGTATTGCCAGGTACGCGCGAGTTGGTCGTGAACCGCATGATTGAGGATGTGGCGTCGCTGAACGCGGGCTTGGCGATGGTCTCCGCGCTGCCGTCGGTGTTCCCGCTGTTGGGGCTGCTCGCGCCGCCTGCTGCGGTTGCCGACATGGTGCTGCTGACCAAAAACCAGCTGCTGATGGTGCTGCGTGTGGCGGCGGCGTTCGGCAAGGCGCCCGACTGGAAGCAACGGCTGCCCGAACTGGCAAGCGTGCTGGGCGCAGCGTTCGGCTGGCGCGCTGTCGCGCGGCAGCTGGTGGGTCTTGTGCCTGGTGGGGTGGGCATGGTCGTCAAAGGCATGGTCGCCTACGCGGGCACGCTGACCGTCGGGCGCGCCGCCGCATGGTTCTACGCTACGGGTAAATCGCCCAGCCAAGCGGAGCGCGAACGGCTCTACCGCCAAGCGTGGGAAGAGGCGCGCGAAAAGAGCCAGCAGTGGAATAAGCCGTGAGTCGCCTCGCGCTCGGCGCATTGCTCCTGTTGCTGATGGCAGCGGCGTGGGGGACGCCGAGCGTGAGCCGCTTCCAACTGGCGAATGGGCTGCAGGTCATCGTGGAGCGCGCGCCAAGCGCGCCGCTGACCGCCATCGAGATCTGGGTGCGCGTTGGCGTCGCGCAGGAGACCGCCGAGACTTCGGGCGTGGCGCACCTGCTGGAGCATCTGCTCTTTCGCGGCGCGGTGGGCTTGCCGCCTGACGCCTTGGACAGCGCGTTCGAGAACGCGGGCGGTGTCTTGGATGCCTTCACCGAGCGCGACTGGACGCGCCTCCGCGCCAGCGTGCTGCCCGACCGCTGGCGCGAGCCGCTGCAGACCCTGCTGCGCAGCCTGCTCGCCCCTGCCCTGCTCCCCGACGCGCTGGAACGGGAGCGACAGCTCATCCTGCGCGACGAGTATGCCCTGCACCACGCCGACCCCATCCGCCCCGCCCGCTACGCGCTGTTCGCCGAGAAGTTTCCGCAGCACCCCTACGGACTGCCGCTGCTGGGTAATCCTGACACGCTCGCCCGCCTTGACATCGAGTCGGTTCGCCGATTCCACGGCGCGCACTATCGCCCTGACCGTGTGGTCGTGGTGATCGTCGGCGCGGTGGAGACAGATGCGGTGCGTCAAGTGGTGGAACACGCGCTTTGGAATACTGAAGCGAAGCTTCAGCAGGCGGAAACTGCGCTTCCCCACTCCAAGCAGATTCAGCAGGCGGAAACTGCGCTTCCCCACTCCAAGCGGCTTCAGCAAGCGGAAGCTACGCTTCCGCACTCCATAGTTGCTATGAGTCTCCCCACCCCACCCGCGCAGGATATCGACGGCTGGCTCTGCGCGGAGGTGCTGCGCGTGGCGTTGGCGGAACCCCATCGCGGTCTGCTTTACGAGGGCGAGCCGCCCTTCGGACGCCTCGTCAGCGAGTACCTGCCGCGCTTGCAGGGGAGCTTGCTGGCGCTGTATGCCCTGTCCCCCGTGCAACCGACCGAAGATTGGCAGGCGCAGACGCGCCAGCGCCTGGAACGCGCCCTGCAGGGGATTGCCGCAGGCAAGCATCGCGCCGCGCTGGAGGGGGCGCGTGCGACGGTGCTGGCGCGCCACATCGCTGCGATGCGCAACCCTTTAGAGCGCGCCCGCTGGCACGGGCTGTGCGCTGCGTTGAACCTGCCGCTGACGCCCGAAGCGTTCGCCGAACGCCTCCACGCCCTGTCCCTTGAGACCGTCGAGGCGTTCACCGCGCGCCTGCACGGCGAGTCGCCGACACCCCCGCCCGCCGCTCCCGTGCAAGCTCCCTCACCCTCCCCTGCCCTGCCCGACCTCGCCAAGCGCGCCGTCGCCTGCCAGCGGTTCGCGAACGGCTTGCGAGTCGTCGCTCTCACTGCCCCAGACGCTGAGAGCGCGATTGTGCAGGTCGCCGTCGGGCACGCGCTTGGCGAATCCGCCGCTGCAGGCGAGCTGACGATGCGCATGCTCTTTGGCGCGACGCAGAACGAGACGGAGCGCACGCTTGCCGTGCGTCTCGCGCGTTCGGGGGGCAGCCTGCGCATCGAGTGGACGCCCGCAGGCGCGCTCATCACCGCCTACGCACGCCCCGACTCGGTGGTGAATGTGCTGTCGCTGCTGAAGGAGGCGCTCTTCCGCGCGGAGTTCGACGAGGCTGCGCTCCAACGCGCCCGCCAGCACGCGCTGTACGACCGTCGCTATCAGGAAGGGGCGCATGCTTGGCGACTGACCGCGCGGCTGCTGGGTGGGTACGCCGACGAGGACGCCTTAGCGCGCGTGCGCCTTGACGACATCCGCGCCTACTACCGCGCCCACTACCGCCCACAGAACGCTGTGATTGCGATTGCGGGCGATATGCCTGCGGAGCGGCTGACGGAGTTCGTGCGCCTGATGTTCGGCGGCGAATGGGACGGCGAGGCGCGCGCTGCCCTGCCCTCCCCTGCCAAGCAGCGGCTGCGTTTCGCGACGGTTGCAGACCCGCGCGGGCTGCACTACACAGGCTACGGCTGGGCGGTTCCGATTGCCCGCGCCGAAGATTACTACGCCCTGCTCGCGTGGCAGTTCGCGCTTGGCGAGGGCAAGCGTGCGCGGCTGTTTGTGGCGACTCGCGAGGCGCGCGGCGTCGGGTACGAGCTGCGCGCGGAGACTTGGCTGCAACGCGGCGCGTGCGTCGGCGTCGGCTGGCTGCAGACGGGCAAGGCTCCCGCCGACGAGACGCTCCTGCGCGACGCGCTCGCTGCCCCGCTCACCGACGCCGAGTTCCAGCGCGCCCGCGCCCTGCTGCGCGGCGATTGGGAGCGGCTGCGGTTGAACCTGCCCGCGCTGACCGCCGCGCTCGCGTGGGCGGAACTCAGCGGGCTGGGCTACGAAGCCGTCTGGGACGCACCGACGCACATCGAATCGCTCACGCGCGAGGCGGTGGAACGGGCGCAAGCAAGGTTGGGAGGGGTGCAGTAGACAGGGGCGCTGCAAAGCAGTCTATGGAGTGCGGAAACGCAGCTTCTGCCCAACGCTGAAGCTAACGCTTCAGCACTCCAAAGGGAGGTATTCCCCCTCTCCCGCTGGCGGGAGAGGGGTTGGGGGTGAGGGCTTACTGGCACCCCGCGCCGAAGTTGAACAGCACGATCAGCAGGTCCGCGTCGTCGACGATGTTGTCGCGGTTCACATCGCCTTGACCGCCCGCGTTGCCGAAGTTGAACAGCACAATCAGCAGGTCCGCGTCGTCCACGCAGCCGTCGCCGTTCACATCGCCCTCGGGACCCGCAGGCGCGGCAATCACGCGCACATCGGTGAAGTTCGTGTAGCGCAGGCCGCTGTTGGTGCGGTTGCTGGCGTTCAGCGTGGGATCCTGCCCATACTGGTTGCCTTGCGGGATGACCAGCGCGACATACTTGACGCCGCTCTGACCCGACACATTCAGCGTGGAGTACCAAACCTCATTCGTGGGGTCATCACAGAACCTCACCCCAGCGGGATTGGCTCCGTTGAGGTAGTCCAGCGTCGCCTGTGGGCACTCGCCGAAGGTGTTGCCCGTATTCGGATCCCACTCGCACACATTCGGCAGCGTGCCGTCCGCCTTGCTCAGCGTGCCTACAAAAGTCCAGTTGGGGTCGCTTTGCGGGTCGCTGGCGGGGTTCGGGTCGTTCTGGGCGACATAGATGTCGATGCGATAAGGCGCAGCCGTGTCCGAGAAGGAGCGGGTCTTAGTGCCGCTGGACTTGTGCGTGATGTCGCGCACATCCCACGCGAACACCTGCACCTTCACCACATTCCAACCGTTCGGATTGCTGTCATCCAGTTCGTACTTGATCCACACCGTGCCTTCAACGCCGTGATCACCGTTGTTGGAACGGTTCGTGTACGCCCCGCCCTGACGGAACAGGTATCGCGGAACGGTAAAGCTTGCGGGCCAGCCAAAGGTATTCACCAGCGATTCAACAGTAGTTATGGTGACAGATCCTGTATCGTCACCAGCACCCACCTGATTACCAAGCGCGTCAAACTGCAGTCCGTCCACCTGAATCGTGTACGCAGGCCAGAAGCCGAAGCTTTCGTTGTTAGTAGCGTCCTGAAAGTCGCGGCGGCTCCACTGCAGGGGTTGTTCCCCAGAGCCGATATCCGCCAGCGCGTTGACAGCGCGCACTTTGCCCTTGTTGTCACCCAGCACCACCTGGGCGCAGGTCGTCGCTACAAGCACACTCGTCAAACCCAAAGCCAGAATGGTTCGCATAGTTGCCTCCTTTCGGCTCGGTTTCCAAGCCGCAGTAAAAGGCTACCCCACGCGATTTTAAGGGATGGTTAAGTTGTTAGTCGCCCTACCCCCTTTGTTCCCCTCTCCGCAGGCG
>JAIMAN010000026.1 GCA_023511915.1 Armatimonadota bacterium
CCCCCAGCCCCTCTCCCACGCGGTGGGAGAGGGGGGGGGCGCGCTGACCTGTTTGGAGTGCTGAAGCGTCCGCTTCAGCGTGGGCGGAAGCTTCGCTTCCGCACTCCATAACCCCCTCTCCCGCCCCGCGGGAGAGGGGGACAAAGGGGGTGAGGACAAAAAGGCACGCCTGCCTGTTCGCACACACGCATGGGAAAATTGCCGTGCCTCAGCGATTCGGTACCAAACCACTCTGGGCATAGTCGATGTCCATTTGCGGATCGTCTTCGGAGTAGTGGCGTGGAATCTGGCGCGCGGCGAGCAGTTCGGCGAATTCACGCACGCCGACGCCCGCAAGCAGACGCGCCTTGCCAAACGGAAGCATGCCGCGAGCGTAGAGCGCAAGCGCCAACTCCTGCCGCAGTGCTGACTCGGCTTCTTCTGGCGGCACACGCAGCGCCAGAGAGACTTCTTCAGGAATAGTGATCTGCAACTGAGCCATCACGTGCAGTATACCCAGTTCGGCAGGAGTATCGCTTTGCCCAGCGAACCCATGCTGTGGAGGCTATCGATGAAGATACTCGTCGCCGATAAGTTCGAGCAGAGCGGGCTGGAAGGGCTGAAGTCGCTGGGCTGCAGCGTGGTGTACGACCCCAGCCTCAAAGACGACGCGCTGGTGGACGCCATCCGCACGTACAACCCCGAGGTGCTGGTCGTGCGTTCCACGAAGGTCACCGCGCCGATGCTGGAGGCGGGCGACTTGAGCCTGGTGATACGCGCGGGCGCGGGCGTGAACACCATCGATGTGGACACCGCCTCGCGACGCGGGATCTATGTCGCGAACTGCCCCGGCAAAAACGCCATCGCTGTCGCCGAGTTGGCGTTTGGGCTGATTTTGTCGCTTGATCGGCGCATTCCCGACAATGTAGCGCAGTTGCGGGCAGGTCAGTGGAACAAGAAGGCGTTCAGCGAGGCGCGCGGGGTGTACGGTTGCACGCTGGGGCTGATCGGCGTGGGCAACATCGGGCGCGAGATGATTACCCGCGCGCGGGCGTTTGGGCTGCGCACAATCGCGTGGAGCCGTTCGCTGACCCCCGAACGCGCCGAGCAACTCGGCGTCGGCTTCCGCGCGACCCCGCTCGATGTCGCCAGCGAAGCGGACATCGTGAGCGTGCATGTCGCGCTGACGCCCGAAACGAAACACCTATGCAACCGCGCGTTTTTCGAGGCGATGCGCCGCGGGGCGTACTTTATCAACACTTCGCGCGCAGAGGTCGTCGACGAGGACGCGCTGGCGTGGGCAGTGCGCGAAAAGGAGATCCGCGCGGGGCTGGATGTGTTCGAGGGCGAGCCGAGCGCAGGCGAGGGCGCGTTCCAGCACCCGCTGGCGAGCCTGCCGCTGGTGTACGGCACGCACCATATCGGCGCGTCCACCCAGCAGGCGCAGGAAGCCATCGCCGCCGAAGTGGTGCATATCGTGCAGACCTATATGCAGACGGGGCGCGTGCCGAATGTGGTCAATCTCGCCGACCGCACCCCCGCGAATTATCTGCTGGTGGTGCGCCACTTAGACCGCGTGGGCGTGCTGGCGCATGTGTTCAACTGCCTGCGCGAGGCGAGCATCAATGTGCAGGAGACCGAGAACATCATCTTCGCGGGCGCAGAGTCGGCGGTGGCGCGCATCCAGTTGGACAGCGCGCCACCCGAAGCGACCCTTGCATCGATACGCCAGCACGAGTGCATCTTCTCGGCGACGCTGGTGCCGCTGGGCGATTAGCACCCCGCGCCGAAGTTGAACAGCACCAGCAGCAGGTCGGCGTCGTCGACAATGCCGTCGCCGTTCAGGTCGGCGTTGGGGTTGTCGCCGCCGAAGGCGAACAGCACCGCCAGCAGATCGGCGTCGTCGATGCAGTTGTCGCCGTCCACATCGCCCAGCACGAGTTGCGAGCGCAGGTAGGGGTCAATCGTGTCGCCGCCGGGCAGCAGCGTTTCTGGGAACTGCTGCGAGAGTGCGCCCTGCGCCTTCACCTGCACCAGCCAGACGGGGGTGTAAAAGCCGTCGTCGTCTGTAATCGCCTCGTCGCCCGCCTGCAGCGAAACGCGCCAGACGCCGTTTGCATCGGCGGTGGTCGTCTTCGTGACGCTCGTTCCTGTGTTCGGATTGATGATTTGCACCGTCACGGGTCGGTTCGCGCCGTGCGGGGCGAGGTAGCCAATCAGGAGCGGGCTGTTGATTTCCTGCTGCGCCCAAGCGAGCCGATTCGCGCCGTTGACGAACTCGGCGTAGAAGTAGCGCGTGGGCGGCGCATCTGCAGGCACAAAAAAGGTAATCACCGCAGACTGGCGCGGCTGGAGCGTGAGGCGCTGCTGGATGTCGGGCTGGAATCGAGTGCGCCAGTCGGCGAGTTGGCGTCCTGTGAGCAGTCGAGTGCCCTGCGTATACAGGTACAAATCGCCGACGAGTTCCTGATTGCCGCGATTCTCCACCGTGAGTTGCACGCGCCGTGAGCCGTCGTCCTGATACACCGACGGCGCAAACCGCCACGACAGGGGCAGCAGCGGTACGATATTCCCGTTTCTGAGCCAGTGGAGCAATCGGAACCCGCTACTGCCGCTGCACCAGTGCGCATGTTCCGATTCGAACGCCCATAGTTCGCCTGTCGTCCCGCCCGATGCCTCAATGTCGCGCACGACACTCCCTGTGAAGTAGTGTTCCAAGTGGGGCGGTTCAGGAATCTCAGGGTAGAACACGCGGTCGCGCAGGGCAGATACCGCGTCAAGAATCTTGATAGTATATTGCGTCGTCGGAGTTGCGTACTCGTAGTCGTACTGGAAGCGTACTTGGCTGTTTCCAGGGTACGCGAGCTGCCCAGAAACCGCTCCCAGCGCGTCTTTCGGAGTATCAAGCGTCTGCAGCACCTTGATGCGGAAGGCGTATTCTTTGGTGGTGTTCGCCGCGTTCACCACACGGAACTGGATGTACCAATCCTCGACGGGCGTCGGCGTGTTCATTTTGTAGCCGAAGGTTTTCGACGCGCCGGGCGCAATCCGCGCGGCGGTTGTGTTCGCCTGAAAGCGCAGGTTGTGCGGAATCGCGTCCCACGGCACATCGGGCAGATGCGCCCAGTTCGACGGCGTGCTGGTCGCCTGCAGCACCCCCGCCGTCGTGTATAGCACATGCAACTGATCCACCCACCACCCGCTGTTGTTGTTCTGCACGGTCATCTGGTACTCGTTGGTGAGCGGGTTGACCAGACTAATCGTGATTTGCACATTGTTTTGCGCCATCAGAGATGACGCAAAAGCCATCGCAATTGCTATTCCAAACGCCCTCTTTCGGAGCATGATTCACCTCACCCACTATTATAGCACACATGGGCTGTCCGAGCGTGAAAGCCCCCCGCCCGTGCCGAGCGGGGAGCGTTGAGCGAGAGGGGGGTAAAGTTAGCATCCCGTGCCGAAGTTGAACAGCACGATGAGCAGGTCGGCGTCGTCGACGATGCCGTCGCCGTTCACATCCGCCGCGCCGCCCTGTCCGCCGAACGCGAACAGCACTTGCAGCAGGTCGGCGTCATCGACGCAGCCGTTGCCGTCCACATCGCCCGGCGTGCGCGGAATATCCTGACCTGACACGCCGCCGCCGCCCATCTCGATGCCTTCCACCACTTCACCACGACCCGCTCGGAAAGGCAGATCAAAGACGCCTGGCAAGGTAATCCCGCCATCGTCGTACAGGGGCATCGTGTCGCCGACATTCGGCAGTCTCAAATCCGCAAACTCGCCCGTCGCTTCCGATTCCACGACTTGCATGTTGGCGTCCCAGCGGATGTGGATGCGCGAGGATTCAGAGCTCCCCGAGCGCCCCTTGAGCAGTGTGACATGCCCTGTCTTCCCGCGGTCCTTTGATCCAGTGCGCGCGGTCGCGCCGTCGTCATTAGGTTGCCACCAGAAGTTCGACGCGCTGAGTTCGAACAGCACCTCCTCGCGTGTGGCTCCCGTGCTGGGATTTCGGTAGCGAATAATCACAGGGTCGTACATCTGCACGCCGCACTCCGAGCCGAGCGCGTCTTGGAACTGGGGCGTCCAGACGACCGTGCCCTGCGTGATGTTGGGGCAAGAGATGACGATGTGCGAGTTCGCGGCGGCGTTCGCGCCGTGCCTGCGGCATATCGCGCAGGCGCGTCCAAAAGCCGTGTGCGTACCCTGTAGGCAGTTGGTTCCTGCAATCCAGTTCACATTGAAGCTGGCGCACGCTGTCGCAACTGCGCAGCTCTGACCACCTTGCGTGATTTGCGCTTGAGCGCACTGGCTATCGCTGCTGGGCACGCTGTAGGTTTGAGAGCCACTGTTTGTGTTGATAGTCGGGGGAAGGTTGTTCAGATCCCAAACGGCGGCTTGGGTGTTCCAGTTCCAAGTCACCTGCGGCTGCTGACAGCCTTGCGGCAGGCACAGCCTGAAGTTATGAGTCACGCGGAAGCTACAGCATCCATGGGTCTGCGCCGTTGCGGGCGTCAGCCCGACGGCGGCAACAGTCATCGCCAAAGTCGCTAATATCCCATAGTGTCGTCGCATGGTTAGGTCCTCCGTTTCGTTAATACAGCCGCAGAGCCAAATGTACCCACCTTGACGCTTGGATTCGGGCGAATTCGGGGAAAGTTCCTGCGAATCGCCGAATCTGGCAATTGTATGGGGGCGTTATCCGCCCGCGCCGAAGTTGAACAGCACGGTCAGCAGGTCGGCGTCGTCCACTGTGCCGTCGCCGTTCAGGTCGGCTTGCGGGTCGCCCCCGCCGAAGGCGAACAGCACCTGCAGCAGGTCGGCGTCGTCGATCACATCGTCGCCGTTCACATCGCCCAGCGTCTGGAAGCGCAGGTCAAGGTACGCGAAGCCTCCGTCCACAATAGAGACGCTTGGCAGGCTCACGGACAGGTAGCCCGCCGCCTTCGCGCGGATGGTGTAGGCGCCTGCGCTCGCGACGCGCTCCGAGAATCGCCCGTAGGCGTCCAGCGTTGTGGCGATGGTCTGCACGGTATTGCTGCCCTGACGCAGTTCGAGCGTGAGCGGCGCGCCCAGCGGCAGCCCCTGCTTGCCCTCCAGCCGCGCCTGACCCGACACAATCGCAGGCGGGTTCACAGGGCGAATGCGGTACACCCGATTCGCGTACAGGCTCACCACATACAGATAGCCGTCGGGACCGACCCGCAAGTCGGTCACCACGCCCCAGTTCGCGCCGAAACTGGACAGGTTGCGCTCAGTGGATGAGTCCGCCACGCGGTCGGCGAGCGCGCCCGTCAGCACGAAGTCGTCGCGCGCGACGTTCATCGTGAAGCGATACAGCCTGCCGTTGTTGCTCTCGCCGACGATGACCTCGTCGCGCACGCCTGCGTCGAACCGCGCCGAGCGCACAAAGACGATGCTCGTCGCCCCAATCGGCTGCAGCCACGAGAAAACGGGGTCGGCGTAGTAGGCGTTCGGCAGGTAGATGAGGTCATTCGCGTCGTAGGCTTGGTTGCCGTTCTCCGAGTAGGTCGCGTTGCGCGAGTCGGGTCCCATAATCTTGAGCCAGCCGCTGTTGAAGCCGCGCCCGACGAGGTTGATTTCGTCGTACACATTCGGTCCGTTTTCGGTGAGCCACAGGCGCGCCGTGAGGCTGTCGAAGACCATGCCGAAGCTGTTGCGAATGCCATACGCCCACAGTCGCCGAATGCGCGGGTCGGCATGGCTGACGAACGGGTTGTCGGGCGGTGTGGAGCCGTCGGGGTTGAGCCGAAAGACGCCGCCGACGCCCGCGACCGCCGTCGCGCTGGTGTTCTGCTCGATGCGCGGGTTGCTCAAAAAGCCGCGATTCAGGTCGCCCGTGACGCCATAGAGCTTGCCGTCGGGACCGAACAGAATCACGCCTCCGTCGTGGTTGGGACCGTTGTTTTGCGTCGTGTCGCGCGGGAACGCCACGATTAGCGTCGGCTCCACCAGCGCGGAGCCGTTCCAGCGATACCGCTCTACGCGGTTGTCCAGCCACGCCGATTGGGTGGAGGTGTCCGCGCCTGTGCTGGAGCGGGTGTAGTAGAGGTACACATGCCCATTCGTGGCGAAGTCGGGGTGGAGCGCGATGCCGAGCAGCCCGCGCTCGCTGGCGTTGTTCACGGGCAAGTCCAGCACGGTGCTGACCACCGCGCCGTTCTGCACCAGTTTGACGCGCCCGCTGTTTTTCTCGATCACGAAAAAGCGCGTCGGGTCAGACGGGTCTAAAAACGCCATCGCAATCGGGAACGATAGCCCGCTGCTGACAACGGTGTCGTAAGTAAGGTCTGAATCGACCAGTGTCTGGGCGTGTAAACTGCCTGCCAAAACAAGCCCTGCCATCCAAAAGCCTGAACGCGTGCGCATAGCCTATTATAGCCTATTATACACATCTGCGCGCGGCTTAACACTTGCTTTACACGCATCAGAGGTATAATAAGGCGCGTATGGATACGGCGCAACGACGGCTGCCCGAGTTTGTGCGCGCTGCCGTCGAGCAACGGATGGGCACGGCGGATATCGAGTTCGCGTTAGCGTCCGATTTGTCGCCAGACGGGCGGTTCGGCGAAAGCTGGCTCGTGCTGGCGAATGAGACCCTGCTGACCCTGCGCGTCGATCACACCCCTGTTGAGACCAGCACCAGCGCGCGCTTGCCCTGGCTGCGCAAAAACAACAGCCAGAACGGCGTCGCGCACAGCAACGGCGCGCCGTACCTCAATGGCAGCGCGCCCCGCGTGTTGATACAGTTGATCGTCCCGCTGACGGACATCGTCCAAGTGCGCACGACGCAGCTGGTCGGCGCGTCCGCGCTGGAGGCGGTGCTGCACGATGGGCGCGTGTTGGAGCTGATTCGCTACAGCAGCGCACTGGCGCATCTGTTCGGGCAGGCGCGCCTGCGCATCGAGGCGATGCTCAAAGACGAGGAGCCGCCCCCCTTCGAACACAAGCAGCTGGCGTGCGAAAAGTGCGGGCGTCCTATCCCCGAAGACAGCATCTCGTGCCCCGCGTGCCGCTCCCAAAAGCAGGTGCTGCTGCGCCTGATGGGGCTGGTGCGCCCCTACTGGAAGTATATGTGGCTCTCCACCTTTCTGGCGATTCTGACCGCCGCAGTGGAGCTCACCCCGCCGTACCTGACCAAGATTCTCATCGACGAGGTGCTGGTGCCCCGCTCGAACGCGCACCTGTTTGGCTGGCTGCTCGGCGCGCTGATTGGCATCCGTTTGTTTGGCACGGGCGTCAACATCGTTCGCGGGCGACTGAACGCCTGGCTGGGCAGTGAAATCTCGTTCAATCTGCGCTCGCAACTCTACCAGCACCTGCAGTGGCTCTCGCTCAGCTACTTCGACAAGCGGCAGACAGGCTCGATTATGAGCCGCGTGACGCGCGACACGGACGCCTTGTACGACTTTGTGGTCAACAGCGCGCCGACGATTGCGCTCAACCTGCTGATGATTATCGGCATCGCGACCGTGATGGTGCTGATGGACTGGAAGCTGAGCCTGCTGGTGCTCATCCCCGCGCCGTTTATCGTGTGGCTCTCGCGCTATGCGTGGCGTAAGGTGATTCGCGTCTGGCGGCGGCACTGGCATCGCTGGTCGCGCCTGACCGCGCACTTGGGCGGCACGCTGTCGGGCGTGCGCGAGGTGAAAGCCTTCACCCAAGAGCAGCGCGAAATCCAGACCTTCGACAAGCGCAACTTCGAAATCGCCGAGACGGGCATGGTCGCAGGCAAAATCAACGCGAGCGTGTTCCCCCTCATCTCGTTTCTGGTGATGTCCAGCTCGTTCGTGATTTGGTATGTGGGCGGGCGCGGCGTGCTGGAGGGCAACTTCGAACTCGGCAAGCTGGTGGCGTTCCTATCGTATATCGGGATGCTGTTCGGTCCGCTGAGCATCATCACCAACATTATGGACTGGGCGTCGCGCACGGTGACCGCCGCCGAGCGCGTGTTCGAGGTGTTGGACACCGAACCCGAAGTGCGCGACGCGCCGAACGCCCAGCCCCTGACCGAAGTCAAGGGCGAAATCGTGCTGGAGAATGTCTCCTTCGGCTACGAGAAGCACCACCTGGTGCTGCACGACATCAATCTGCACATTCGCCCTGGCGAGATGATTGGGCTGGTCGGTCCGTCGGGGTCGGGCAAGACGACGCTGATTAACCTGATTTGCCGATTTTATGACCCGACGCGCGGGCGTATCCTGCTGGACGGCAAAGACCTGCGCGAGGTGCGCATGCAAGACCTCCGTCGGCACATCGGCGTCGTGCTGCAGGACAACTTCCTGTTTCCAGGCGCCATTCGCGAGAACATCGCCTACGCGCGCCCCGATGCGACGCTGGAGGAGATTATCGAGGCGGCGAAGGCGGCGAACGCGCACGATTTTATTATGCGCTTCCCCGACGGCTACGACTCGTGGGTCGGCGAGCGTGGGCATCGGCTTTCGGGCGGCGAGCGACAGCGCATCGCGATTGCCCGCGCGATTCTGCGCAACCCGCAGATTCTGATTCTGGACGAGGCGACCGCGTCGGTGGACACCGAGACCGAGCGGCTGATTCAAGAGGCGCTGGAACGGCTGGTGCAGAACCGCACGACGATTGCGATAGCGCACCGCCTGTCGACGCTGCGCAACGCCGACAGGATTATCGTGCTGGAGCGCGGGCGCGTGGTGGAGGTCGGCACGCACGACGAGCTAATGGCGCGCGAGGGCGTCTATCGCCGCCTCGTCACGATGCAGATGGAACTCAGCAAGTCACGCTTGTTCGTGGGGTAGGGCGGTCGGAGAACTCACCGCCTGCCCTCCAGTTGAGCGAGGGCGGCTTGGAGGGAGTCGGGGTGGTCGGTAATCAGGCGTTGCAGGATGGCGTTCGCCGCGTCGGGCTGCCCCTGCTGGTGCAGCAGGCGGGCGTGCAGCAGCAGCCATTCGGGGCGGTCGGGCAGGTCGGGATGGCGCGTCAGCGTCTCCAGCCAGCGCAGGGCGCGCGCCCGCTCCTGAAGGCGTTCGGCATGGCGCAGTAGCGTCTGCAGGGTTGGCGCGTCCAGCGTGTGCAGGCGGTCTAACTCGCCCAGCAGGTCGGCGGCGTCGGCGGCGTGCGCGTCGTCGCCCCGCGCCAGCGCGCTTTGCACCGCTTCGCGCAGCAGGGGGCTTGCTTCGTCGGGGTCGCCCAGCATCGCCCACGCTGCGCCCTGCAGGTAGCGCACGCGCGGCGCGTCGGTCGCGGGCAGTTGCTGCAGGTAGCGCAGCGCGTCGCCCGCCGCGCCCTGCTGCAGCGCGCGCTCCGCCTGCTCCAGCAGGTACTCCTGTTCGCCCTGCGCGCCCGCGCCCCACAGCAGCGCCAGCGTCAACCCCGTCGCGAAGCCGCCCAAGTGCGCCCAGTAGCCAATCGCGGACGGCGTCGGCTGACCCGCCTCCAGAATCGCGCCCGCGCCCTGCAGCAGCACCCACGCCAGCACGCCCACCCACATCGGCACGGACAGCCCCCACCGATTCGGCGACGCCCACACCAGGCGCACCCGCCGCCGATAGAATCGCAACGCGAAGTAGCCCACCAGCCCCGAAATCGCGCCCGACGCGCCCACCAGCCCCTCGCGATACAGCGACGGCTGAATCGTCAGGCTCATCGCCCAATGGACGCCGATTGCGCCCAGCCCGCTCGCCAAGTAGAGCGCCAGCCACCGCCACGCCCCCAGCGCACGCTCCACATAGACCCCGAACAGCCCCAGAAACAGCGCGTTTTTCAGCCAGTGCAGCCAGCCCGCATGCACAAACAGGCTCGTCAGCGCGCCGACAAGCGACGGGTGCGCAGGGGTGAACCCCCACGCCTCCACCGACTCGGCGCGGGCGGTCAGCCACAAGGTAAGGACGGTGTTCACCCCCAGCATGCTGAGGGTCGCGAGGGGCAACGGGACGCGCATGCGCGCCTCACCAACGGCTACGAGACGCTCGCGAACGCCTCGTCGGGGATGTCGAAGTTCGCGTAGGTGTTCTGCACATCGTCGTGGTCTTCGAGGGCTTCCAGCAGGCGCATCAGTTTCTGCGCGGTCTCGCCCTCCACGCGGACGGTAGTGGTCGGCGTCAGCTCCAGTTGCGCTTCGGCGATGGGCAGCCCGCGCGCCTGCAACGCCTCGCGCACGCGGTGGAACTCATCGACGCTCGTCAGCACGCGGTAGAACTCCTCCTCTTGAGACACATCCTCCGCGCCCGCCTCCAGCGCGATCTCCAGCAGCTCCTCTTCGGCGATGGCTTCGACGGGGATGGTGATGACGCCCTGCCGCTTGAACTGCCATGCGACGCTGCCCGTCTCGCCCAAGTTGCCCCCGTGCTTGGAGAACAGGTGGCGCACTTCAGCGACGGTGCGGTTGCGGTTGTCGGTCATGCACTCCACCATAATGGCGACGCCGCCAGGACCGTAGCCCTCGTAGGTGATTTCCTCGTAGCTTGCGCCCTCCAGCTCGCCTGTGCCTTTCTGGATGGCGCGCTTGATGTTGTCGGCGGGCATGTGGTTCTCGCGCGCCTTTTCGATGGCAAGGCGCAGGCGCGGGTTCGCGTCGGGGTTGCCGCCGCCTTGTTTCGCAGCGACCGTGATCTCCCGCGCCAGCTTCGTGAACAGCTTGCTGCGCAGCGCGTCCTGCTTGCCCTTGCGAATGCGAATGTTATGCCACTTGGAATGTCCAGCCATCGCTCTGCCTCCTACGATAGGATACCCGAAACGCGCCGAAACACGGAGATGGCATGCTCAAGCGCAGCGTCATCGATGTCCTTGTGCGTCACGAGGCGCAGACGGTGCGGGTCTAACGCGATGCACAGCACGCCCTCGGCAGCCAGCGCGCGTTCCACTGCCTGCGCGGGGTGGGCGGTCTGCACATAGACCATGTTCGTCTGCACGGTGCGCAGGTTCACCGAGAAGCCTGGCAGTTCGGCGATGGCTTCGGCGAGGCGTTTGGCGCGGGCGTGGTCGTCGGCGAGTCGGTCAATCATCGTGTCCAGCGCGACCAAGCACGCCGCCGCCAGCACGCCCGCCTGACGCATCCCGCCACCCAGCATCTTGCGCACGCGATGCGCCTCGCGAATGAACGCTGCCGACCCCACCAACACCGATCCCACAGGGCAACACAACCCCTTCGAGAAGGCGACCATCACCGAGTCGGCGTAGCGCGTCCACGCCTGCGCCGAGACGCCCAGCGCTACACTCGCGTTGAACAGCCGTGCGCCGTCCAAGTGCAGGCGCAGCCCGCGCCTGTCCGCCAGCGCGCGCAGGTCGGGCATCACTTCGGGCGGCAGGATTGTGCCCCCGCAGCGGTTGTGCGTGTTCTCGACGCACAGCAGGCGCGTGCCGGGCGTATGGTCGTCGGCGACGCGGATGCGCGACTCGATGTCGGCAAGGTGAAACACTCCGTCGGCAATCGGATAGGTCTCCACCTGCACGCCCGCAATCACGGCGGGGGCTGCCAGTTCGTAGTGCAGGATGTGGCTTTCAGCGTCCACCAAAATCGCGTCGGCAGGCTGTGTCCACACCTTGACGGCGATTTCGTTTGCCATCGTGCCCGACGGGGTGAACAGCGCGGCGTCGTGCCCCAGCAGTTCCGCCACGCGCGCTTGCAGGCGGTTCACGGTCGGGTCTTCGCCGTACACATCGTCGCCGAGTTCGGCGTTTGCCATCGCGCGGCGCATCTCAGGCGTCGGCAGGGTCACGGTATCGGAACGCAGGTCTACACGCATACGCCAAGTATATCCGTATCGATTAGTCGCGTCGGCTCGCTCGTCTGTGCCACTGCTCACGCTCCTTGCGTACCCACGCATCGCTATCCTGCAAGGCTTCGTGGTCTGCCCACATGCCAAAGCACGGGAGTTGGGCAAACTCACTCACCGACGCCTCAGACTCGGTGCTGTGGTCGTGTACGCTACGCAACAGTTGCATCACCCTACGCTTTGCATCAGGCGATAACTGGCGCACCAACTCAACGACTTGCTCTTCCGATAGTTCCAGCTTCGGCAACGCTCTCACCCGCCTGAAGTGTACCCGACATTAATTTTCCGCTACACAGGGTGATGCCGTGTGCGCGAAGTTCCCTCGCCGAAGCGGGTACAATACCCTGCGCATGCGCTTTCTGGAGCCGAGTTATCTGCTGCTGCTGCCGATTGCGCTGCTGGGGGTCTGGTGGAGCGGGCGGCGGCTACTGGGGCTAAGTCGCGGGCGCAAGCGGCTGGCGCTGGCGTTGCGAATGCTGGTGTTCGCCCTGCTGATTCTCGCGCTGGCTGCCCCGCAAGCCGTGCGCCCCAATCGCGGCACATGCACCATCTTCGTGCTGGACGCCTCCGATAGCATCGCCGACGCAGGCAGGCAAGCCGCCAAACGCTACCTGCAGGAAGCCATCAAAACCCGTGGCGAGGACGACCTGGTGGGGCTGGTGGTGTTCGGGCGCGACGCGGTGGTGGACTTCCTGCCCGCTGAGGTGCGCGAGTTGCCGACCATCTACTCCAAGCCCGCCGCCGACGGCACAAATATCGCCGCTGCCATCCGCCTTGCCAGCGCGATGTTCCCCGACGGCAAGAATCGGCGCATCGTGCTGCTGTCCGACGGCAACGAGACGGAAGGCAACGCGCAAGACGCCGCGCTGGTCGCCGCGACCGAGAACATCGAAATCGATGTCGTGCCGTTGGAGACCGCGCGCCATGAGGCGGAAGTGTTGGTGCTGGAGACGCACGCGCCCAGCGAGGTCAAAATCGGCGAGCCGTTCAACCTGCGCGTAGTGATCGAGTCGCGCAAGGCAGCCGAGGGCGTGCTGGTGATCGACCGCGACGGCGAGCCTGTCAAGCGCGTGCCTGTGCAACTGACGCCGGGCAAAAACGCCGTCGTTGTGCCTGTCCGCACCGACCGCGAAGGGTTCCATCGCTACCGCGTGTCGCTGGAGGCACGCCCTGACGGTGACCCGCGCAACAACTTGGGACGCTTTTTCGTGCGGGTGCGGGGCAAGCCGCGCGTGCTGCTGGCGGAAGGCGGCGCGCCCGACCCGACCCGCGCGCTGGAACGGGCGCTTCGGGCGAACAATCTGGAGGTCACGCGCGTCTCGCCCGCGACCTTCCCCGCACGCGCCGAAGACCTGCAGAACTACGACGCCATCCTGCTGCACGATTTCCCCGCGACCGCCCTCTCGCCCCAGATGATGCTTGCCCTACAAAGCGCCGTGCGCGACACAGGGATTGGCTTCGCGATGATTGGCGGCGAGAACTCGTTCCTGCCTGGGGGCTACTACGAGACGCCCATCGCCGAGATGTTGCCCGTAGACCTGAATGTGCGCCAGCGTAAGGTCTTCCCGCCCGCGACGGTGGTGATTATCGTGGACATTTCGGGCAGTATGGGCGTGGAGGAGGACGGCATCCCGAAGATTCAGTTGGCGGCGCGCGCGGCGATTGAGACGCTGAAACTATTGCGCCCGCACGACCAGTTCGGCGTGATTGTCAGCGGCACAGGGGTAGACTGGCTTGCGCCGATTCAGAAGGCAGGGAGTCGCGAGCAGGTGATTGCGCAAGTGTCGCGGATGTACGCGGGGGGCGGGGGGATTTATGTGCGCCCGTCGCTGCTGTTCGCCGAGAGCGCGCTGACGCCCATCCAGACGACGACGCGCCATGTCATCCTGCTTGCCGACGGCGACGACTGCGACGAGCAGGGCGGGTGCTTCCAGATTGCGCAGCGCATGCGGACGATGGGCATCACGATGTCGGTGGTGTCGCTGGGGCAGGGCAAGGATGTGGAGTTTTTGAAGCAGTTGGCGCGGGTGGCGGGGGGCAACTTCTACCTGACGGAGCGGGCGCGCGACTTGCCCCGCCTGTTCACTGCCGATGTGTCGCTGATGACCCGTTCGGCGATTGAGGAGGGCGCGTTCGTCCCCAAACTCACTGCCTCCGACGAGATGTTGCAGGGCATCGACTGGAGTCGCACGCCGCCGTTGCTGGCGTATGACCTGACCTCCGACCGCCCGCTGGCGCGCACGCTCCTGCGCACGCACAAGGACGACCCGCTGCTGGCGGTGTGGCAGTACGGCTTGGGGCAGTCGCTGGCGTTCACTTCGGACGCGAAGCCGAAGTGGGCGATGCGCTGGGTTGGCTGGAGCGAGTTCGCGCCGCTGTGGACGCAACTCACGCGCGGGATTTTGCGCAAGGGCGGCAAGCAGCGCTACGAGACCGTCGTGCGCTTGGAGGGCGGCGAGGCGATTGTGGAGATGCAGGCGTTCACCCCGCAGGGCGAGCCGATTAACTTCCTGCAGCCCGAAGTGCGCGTTGGGCTGCCGACGGGCGAAGGGCTGACGATTACGCTGGCGCAGGAGGCGCCGGGGCGCTATGTCGGGCGGTTCCCCGCGCGCGGCGTCGGCGACTACACGCTGAGCGTTATCGAGAAAGACCCCGACGGCACGACGCGCGTCAACACGACGGGCTTCGCGATTCCGTACCCCAGCGAGTACCGCTTCACGCGGGCGAACCTGCCGCTTTTGACGCGCCTTGCGGAACTCACGGGGGGCAAGGTCAACCCCGCGCCTGCGGAGGCGTTCCGTCCCGTCGCGCGGCAGGGTCGGGCGGTGCGCGATTTGTGGCGCAGTTTCCTGTGGCTGGCGTTGGCGTTGCTGCTGGTGGACATCACGGTGCGGCGCGTGGTGATTCCGCTGACGGAGTGGGCGGCGTTGGTGCGTGGGGCGTGGGCGCGTCTGGTGGGCAGGGGCGCGGGGCGTCGTCCTGCACCGCAGGCGCAGGCGACGGCGCGGCTGCTGGGCGTCAAGGCGCGCGCAGGAACCCGCCGCGCCGAACCCGACGGGACGCCGACGCCGACCGCGCCTGCCAGCGCGCCCCCCGTTGCTGCCACGCCGACCGATGCGCCTCCAACGCCCGCCCGCGCGCCCCAACCGACGCCCACCGCCGCTGCGACTACGCCAGCCGACACCACTAGCCGCTTACTGGAGCGCAAAAAACAGCGACGGCAGTAGGTGAAGTGCGGAAATTCTGAGCGGATGTAGGGGGAGCGGTATAATATCCTTGATGGAGCCACTCGACTACCGCGAGCGTCGCTATCTTTCGGCAGTGGAAGCAGCGCGGATACTGGGTGTATCTACAGGCACTTTCCACCCATACGGATTTCGGGAGGTTGGGCAAGCATGGACGATTTCGGGGAAACGCTACAGCGTTACTTAGAAAGGCTTACGGAGTTGCGCAGGCGACGCGCGTCAGAAGCAAGCATTCGCAACGAGTTCCTGCGATTTTTGCAAGAGGCTTTCCCGCGCCTAAGCCTCTCCGAACCGATCGAGCTGGAAAGGTTTGTTCCGGGATTGCGGGTGCAAGGAGGCACGGTTGATGTGCTCTACGGCGACTTAATCTTCGAGTTCAAGCGCAGATTAGATGACGCCAGTCGCAGGGACGGTGAAAATCAGCTGTGGCGATACCTGACCAACCAGGAGACCCCGCATCGATTCTTTGGCATTCTAACCGACGGCGAGACGCTTGTGGCTTATGCCTTGCGAGATGAGCATCTGGCGAAGGTCGACGAACTAAAGCTAAGCGTAGAGGCTGTTGAGAAGTGTCGCCTTTGGTTGGACTGCTACCTTTTTCATGAGAGGCAGCGTGCGCCGACGGCGGACGACATCACGCTGCGTTTCGGGCAACATAGCCCGACCTTTTGGCACAGTTTCAGGCTGCTGCGGAGCGCATGGCAAAGTGCGAGGAACGACCCTTCTGTACAGACGAAGTTCGCCGAGTGGCAGAGCCTGCTCGCTATCGTCTATGGAAGCACAGTGGGCGACGAGAACCTGTTCTTGAGGCATACCTACCTTGCCCTGTTTGCGCGGGTTCTCGTCTACCTGTCGCTGAACCGCAAATCGCCCAACGATGATGAGCTGGCAGGGCTTGTTTCTGGGGAAACCTTTGAGAACACGGGATTGGACAATTTCGTCGCAGACGACTTCTTCGCGTGGTCACGAGACTACCCTGAGACGGAAGATTTGCAGCGCGCCCTTGCGACGCGCCTGACGACAGCATACGACCTCGACGCAATCAACGAAGACCTGCTGAAGGGGCTGTATCAGGGGCTTGTGGATCCCGAAACCCGTCATGACCTCGGCGAATTCTACACGCCCGATTGGCTTGCTGAAATCACCCTCCGCGAGGCAGGTTTCCCAGGTTCCTGCCCGCAGCCGTCGTTGTTAGACCCCGCCTGCGGTTCAGGCACCTTTTTGTTTACCGCTATCCGCTTGCTGCGTGAAGCAGGCTATAAAGACGCCCAACTGGTTGAGTTCTGCGCCTCACACTTGGCAGGTGTGGATGTCCACCCGCTGGCAGTCACTATCGCCCGCACGAACCTTGTATTAGCGTTGGGTAATGACTTGCGCGGCTATAACAAGCGATTCGCCGTACCCGTTTACTTGGCGGATAGCCTTAACTTACCTGAGAATTTAGGTCAGCAAGAGGTGTTGAGCGTTCCTGTGGACACTGAAAACCTGTCCAAGATCGCTGGGAAGGAAACTCCGAAAAATCTGCCCCAAGCGTTTCATATTCCTGCAGCGGTCGCTGCGCATCCAGAACGACTAAGCGGCGCGCTGAACGCTCTGCAGGAGTTCGCAAAGCACGAAGTTAGCGAGCAAGATGCAGCGAATGGACTCTCCACGCGATTGAGGGAGTTGGGCATCTCCCAAAACCAGCAGTGGTGGTGGCAAAACAATCTTCGCTTGATGCGCTGGCTACTGCAGCCCCCAGCCACCGACACGGTATGGCGGTTCATCCTCCAAAATGCTTATCGTCCTGCACTGCTCGCGCACCGCAAATTCGCCTTCGTCGTTGGCAACCCGCCTTGGCTGTCTTATCGGTATATTCAGCGGCGCGACTATCAAGCGCGCGTGCGCGAACAGGTTCTGAAACGATACCAGTTGCTATCTCCCGACGATGCCCAGTTGTTCACGCAGATGGAAATGGCGACACTCTTTTTCGCTTTCTGCGCAGACTACTACCTTGCCGATGATGGCATCTTAGCGTTTGTGATGCCTCGTAGCGTCATAACAGGCGCGAAGCAGCATGCGGAATTCCGCCAGCGGTATGCGTCTACGGCGCTGCTCATCATCGATTGTGAACAGGTGGCGCCGCTTTTTAATGTCCCGACCTGTGTGATCCTGTGGAGCAAGGAACCAAAGACGGTTTCTGTGCTGCGCCTCGCGGGCAATCTGCCCACGCATAACGCTGACTGGCAAGAGGCGCAGAAAACTCTCCACCAGACCCGAACGAGTTTCACCTCGCCCACTGCGCTGGGGGAAAGCCCCTACCTTGAACACATCACGCAGGGCGCGTCAATTGTGCCCCGCAGCCTATGGTTCGTGCGCCCCTACTCAAGGGCGATAATCATCGACCACACGCGCCCACAGTTAGAGACCGATCCGCAAATCGCAGCGCGTGCCAAAAAACCCTGGCAAAACATACAATTGCAAGGAAGTGTGGAGGCAGACTTCTTGTTCGCTACGCTCCTCTCTGACGACCTGCTTCCCTTTGGCTGGCGTCAGATGCATATGGTCATCTTACCATTAGTGAAAATTGGAGCTACCCGTAAACTCATCGACGATAGGGACGCCATCCGTAGGGGAAGGGCAGGCTTAGCTGACTGGTTGAGAAAGGTCGTTGCAAGGTGGGGTCAGCAAGCCAAATCAAGCCAACGAGTTCGCTCAATCTACGATCGGTTAGACTATGACAGGAATCTTTCGATACAGTCGCCAACAGGCGTCTACAAGTTGCTCTACAACACCAGCGGTACACACCTGTGCGCTTGCGTTGTGGATGCTCGAAGCGTCAGTAATTGGCGGGTTCATGGCTTGCCCGTTCAAGGCTTCGTTGCAGACACCACAACCTACTGGCTGGAAACGAAAAACAGAAACGAGGCGCACTACCTCTGTGCAATCTTGAACGCGCCCTGCGTGGACGCCTTCATCAAACCCTTCCAGGCGAAAGGCGCGTTCGGGTCACACTTGGGCAAGGGCGAGCGCCATATCCACCGTCGTCCTTTTGAGGTGCTTCCAATCCCCAGCTTCGACCCGAACAATCGTCGGCATCAGCAGTTAGCGAGGTTGAGCATCAGATGCCACGAGGCAGCGAATCAATTTGTGGCAGCCGCTACCCCAAAGACGCTGAATCAGCCTATCGGCAGCTTGCGCCAAAAGGTACGGGAGACTCTGACGAGTCAAGTTTCGCAGATTGATCGACTCGTCGCTGAGCTGTTGGGGCTGTCCTCGTAGACCAATTATGCAGCCAGAGTTCACGCTCTGAGCTGAACTATTGGTACTACTTCCCAGCGTCTAAAAATCGCTCCTGTACCGCCTGCTCCAGCGACGCCTTGAGGACCTCCAGCGGCTGCAGTCCGTCCAGCACGAGGAATCGGTTCGGCTCGGTGCGGGCGAGTTCGAGGTAGCCCGCGCGGATGCGATTGTGGAACGCCAGCGTCTCGGCTTCGAAGCGGTTGGGCGCGTCAGCGCGGGCGAGGGCGTCCTCCACAGGCAGGTCAAGTAGCACGGTCAGGTCGGGCGCGAGGTTATCCGTTGCGATGGCGTTCAGGCGGCGAATGAGGGGGATGTCCAGCCCGCGCCCGTAGCCTTGGTAGACCAGCGTCGAGTCGGCGTAGCGGTCGCACAGCACCCACACGCCTTGCTCCCGCGCGGGCAGGATGACTTGTAGGGTGTGCTGGCGTCGGTCGGCGAGGAACAAAAACAGCTCCGCCCAAGCGTCCAGCGGCTCGCGCAGTAGGATAGGGCGCAGGTGTGCGCCCAGCGCGCTGCCGCCTGGCTCGCGCGTAAGTCGCACAGGCACGCCCTGCGCCCGTAGCCACTCGGCAAGGTGGTGCGCCAGCGTGGTTTTGCCCGCGCCTTCGACGCCCTCGAAGGTGATCAGCGGCGCGTGGGGCATCAGTCCTCCCGTTCGGTGTCGGTGTAGATGGGCAGGATGCGCACGCGGCGGTTCGGCTCCTCGCCGACGCTCTCGGACAGCAGGCGGTACTTCTCGACGAGTTGGTGCTGGAGTCGGCGCAGGTAGCTGTTCTGGGGCGAGAGTTCGCACGGTTCGGCGGTCGCCAGCACCAGTTCGACGCCTTCCTCCGCCTCGCGCAGGGCGCGCTCCTCTGCCGATTCGCCGTTGGCGGGCTTGTGGAACAGGTCGCGCAGCGCGCTCACCAGTTGCGCGTAGGTGTTGCTGCGCACGACGGCGACGGGCAGGTTGCGCTGCACGGCTTCGCGCACTTTGGGCGGGCGGCGCTGATAGGTGGAGTGCAGCACGATCACCGCGTCGGCGTCCGACACATCGCGGGCGACATAGGCGGGCAGGTGCAAATCGCGCAGCGCCTTCTCCAGTCGGCTGCGGCTCACGCCGTAGGGAAACACGCGCGAGGGGGCGTTGCGTCGGCTCTCGCCGCTGACCAGCGTGGTCGTGCGCGGGGGCGGGGGCGCGTACTCCGCCTCATGCTCGTGCAGGGGCAGTTCAATCTGTGGGGTGCGCGGCGAAAGGTCGCTGCGCTGCACCACTTCGTAGCCGCCGCTGTCGGTCTGCACGCGGATTTCGGGGCGGGGCGACGCGCCGCGCAGCATCCGATCCACGGTCTGCGCCACATCGTGGTGAATCGCCAGCCGATGGTAGTCCAGAATCTCGATCAGCACATCGAAGGTAGGCGGGGCTTTGCGTTCTAGCACGGTTTTCTGCGTGCCGCGCCGACGCGCCTCTTCGTCCGACAGCGTCACGGTCTGGATACCGCCCACAAGGTCTGACAGCGTGGGGTTCATCAGCAGGTTCTCTAAGGTTGTGCCGTGCGCCGTGCCGATGAGTTGCACGCCGCGCTCGGCGATTGTGCGGGCGGCGTATGCCTCCAGTTCCGTGCCGATTTCGTCGATGATGATGACTTCGGGCATGTGGTTCTCGACGGCTTCGATCATCACGGCGTGCTGCAGACTCGGTTCGGGCACTTGCATGCGGCGGGCGAATCCGATGCCAGGGTGGGGGATGTCGCCGTCGCCTGCGATTTCGTTGGAGGTGTCCACCACAATCACGCGCTTGTCGTACTCGTCGGCAAGCACGCGGGCGACCTCGCGCAGGCGCGTGGTCTTGCCGACGCCCGGTCTGCCCAGCATCAGCACGCTTTTGCCCGACGCGATAATGTCGTGGATGATGTCAATCGTGCCGTAGATCGCGCGTCCGACGCGGCAGGTCAGCCCCACCACTTTGCCCTGACGGTTGCGCATGGCGGAGATGCGGTGCAGCGTGCGCGGGATGCCTGCGCGGTTGTCCTTGCCGAACTGCCCGATGCGGTCGGCGACATACTGCAGGTCGTACTCTTCCACCTGCACGCCCTCCAATCGGATGGTGCGCTGCATAAAGCGCGCTTCGGGCATGCGTCCGAGATCAAGCACCACCTCCAGCAACTGGTTCAGGTCGGGCTGTTCCTCCAGCCACTGCCGCAGGGCTGGAGGAAGCACTTCCAGCATCGCGTTCAAGTCGTCCGCAAAACTCTGCTGCGTCGCTGGGCTGGGCGCAGCGACGGCTTCCTGCTGGGTGTTCTTTCGCTCTGGCATGGATGTGCTGAATTATACCCCGCGTGGACGCCGTCGGGTATACTGTTGCACTCGGAGGTACACCTATGCCGAATACCAAATCAGCGAAGAAGGCGTTATTGAAGTCGCGCGAGCGGCACCTGCGCAACCGCTCGACCAAGTCGGCGATTAAGACCTACTCGCGGCGCGTGAAGGAGTTGGCAGACAAGGGCGACACAGAGGGCAGCGTGGCGAGCCTGCGCCGCGCGATCAGCCTCATCGATAAGGCGGTCAAGCGCGGCATCCTGCACAAGAACACGGGCAACCGCAAGAAGTCGCGCCTGATGATCGCGCTCAACAAGAAACTGGCGCAGCAGCAGGGCGCGTCCGCCCAAGAGTAGGCGCAGGGTATACTCTGTGCGCCATCACATACCGCGTCCGACGCGCACGGGTGTCCCCTGAAGGGGATTGTCAGCGCGGATGACGGCGCGGGAGGAACCAACCCGGAGGAAACCTATGGCAGAACTGAGTATGCGTGAACTTTTGGAAGCGGGCGTGCATTTCGGGCATCCGACCCGCAAATGGCACCCCAACATGCGCCGCTATATCTACGGCGCACGCAGCGGCATCCACATCATCGACCTGCACAAGACCGTTGAGATGTTCGACAAAGCGCAGCGCGCCGTGAAAGAGATCGTCAACAGCGGCGGGCATGTGCTGTTTGTGGGTACGAAGAAGCAGGCGCGCGACGCTATCAAGGAAGCCGCCATCCGCAGCCGACAGTACCACATCACCTACCGCTGGCTGGGCGGCACGCTGACCAACTTCCGCACGATTCAATCGCGCGTCAAACGCCTCAAAGAACTGGAGCGCATGATCCAGGACGGCGAACTGGAGCGCATCCCCAAAAAGGAAGCCTCCCGCCTGCGCAAGGAACACGAGAAACTGGAGCGCAATCTGGGCGGAGTCAAGGACATGCCTGGGCTGCCCGCCGCGCTGTTTATCGTTGACCTGAAGGAGGAACACACCGCCGTCGCGGAGGCGCGCCGACTGGGCATCCCCACCATCGCGATTGTGGACACGAACTGCAACCCTGACGAAGTGGACTACCCCATCCCTGCCAACGACGACGCCATCCGCGCCATCCGCCTCATCGCGGGACGCATCGCCGACGCCATCATCGAAGAGAAGCAACTCGAATGGCAAGGCGCAGTGGTCGTCCCTGAAGCGGAAATCCCTGTAGTGGAGGAAGAAGCCCCGCTCCCGCCCGAACAGGTGGCAGAGTACGGCAAGATGTTCGGCGAGGAGATCCCGACCGAGCCGCGCCCGCTGTCGGACGAGGAGATTATGGGCAAAGAGTGGGAACTGATGAAGCGACACCGACTGGAAGACTTGGAGGAGGAATACCGATGAGCATAAGCCCACAGTTAATTAAGACGCTGCGCGACGAAACGGGCGCAGGGTTCATGGACTGCAAAAGCGCGCTGGAGCAGGCGGGCGGCGATGTGGAAAAGGCGCGCCTGATCCTGCGTGAAAAGGGCGCGATTATCGCCAGCAAACGCGCCAGCAAGGAGGTCAATCAAGGCGTGATCGCAGGCGCGCTGAGCGCAGACGGACGCACAGGCGCACTGATTGACTTGCGCTGTGAGACCGACTTCGTTGCCCGCAACGAGGAGTTCCTGAGCCTCGCTGACGAGCTGCTCCAGCATGTGCTTGCCGTCGGCGCGGAGGGGCAACTGGACGCGATTTTGCAGCGCCCGTCGCTGGCTGACAGCAGCCTAACCGTCGAGAAACAGATTGAACTCGCCATCGGCAAGACGGGCGAGCGCATCGCCTTCCAGAACTACGCGATTGCGCGTGTGCCCGACGGCGAAAACGGCGTCGTGGACATCTACATCCACCACAACAAACTCGTCGGCGTGATGGTCGTGCTGACAGGCAGCGCGGACAAGGACGCCATGCAGAACCTCGCGCACGAAATCGCCATTCAGATTGCCTGGAGCGCGCCGCAGTACCTCACAAAGGACGAGATTCCTGCGGAGACCCTTCAGCAGGAGTTAGAGATCGAGAAGCAGCGCGCCATCAACGAGGGCAAGCCCGAAAATGTCGCCGAGAACATCGCGCGCGGGCGCGTGAACAAGGGCTTCGTGCAGAAAGTCGCCCTGCTGGAACAGCCCTTCTACAAGGACGAGTCCAAGACCATCGGCGATATGCTCAAAGCGGCGGGCAACGACCTGAAGGTTGTGCGCTTCGTGCGCTTGGAAGTCGGGGCGTCGTAAGGCGAGACTGTTTTGTACCCCCTCCTTAAGGTTCCCCCTGCAATCAGGGGGAACCGAACGGGTGCGTTGCTCGGTTCCCCTCGCGAAGCGGGGGGAACCTCAAGGAGGGGGGCAAATATAAACCCTGCCACACAGTTGGTATAACTGCACACTCCACAAACTATTTCCCGTACGGCGTGTTCGGCGGCAGACCGCAGAACAGCCGATCGTATGCCGTGAGTAGCACCTGCTCGCTGCGCTCCCAACTGAGGCAGTCCAGAAACCGCTGACGACCGTATTGGCTCATGAAGCGGCGGCGCTCGTCGTCCATCAGCAGTTCCAATATGGCATCGCCGAACGATTCGGGGCGGTCGTCTGGGGGCGAGATGAGCGCGTCCTGCGCCGACCACTTGTTCTCGATGCTGGGCGTCGCCACGATGGGCACGCCGACCGCCATGAATTCGATGATTTTGTTCATCGTCGAGCGCGCGGTGTAGGTGTTGTCGGGGTCGCTGGCGACGCCCACATCGGCGGCGCTGAGGTAGCGCAGCAGCAGGTCGCGCTCGCGCACGAAGCCCGTGAAGGTGATGTAGTCGTTCAGGTTCAGTTGCTGCGCCAGTTGCTTGACCTCCTCTAAGCAGTCGCCTGAGCCAATCGCGAGGAAATGCACATCGCGGTAGCCGCGCGTGTAGACGATATGATGCGCCGCCTTGACGAAGATGTCCGTGCCGTCTTGCGGTCCCATGATGCCCAAGTAGCACACGAGATGCTTTTTGCCGCGCTTGACGCTGAGGTCAGGTTCTACGGGCATGAACTCGGAGGCGCGGGGACCGCTGCGCACGATTACAATCTTTTCGGGGTCTGCCTTGCCGCGCTCCAGCGCGTTCTGGCGGTACGACTCGTTCATCTCGATAATCATATCCGCCAGTTGATAAGACCAGCGCTCGAACAGCACCTGCAGGTGATAAAACAGCCCGCGCTTTTTGAAGCGCACTTCGTAGAGTTCAGGGCACAGGTCGCGATGCTCATAGACGAACTTTTTGCCGCGCGCCTTGTAATACAGCCCAATAGACCAGAAGATGTCCAGCGGGTTGCCCACATGGAACACATCGAAGCCCTGTTCGCGTTCCACGCGCTTGCTGAGTCGGAAGGTGTGCCACAGGCAGTAGAGCGCCTCCTTGACGAAGTTGCCGACGCTGTGGGTGGGGGGCAGCATCGGGTAGCGGTAGAGGTGGACGCCCTCCAGCACGCAGTAGTCGGGGTCTTCGGGCGATCGGGGCGAGATGACCGACACATGGTAGCCCGCGCGCTGCAGCGAGGTCGCCACCTGCCACATGCGGCGATCGTGCGGCACAGGCAGGTTCTCCAGTACCAAGAGAACCCTGCGCGGCTGCTCCTCAAGCGAACCGACTCGCTCTATCTCAGGCTCTTTCAGCATACTAACTCCTGCGCGATTGGCTGGGGCATCGGGGTCAGCCCCATCAGGTGGCAGACTTTCTCAGCGTGCGCTTTGATCGAGTATTGCTCGGCGGTTTGGCGTGCGGCGGGGCTGAGCGCGTCCCGATTCAGGTAGCAGCGCTCGATGAGGGCTGCCAACTGTTCGGGGTCGCGTTCGCGCAGCACATAGCCGTTCTCACCGTCTTTGACGACAGCGGGCATGCCGCCGACATTCGTGACGACAGCGGGCACGCCGCACGCGAGCGCTTCCAGCAGCGCGGTCGGCAGCCCTTCCCACAGCGAGGTCATCACGAACACATCCGCCTGATAATAATACGGCAAAATCGCCTCGCGCGGCAGCAAGCCCGTCATCACTACGGAGTCTGAGACTCCGCACTGCGCGACAGCGTTGCGCACTTCGGTCTCCACGGGGTTGAAGTCGTGCGAGCCGCCGACGATGGTCAGCACGGCGTCGGGGTAGCGCTTGCGGAACCACGCGAAGCCCGCAATCAGCAGATCCAGCCCCTTCGAGGCGTCCAGCCTGCCCACGAACAGAATCTGCGGCGCACCGCGGGGACGTTCGGCGGGCGGGGTGTATTCGTCGGTCTCGATGCCCAGCGGCGTGTAGTGAATTTTGTGCGCGTGCTGCGGGAACTTGGCGACATAGAAGTCGTAGTCGGCGGGGCTGATGGTGAACACGCCCTGTGCGCGGGCAATCACGCGCGCCTCCATCCGCTGGAACCACGCCCGAAACGCGCGCCAGCGGAACAGCGGGTGCGTCGTCCACTTCTCGAAAAACGCCGACTGTCCGTGCGTGTTGAAATAAAGCGGGATATCGTCGTGCAGGAACGCCAGCCCGTGTTCGGCGCGCTGGATGTAGACCGCCGCGCCCATCCGTAGGAACTCCGCCTTCTGCCGCTTGAGCGCGTTCAGGAACTTGAAGTTCAGCGGGATTTTCGAGCGACGCTGTTTCTCGTCATCCACATAGAGCAGGGGCAGGAACGGGCGCGCGGAGTTTTTCAGGCGCACGGTCGTCCACTGGCGCAGGGGCAGACTGGGGTCGGTCGTGATGCCGACGCAGTAGAGTTCGACGGGCGCGTAGCGGGCGAAGTTCTTCGTATACTCCAATACGCCGCCCATCGGATACTCGGCAAAGTCTCCTGCGTATGCCAGAATCAGTTTGCGCATCGTCGTCGCCTATTTACCTACAGATTTGCCGCGCCTGCACGGTTGCATCATCAGGTTGTCATAGAACTCAATCAGTTTCTCGCGACTGTGTTCCCAGTTGAGGCACTCCAGGAACCGTTTGCGTCCGAACTCGCCCATCTGTTGGCGGCGTTCGGGGTCGTTCAGCAGGTCGATAATCGCCTGCGCGAAGGCTTTCTCGTCGTTGTCGGGGATGTAGACCGCTGCGTCTTGTGCCGAGTAGCGCGACTCTTTGAGGTCGAATGAGACAATCGGCAGCCCGACCGCCATGTATTCGATAACCTTATTCATCGTGGAGACATCGTTGAGGGGGTTCAGCGGGTCGGGCGCGAGGGCGATGTCGGCAGTGCTGAAGTAGCGCAGCAGGTCGTCGTCGGGGATGCGCCCCGTGAACTCCACGAAGTCGGTGAGGTTCAACTCGTGCGACAGTTTCACGAGGTCGGGGTACATATCGCCGCCGCCAATCAGCGCGAAGTGGCACTGGTGATAGCCGAAGGTATGCACGACATGGGCAATCGCGCGCAGCAGGTAGTCCACGCCGTCTTGCGCGCCCATCACGCCGAGGTAGACGCCCAAGTAGGGGCGTCCACGCTTGAGGGCGGGGTCGGGCTGCACGCGCTGGAATCGGCTGGCTAACGGTCCGCTGCGCACCACCGTGATTCGGTCGGGTGGGATGCCCCCGCGTTCCATCGCCACGCGCCGATACGATTCGTTGGTGGCGATCACGGCGTCGGCGGTGCGGTAGGTCTGCTTTTCCAGCCACAGCAAGCCCTTGTGAAACAGGTCGCGCCGATTGAAACGCGACTCGTAGAGTTCAGGGCACAAATCGTGCTGGTCGAACACGAACTTGACGCCCTTGCGCTTGTACCAGCGCCCGATGAGCCAGAAGGTGTCGGGCGGGTTGCAGGTCTGGATCACATCGAAGCCGCGCTCGCGCCACACGCGCCGCGCCAATCGCCAAGTCTGCAGCCAGCAGTAGCTGAACTCGTAGAGGAAGCTCAGCACGCTTTTGGTCGGCGGGGGCATCGGGTAGCGGTAGAGATGCACGCCGTTAAGCTCCATGTATTCAGGCTCGTCTTTGGGGCGCGGCGAGATGACCGACACTTCGTAGCCCGCCTCGGTCAGCGCGAGCGACTCTTGCCACACGCGCCTGTCCATCGGCACGGGCAGATTCTCCACTAATATCAGCACTCTTCCTTTCGGTTTACCAGTACAGTCCGACATAGCGCCCTCTCAGTGCTTCTGGCGTCAGCGCGCGGGCAAGGTCGACGATGACTTGGCTCTCGCGATGCTCGGCGAGGATTGCCTCACGCGCTGCGGAATCGAGGTGCCCAATCACAAGCACTTCAGCGTGTTGGACGACTTCGCGGGCGTCCTCGCGCAGGATTTCGCGAATGTGCGGGATTTCGCGCTCGATGTACGCCTTGTTCGAGCCGTACAGCGCGGCATACGAGACATTCGGGTCGTGAATCAGCAGGCGGTAGCCCTTGCCGATGAGTTGCTCGGCGAGTTCCACGAGGGGGCTTTCGCGCAGGTCGTCGGTGCCAGGCTTGAACGATAGTCCGAACAGCCCCACCTTGCGCTTGCGCAGGCGCACAATCTGCTTGGCGACCTCTTCGATTTGGCGGCGGTTGCTGGGCAGGATGGCTTCCAGCGTCGGCAGCTCCAGGTCGTTGGCGCGGGCGCGGTAGGTGAGCGCGCGCAGGTCCTTCGGCAGGCACGATCCGCCGAACGCGAAGCCGGGTGTAAGATACTTTGGCGAGATATTCAGCTTCGTGTCGGCGCAGAAGACGCGCATCACCTCGTGGCTATCGACGCCCTCTGCCTTGCACAGCATGCCCAACTCGTTGGCGAAGGTGATTTTGAGCGCGTGGAAAGCGTTGCAGGCGTACTTGATCATCTCCGCCGTGCGGATGGACACCAGAAATAGCTGCGCCTTCACCGTCTCGTAGAGCGCGGCGACGGTTTCGGCGTCCTCTGGGCGCAGCGCGCCGACCACCGTGAACGGCGGATCGTAGAAGTCGGCGATGGCTGTGCCCTCGCGCAGGAATTCGGGGTTGACCGCCAGCCCGAAGTGTTCGTTCACGCGCTTGCCCGACGCCTCCTCAAGGATGGGCAGCACGACCTCCTCCGCTGTGCCGGGCAGGATCGTGCTGCGGATGACCACGATGTGGTACGCCTGCTTCGTGATGAGCGCCTCGCCGATTTGGCGGGCGACACGCTCTAAGTAGTCGGTGCGCAGGTCGCCGTTCTCTTGGCTCGGCGTGCCCACACACAGCAGGGAGATTTCGGTGCTGTGAACCGCCTCCGTCACGTTGTCGGTCACGGTCAGCTTGCCCGACTCGACGGCTTGCTGCAGATACGGCTCCAAGTTCGCCTCGACGATGGGCGCCTTGCCCTGACGGATGAGGTCTAACTTGTAGGGGTCAACATCGACGCCGATAACCGTGTGCCCCTCTTTCGCGAGACACGCCGCCGACACCGCTCCGACATAGCCTAATCCGAAGATGCTCACGCGCATAGTCGCCACCAAAGGCGTTGTTCCATACCGCCCCTATATTATAGCCCAATCGCGCTACAAAAAGTGCGGGGCTATTCCCAGCGTGCGTGTTTGTATTCATTCCAGACGCGCTTGTAGACCTGCTGGGTCTGTTGGGCAATACGCTTCCAGTTGAACTCGCGCTGCACGGCTTTCTGGGCGTTATGGGCGCGGCGCTGCGCAGCGTCGGGGTCTTGCAGGATGCGCAGGATGCCCCATGCGAGGCTCTCGGCGTTGCCCGCGTAGGTCAGGATGCCCGTCTCCTCGTGACGCACGACCTCTTTGAGACCGCCCGCGTCAGAGACCACCACAGGCGCGCCTGCCGCCATCGCCTCCAGCGCGACGATTCCGAACGGCTCGTACAGGCTGGGGTAGACCGCTACATCCACCACGCGGTACAGGCGCAGCAGGTCGCTGTCGGGGATGAAGCCCGTGAACTGCACGGCGTCCTCCAAGTGGCAAAAGCGCACGAACTCCTCCAGATGCGCGCGGTAGCCCCCGCCGACGACCACCAGTTTGGCGTTGGGGATTTCTGCCCGCACGATGGGCAACGCCTGCAGCAGCACCTGCACGCCCTTCTCGCGCACCATGCGCCCGACGAAAAAAATCAGCGGTTGGCTCGGCGCAGCGAAACGCGCACGGAACGCTTGACGCTCCGCTTCGGGGAACTCAAACTGGAACTTCTCGGCGCGGATGCCGTTGGGGATAACATCGAGCTTGTCGTAAGGCGTGTTGAGGGCGTACATCACCTCGCCGCGCATAAATTCGCTGCACACAACCACGCGCCACGCCTCGTAGCTCAGCTCCCACTCCAGTTGGTGGATGGCGCGGGAGAGGTCGGAGTGGATTCCGCCGTGCCTGCCATGTTCGGTCGCGTGGATGGTGGCGATTAGCGGCAGTTTGTAGCGGTGCTTGAGGGCTTTGGCGGCAGGGTGTACCAGCCAGTCGTGCGCGTGCAGCAGAATTGGCTCGCGTTGGGTTTGGGCGGGCTTGCCGCGCAGCAGGTCGGCGATGAGTGCGTTGGTACGCGCCTCGAACGCGGCGTTCATCGCCCACACGCCCTGCAGGAAGTCGCCGTGCGGGGACGGCGGCGCGCCCACCCGATGCAGATGCACGCCGTTCTCGACGGCTTCGTCGGGCGCGTCGGGGTGCGTGGCGGTAATCACATCCACCTGCACGCCCTGCGCTGCCAACGCCTCCGACAGCTCCTGCACATGGCGGGCAATCCCCCCGACGAGGCGCGGGGGGTACTCCCACGATAGCATCATCACGCGCACGGGGTACTCCGTTCGCCGCACAAGGCGGGGTTCCTACTGCAGTACGACCGTGCCCAAGTCAATCTGCTGGGTCAGGCTGGTGACGGTCAGCGTGCGCGTGGCGGTGCGTGTGCCTTTGGTGAACACGAGGCGGTAGTCGCCCGGCAGCAGCCACAGCTGGAACGCGCCGCTGGGCTGCGACAAGATGACCGACTCGCTGGCGATGGGCGCGTCAGGCGGGGTGTAGACATCGATGCGCACGCCGACGGCGTCGCTGGCGGGCACTTGCACCACGCCGCGCACATTGCCGGGCTGCCCCGGCGGGTTGTCGTCCGTTTCGGGCAGCAGCAGCAGGTCGCCCACATCCATCACGCCGTCAATCACAGGCTGGTCGGCGAGGAATCGGCGCGGGAGGTAGCCCGTTTTCTGCACCTCGCCTTCGGGATCCAGCACGCCGTCGGGGTCGTAGGCGACGCCGTTGAGGGTGAAGCGCCCTGTGGTCGGGTTGCTTTGGGCGCGTTGCCCCAGCAGCGTGATGGTCGCCTCGCCGACGGGCTGCTGCGTTAGCGCGTCCACGATGCGCCCCTGCACGGCAATCGTCTGCCTGCCCACATACAGGTCGCCGAGGTCTACGGTCTGTCCTGCCTGCAGTGGGGGCAGTGCGAAGGTGAAGTCGGGCAAGCCGGGCGTGCGCACGATGAGTTGCGTGGCGGTCGGCGACACGCGCAGTTGGAACGCGCCCTCTTGGGTGCTGGTGCGCACGCTCTGCCCGCCGACAATAACCGTTGCGGGCGGGTTCGGCGGCTGACCCGTGCCGACCAGCACCACGCGCCCCTGCAGCAGGGTGGACGGACCGAAGCTGCCCCCGCCGCCCCCACAGCCTGCAAGCAGCGCGGTCAGCCCTATAACGACGCCCAGCAGCAATACCCAAAGTCGAAATCGCCGTCTCATCACTTTCACCGTGTCAAGAGGATGGGGGTTGTGGCGCGCGCGACGCGACCGTCGCTATCGACCGCCTCGATATACGCCATGTAGGTTCCTGGGGGCAGGGCGCGTTCGCTCGCGTCGCGCCCGTTCCATGTGAGGCTCTGCGTGCCTGCGCCTGCTGCGCGGCTGGGAGTCAGCACGCGCACCGTCTCGCCGCGCGGGGTGCGGATTTCGGCGCGGAGGGTCGCCTCGCCCGTGAGTTGGAACTGCAGGGTCGCTTGTCCGCCGCGCGAGACGCTCGCCGAGAGGTTCACGATGCGCACGGGCGCAGCGACGCTCGGCTCGACGACCACGCGCAGCGTCTGCGCCTCAGCGGGGGTGAAGCGGTAGAACTCGCGCTGGCGCATATCGACGCGCTCGCCCGTAATGGGGTTCTCCAGCACGATGCGCCACCGCTTGGGCGTGCTGGGCGGGATGCGCCAAGTGAGGCTATGCTCGCGGTTCGGCTCGGCGGGCGCGACCTGCAGCGTCCACGCCTGCCTGCCCGACGGCGGCTTGACCGACTGCAGCAGCCGCTGCCCTGATTCGTCCAATATGCCGAACGCACTCATGCCAGGCAAGGCAGGAGGCGCGTCGTGGGTGTAAGCGTAGGCGCGGGTGCGCGCGGCGGCGTCAATCCCCACCGTAGCGACGCTGCCTCCCAGCGGCGACTGGAGGATTAGCTCCATCGCCCAAGTGGGCGCGTCAGTGGCGCGGGCGGCGCGCCCCGTGCTACCCGTCGGCGGGGGCACAAGCAGCGTGACGCCTTCGGGGCGCAGCACGCGAACCCAGTAGGCGCGCCCAGGCTCTAACTGCGTCGCCTGCACATAGGTTCCGAAACTGCCCAGCGTCCACACGCGGCTGCCCACCAGCGGCGGCTCACCCCCTACCGACTCGGTCGCCGTCTCCCACGACACAGGCGAACTGAACTGATGCACCACCTGCAGGCTGTTGACGGGAATCGGCTGATTGAACGGCACGCCCACCAGATTCCAGCCCGGTTGCAGCGCGATTGCGAAGGGACGGTCTGTGGGTGGCGGGTCGCCTTGAATCGTGATGTTGATGGGGCTGCTCAGTTGCAGGAAGTAGCCAACTCCGGGCGCAGGGGGCGGCGTCGCGGGGTAGTAGGCGTAGTTGAACGACTCCTGCCGCCACTGTGCGAGGCGCAGCTGGCTGGCGGGGATGTTCAGCAGCTTCGCCATGTCGGTCTCGTAGGGGCGCAGGGGCATGCTGATCATATGCAGTCCTGCGCTGCGGTTCAGGGTGAACAGCCCTGCGGGGGTGAGTAGCGTCGCCTGCACATAGTGGAAGCCGACGCCCGTGTTCGTGCGCCATGTGCCCACCTGTGCGCCCTGCGCGTTGAAGAAGGTCAAGACGGCGACGCGCTCGCGCGATAGGGTCTCCTCGCTGAACTGCATGCCGAACGCGCCTTTCGTGACGGGCGCGCTGCGCGTCTCCGTGCCGATTTGCACCTCCACCGTGCCGTCGCTCAGCCCGGACACCACGCCGAAAAAGTTGTTGCGGAAGTTCGTGCCCTGCACCTTGCTGCTGGGGTAGTGAACCTTCGCGTTCTCTGTGCCGACGCTGAAGTCCACCGTCAGGCGTTGGTTGGCGGTCTCCGCGCCGACGAAGCTGGGCACGACCGCGCCTGTGCCCACCCGAATATCCACCCGCTCATACTGCGGCGACAGCGTGAGGCGGTTGTAGGCGAAGTCCCAGTAGATGGGGTAGCAGGCGCCGTTCAGCAGCGACTCGTCCCAGCCGTTGCCCACGCGCGTCGTCTGGAAGTAGGTCAGGAACACGGTGAACACCGCCTGCTCGTCGGGCTGCAGCCCCGAAGCGTAGGGGAACATCTGCGCGTGCAGTTTGCGCCCGTAGGTCACGCTGGTGTCCAGAATATACTGTCGGCGCACCCACTGGTCAAACGGGACGCCCTCTACCGTCGGGTTCGGGTTGCCTGCAATCGCAGCGAGGGTCTGCTTGGCGAGGTTCAGCAGTTGCACGGTATCGCCGCGCAGGGCGGGCGTGTAGTTCTGGTAGTACCGCTGGTTGAACTCGCGGAAGAAGCTGGGGTACTCGGTCGCGAGTTTGAGCCACACGGAGCCTGCCAGTTGATAGCGCACGAGCCACAGCCCACCTGTCGTGCCGCCTGCAATCGGCGGTTGGCGCAGCGAGGGCGCGATGAAACTCGGGCTGCCCAGCGTCGGCTGGTTCCACGCATCGTAGTAGGGGCGCGCGTCGTAGGTGTTGTCCAGCGTCTGGTCGATGAAGGCGGGGTTCAGCCCCGCGAGGCTGCGGAACGCGCTCCCGCGTGCGATTCGCGCCGTGACCGCCCGCGCAAAGCCCGCCTCCCATGCGTCGTAAAACGGCGCGACATCGGCATGGAACGCCTGCACCACCAGGTTCAGCAGGTTCACCGCCGCCGCCTCGCGCGAGTTGTAGATGGGGAACAGGAAGCGGCTGTTGCTCACATCGTAAATCCCGCCCACCACCGCGTCGCGGTCGCCGATGGTGTCATCGTAGTTCACGACCTGAATGGTGAGCGTGCGTGCGGGCTTGCCGTACTCGGCTTCCACCAGCGCGGGCGCGGCGTTGAGGATAGTCTGCAGGAGGGCTTTGTAGGCAGCGGGGAAGGGGTCTTCGCCGTCCACAATCTGGAAACTCAGCGCGCCGTTGCCCAGCCCGTCGGAGCGCGTGCGCGACGGCAGAATCAGCTCCCCGTTGCGCCGCAGCACCACCGTGTGCAGTATCGGCAAGCGGTAGTCTTCGGGCAGCAAGCCAAGCTGCTTGTAGAGGCGGATTTGGGCGCGCGCGCCTTGAATCTGCGCGCGGGTCGCCCGCTCCACCTGCGCCCGTATGAGTCGGTCTACCGCTTCAGGTGAACGCCCTGCGCGGTCGATGTCCACCACGATTACATGTTGGGGACCGTTGCTGACCGTCTCGAAGGGGCGGTTGACGATGTTGCGATAGACCTGCTGCGCCTGTAGCCCGTTCAGAAAAAGTGCAATCGCCAGCGCCACAAGAAGGCGAAGTCTCCCTGCTCTCATCGTTCCCATCCTTAGACGCGCGAAGCGGGGGCGGGTTTCCCGCGCTCGATGGGCGAAAGTGTACCCGATGGCAGGTATACTTAGCACGGCAAGCGAGGTGGAAACCGATGGAGCAGGCACTTGAGCAATATGTGGTGGACTCGGAAGGCAACCCCGTAGCGGTAATCGTGGACATAGAGTTTTATCGTCGCTTATTGGACGCTTGGGAAGAGTTGGAAGCTATCCAAGCC
>JAIMAN010000103.1 GCA_023511915.1 Armatimonadota bacterium
TGGCGCCCTCGGAGGGATTCGAACCCCCGACGCCCTCCTTAGGACGGAGGCGCTCTATCCACTGAGCTACGAGGGCGGGTATGGCGCGTCCGGAGGGACTCGAACCCCCGACCTCAAGGTCCGCAACCTTGCGCTCTATCCTCTGAGCTACGGACGCGCGGGCACTGTGATTATACCCTATCGAGGCGCGAATTGCAAGGGGGTGAGAAGCAGGAGTCGCATTACAGGCGTCTAACTAACAAAGCGCTGTAGGGGGTTTGCGATGCGGCGTGTAATTGCCTGCTTGGGATTGTTAGCGATAGTGCTGGGCTGGGGCGTGGACGACCCGCTGCAGCAGCGCGTCTCCTACGATAAGCCCGCTCAGACGCTCAAAGCGCTCCTGCGCGACCTGTCGGCGCAGACGAACCTGAACCTCTACGCCGCGCCGCCGCTGGATGCGGAAATCGTGCTGGTCGCCGTGCAGGAGATGCCCATCAAGGAACTGATGGAGCATCTTGCCTATGTGGTGGACGGCGAGTGGATTGCCGAGGGTGAGGGTCAGCATCGCTTGGCGCGCACGCCAAAGGTGATTGCCAAGCGCAGGCAGGAAGACCGCGAGCAGACGCTTGCCGCGTTGCGTGAGATGCTGGCAAGTGAAGAGTTTCGCCGCTACTTGGAACCGCTCACGCGCGAGGAGGTCGTTGAGCGTGTAGAGCGCATCCGCAAGCAGTTGCGCGAGATTGCAACAGAAGAGCGCGAGTACGAGAGCCTCTGGATATTCCACCACAACCTGCGCGCCAAGGAGTGGGAACCGCTTGACCCGCAGCGTCGGCTGCTGTGTCGGATTCTGCAGCAGATGGACTTGAACGCGCTGGCGGAGATCCCGCTGTGGGAACGGCGCGTGTTCAGCAACATGTCGGGGCGATACCTACTGCCGCTTCGGGTGAACCTTGCGCCCCTACTGCAGCGGTGGCAGACAGAGCGCGAAGCGTTCGATAGCGTGCTGACCAGCCTACGCCACCAGTTCACCGAGAGTGATAAGCAGGCGATGGACTATTTCTGGTGGGATGTCGAGATACCCGATGCGCGGTCCCCGCCTGAACGGCGCATGCCGACGAAGGTGTACTTGGAGGCGCAGCGGGTCGACAGTGAGGCGGGATTTTCGTTGATCCTGTATTTGGTAGATGAGGCGGGGCGTGTCCTCGCCAGCACCCAGTACCCGCTTAGGGCTGTGTGGGAAGGTGAGGAGCGGTGGCTTGAGCAGCAGGTTCGAGAAGACCCGACGCTGGCGAAACTTGTGGAGTGGCGCGAAGAGACGCGCCAGTGGCTGCAGGCATGGACAATCTTAGACTTCAGAGGCGAGGTGAAGCCGTTCCCAGAGTGGCTGGACCCTGCGAAGCACGAGCCGTTGCGGTTCGTCGCTACCGATGCGCTCCGCAGCTACGCGCGCCATCGGAGCCTCTCGCTGGTTGCCCTCGTGGACGACAGACTGCTGCTGTGGCGGGCAGACCCGTCGGGTAAGCCCCAGCCCCTTGCGAGAGTGATGACAAGCCGCAACTGGTTGCACATGAGTGTTGTAGAGGGGGGTGCTGCGTGTCAAGCCGCGCGCGAGTAGCTTGTATTGGGGCAGGCGCGAGAGCCGTGAGGCGATGAGCCGCTGGATCCAGCGCATCGTTGAACGCGGCTACATAACCCTCGAAGATGCGTTCGATGTCGCCAACCATCGCCTGTTGGCAGAGCGCTACATGCTCGCGCTCGTGCCAGGTCATATCAGTTTCATGCCCGACGCCTTCCGCCCAGTTCTGCCCCTTTTGAAACGCTGGGCGCGCGAGGCGGAAGCCCATTCTGAAGGCGAGTTCCAACTGCCGTTAGGCGAGCTTACGCCAACCCAACTGCCGCAACTGGAGCGCATTGTCTACAATCACCCGCGCGCGGGAGTGGTTCCCAAGGGGCAAGCGTTCGTCAGAGCAAGTCGGCTCACGGGGTTGCCCGTGCCCTTGCCGCACGCGCATCTGCCCGACGGTCTCCCGCGCGACGCGCTCCTGCACTGCACCATCGAGAAAACCCCTGGCGTGCTGACGGAGCGGTCTGGGGTGGGCGTATGGGGCGGGTTCTCCCCGACGCGATGGCTGCAACGAGTCTTCCAAAACGAAGGCGAAAGCGAGCCGACTCTTGCAGAGGAGCGCGAGCGCATCCAGAACTCCCTGCTACTGCCTGCGCAACGCGAGCAGATCGGGCTATCGGTGCGCTTCTCGCCAACACACGAGTTGATGCTGCTCTCGCGGGTCGGGTTCGAGGCATGGGGCTACCGCACGACTCAAGGTCTCAAGCCTATTCGCTGGGAGCAGTTGCCGCCCGAATGGCTCAAGCCGCCTAATCCACAGGAGGCGAGCGAAGACCCGTAAGCAGGGCGTCAGTGTGCGCTGCGCTCGCGCTCGTCCTGCTCGGCGCGGCGCACATTCAAATACAGCCCGACGCCGCGATTGGCAATCATCCCGCCCGCAATTACCATAATCAGCAGCAGGAGGATGGCGCGGACGCTTGCCCACACGCCTGTGGCGATGCTGGGCAGGTCGGGCTGGTTGGTGTGCGGGTTGGTCATCAGTTCGCGCGGGGGCGTGGTGAACTGCTGGTACGCCAAGGCGAAGCACGCGAGCATCAGCCCGACGCCGAGCAGGGTAATCAGCAGGGCGACGGTGCGCCCCAGCCAGTCGCGGTGCGCTTTCATGGCGACAGTCGTTGCAAGCCGCGCTGGGCGATTTGGCGCAGGGCGGGGTCGTCGGCGCGGGCGGCTTGCTCCAGCAGCGGGATGGCAGCCGCGCTACCGCGCTCGATAAGGGCGATGAGCGCGTAGCGGCGCAGGGTGGGGTCGGTCGCTGCCTGCAGCAGGGCAGGCTCGGCGGCGTCGATCTGGCTCAGCGCGGACGCCGCAAGGTGCGCGACGGTCGGGTCGGGGCTGCGCATCGCCTGTAGCAGCGGCTGGATAGCGGGCTTGCCGATGCGGGCGAGGCTGCGCGCGGCGTTCTGGGCGACCCCGCCGTCGGGATGGTTCAGCGCGCGGGTAAGCACGGGTACAGCTTCGGGGCGGTTTACCTGTCCCAGCGCGTCGGCGGCGGCGCGCTCGACTTCGGGCGCAGGGTCGTTCAGCAGCCCAGCCAACAGCGCGACGCTCTGCGGGTCAGGAATCCCGCTGAGGGCGACCGTCGCGCGCCTGCGCACGGCAGGGTTCTCGGAGCGCGCCGCCTGCGCGAGGTAGGGCAACGCCTTCGCGCCCGCGCGTTGCAGCCCCAGCGCGGCGGAGTCGGCGACCGTCAGGTTCAGCTCGCCGAGCGCGTCTTGCAGGGCGCGCAGTGCGCGGGGTGTGCCGATTGCGCCCAGCCCCAGCGCGACCTGCGCCCGCGCGTCGGGGTCGTCCTGTTCGGAGCGCAGCGCCTGAATCAGCACGCTTTCCGTGCGCGGGTCAGCGATACTGCCCAGCGCGGAGAGCGCGACGCGCCGTTTTTCGGGGGGCAGGCGCAAAAACGGCAGGATGGCTTCTGTGGCGCGGCGGTCGCCGATGCGCCCCAGCGCGGCGACAACATCCAAGCGCAGCCCCTCGTCCTCTTTGGTGCGCAGCAGTTCCAGCAGTCCAGGCACGCTCTTTGCGCCGAAGTACGCCAGCACCTCGGTCGCCGCGCCGCGCCCGCCTGAGTCCTCGAAGGCTTTCAGCGCGTGCGGGATGGACGCCTCGCCGAGCGCGATCATCACTTGCACCGTGCCGTTGCGCACCTTCGCGTCGCCGTTTTTGAGACCGTCGGCAACCGAGGCGAGGTTCGCCGCGCCCAGTTTTTTGAGCGCCTCCAAAAATCGGTCGCGCACGCGCGGGTCAGGGTCGCGCAGCATCGCGAGCGCAATCTTCACGCCGTCGGCGTTGTTCATCGCCTCCACGCCGTCTGCCACACGCAGGCGTGCAGGCGTCTTGCGCGACTGGAGCAGGTCGAAAAAGTCGTCCCGTTGCGCCAGTGCGCCCAGCGCGGCGACCTGTTGTGCGCGGTTCCCGCCTGTCGCCTGCTCGATGAGGCGGTTCGTGGCGATGTTGTTCCAAATCGCGCTGCCGATTATGCCGCCAACCGCCAACACAAACAGCAATCGGATAACCCAGCGACTCATCAGAGCGGTTAATTCGGGCTTGGAGCGTCATCTCCTGCAGGGCGGTATTGGGTACAGTTAACCCGCTGCGCAAGCAGCGCAGTATGTAGATGTAGGTGTGCGCGTCGGGTAGACTGCCAATCTGTGGGAGGCTGAGATGCGCTACAACGCGGAACAGATTCGCAACTTACTGGACCGCCTTGAACATCAAAAAGCGGCTGAACTGGAGTCGGACACGCTGGAGTTCAAGGAATGGAGCGCCGAGTGGGAGGGCGGCGAGGCAGGCAAGCGAAAGTTCTATCGTATGCTTGCCGAGTACGCCGTCTGTTTCGCGAATCACAAAGGGGGAACGCTGGTGCTTGGCGTGAGAGACCAAGTGCAAGGCTACGAGCGCGCCCTCACAGGCTGCGGCGTCTACGACCCCAACGAGATACGCACGCGCATCTACGAGATGACCGATCCCAAACTGATTGTGGAGGTCGAGGAACTCCAAATTGACGACCTCGGCGTGCGCCTGTTGCTTGTCCACTGCCCCCGTGGAATAGGCGTCCATACCACAACCGACGGCGTCGCCAAGGTCCGTGTCGGCGCAGAGTGTAAACCGATGACAGGCTCGATGCGCCAGCAACGGCTTATCGAGATGGGGCTTGTAGACATCACCGCGCAGACAATCGGCGCGCCTGCGAACGAGGCGCTTGACCCAAGCGAGATTGCGCGCCTGCGTCGACTCATCGCGGCGCGTCATCCGAACGCAACGCTGCTGAAACTGCGCGACGCTGAACTAATGGAACAGGTGGGCATCACTCAAGACGGGCGGGTCACCCTCGCAGGGCTACTGATTGCGGGCGCGGAGTCTGGTGGCGCTCAAAGCGGTGTTCGGCGTACCTTTAGGCACGGTACGCGCGAGA
>JAIMAN010000104.1 GCA_023511915.1 Armatimonadota bacterium
GTTTTGGGGTGTGAAGTTGGAGTATTGGTTGAGGTTTGGGTGCGGGTGGGGTTTTTGGGTGGGGGGTCGCGCAATCGTTAGCGTGGCTAAGGATTGGGGTCAGATGACGATTGGCTCCTCAAAGTCAATATAGGCGTCCCTGCCGTATGCCTCCACCCACTGCTCGCGCTCGCCAGGCAGGCGGTAGAAGCGCAGGCTGTCCTCGTTGCGGTCGATGATGCGCAGCAGTTTGAGTTTCAGCACATTCAGCTGCGTTTCAGTCAGGCGACACTCAAAGACGGACTTTTGGACGCGCTGTCCGTAGGCTTCGCACGCTTTGGCGACTTGACGCAGCCGTTTGCGCCCCTGTGGGGTCACGGTGCTGACATCGTAGGCAATCAGGATATTCAAGCGCACGGTCAGCCTCCTGTTAGCGAATCACGAACGGTTCGTAGGTGGCTTCGGGGTCGCGCAGGGCGCGTGCGAGTCGGCGCGCCTGCAGGTGGGGGATGACGCCCCATGGCACGGGTTCGGCGGCGTCGGGGTGGGCGACCTGCTCGCGTTTGCGCTCTTGGTACGCCTGCAGCGCGATGCGTCTGCCCGCATGGTTGAGGTAGACGGCGTTTCAGAGGCGCGAGTTCCCGTCCCCTGCGGCGTGCGGGCGACGATTCGGGATTGCGCTTAGCCTGTGCGTCGTGCGCGGCGGCGGTACATCGCGCTATGCGTCTTGCGGGCGGCGGCGACCATTTCGGGGTACGGCGTGTCGGTAACCGTCACGAAGCCGATGTTATAGTTCTCGCCGTCCAGCGTGCGCCCCGTCAGAGGCTGGTCCATATATTGGAACCAGTGGCAGCCGACAAACAGCGGGTGATCCAGCACGCTGTTGACATAGGTTTCGTACATGCGGGCGCGTTCGCGCTGGTTGGGCGCGGCGACCAGCCCTGTGTGGAACATCCCGCGATCCAACGCGCCGAAGTGGAACTCGCCGATGATGACGGGCTTATCCAGCGGGCTGAGGAAGCTGTATGCGCCGTGGTCGAGTTTGGGCGCGTAGATGTTGAAGCTCAGCACCTCGCACAGCTCGGCGGCGGCAAGCACAGCGTCCAGCGAGTACCATGCGAATCGGCAGCCGAGGTAGAGGTGGTTCGGCGCGAGGTCGCGCAGGATGTCGCGGATGGTCTGGAAGTATCGGCGTGCGAGTGTGCGCACGAACGCGCTGAAGTCTTGCTGGCGGGCGCGTGTGGCGGTGGGTGGGAGCGTCACGGGCGGGCGCAGCGCGTCCCAGTTGGGGTAGTTCGCGCCCCATGCGTCGTTGAGGCGTTCAATCGCGCCGTACTTGGTGCGCAGCTGCTCCAGGAAGGCGCGTTTGGCGGGCGAGTCGTCGGCGTGCAGGCTCAGCGCGCCGTATGCCAGCCCGTAGCGTCCGCCGTCTTCGCCTTGCCCTGCCCAGCTCAGCTCGTTGTCCACAAAGAACCCCAAGCACCACGGGTCGTCCTTGACGCGCTGGGCGACGGGTTCGATGCCTGCGCGGGCGTTGACGGCGAACTGCGGGTCGAACGGGTCGTGCATCTTGCCCCAGTAGTCGCTGCCGCTGGGCACGCGCTTATGCTCGCCCCACACGCCCGCCGTCGCCACATAGGGCACGCGCCCGTTGCGATGCCACTCCCACAGCGACCAGTTCGCGATGGTGTTGAACCCCCACGAGCGCAGCCGTTTGAGCGTCTGCTCGCGCCAGTGGGTGGGGTAGTCTGCGCCGTACTTGCGCTCCAAGTTCGCCGCGTAGAAGTTGTAGCACTTGCCCTCCTTGATGGGACCCATCAGCGCGGCAGCGTTTCCGTAGTGTTTGGCGAGCGGGTCGCTCTCGCGGGGCAGCCAGCGGAACATATACTCGCGCCCTGTGATGAAGGTCGGGTCGCCGTAGTTGACGCAGTTGAAGCCCGTCGAGAAGAAGAGCCTGCCGTTGGGCGCGACGAGCCACCAGCGGTCGCCGACTATTTCGGCGCGGAAGTAGCCTGTGGCTTTGAGTTGCGGTCCTGTTTTCCACGCGCCGTACTCGTCGAAGTCGTTGGGAGCGGGCAGGCGTTCCAACTCGCGCAGTTCCAGCGTGCGGGTGCGGCGCAGGTGGCTCAGGCTGCGGATTTTGCCCTGCCAGTCGGCGTTGGCGTACTGCCCGAACTCGTCGACGATGCCCTGCAGCGATTCGTCGCCCTCGATGAGGCGGATGTTGTCGACGATGAGCGTGCGGGGCTTGTCGCCGCGCCACAGAAAGATTTGGAACGCGACGATGTGTTCCAGACGGATATTGCCCGCGTTGACGACGCCGATTCGGGTGAGGTCTTTGCCGAGTGGGGGCAGCCCGCGCATGCCGTAGTCCATCGGGTTGCGCTCCAGCGGGAACACGCAGCGCAGGCGCGTGCGGGGCGGAATGGTGTAGGCGCCTTGGCGGCAGTGGTTGGTTCCGTCGGCGCGCGGGTCATCGTCCACGCGCACGCCGAACTGTATCGGCTCCCGCATCGGGTTATACAGGTCGAACGCCAGCCCCGCATAGCCGCGCCAGTCCCACGGGCTGGGCGCGCGGAACATCAGGTTCGGCCAGTCGCGGTCGGGCAGGTACTCCACCTGCAGGGCGCGTTTGCCGTGCGTGGCGCCGCGCGTGGTCAGGCTCAGGCGCGTGTGGTTCGCCGTCGCCGCCGCCAAGTCGCTCTCCTGCTCGAAGGAGAAGAGGAGTCGCATCGCAAGCGACGGGTTCGCGCCTGCGGGTGCGATTCCTGCTGTGTTGCGGCAACACGAATCGGCGTCTGGCAGGGTGCTGAAAGGGTACACGGGTTGGACGCGCTCTTTTGCCCTCACCCCCAGCCCCTCTCCCACATCGTGGGAGAGGGGTGAGCCGCGCGCGGGTGTTTTTGGAGTGCTGAAGCGTCAGCTTCAGCATCGGGCGGAAGCTTCGCTTCCGCACTCCATAATCCCCCTCGCCCGCCTTGCTGAAGCGTCAGCTTCAGCATCGGGCGGAAGCTTCGCTTCCGCACTCCATAATCCCCCTCGCCCGCTTGCGGGAGCGGGGGACACAGGGGGCGAGGGCAAAAAGACGCGCACCCTTAACTTCCTCTTCACATTCCCGTTGTGTATCCTATAGGCATGCGTATCGTACAGTGGCGTTTTGGGTGGATAGGGCTGCTGCTGACGCTGACGCTGAGCGCGTGGGCGCAGCAGGTCGCTACAGGCGTGGTGTTCCACGACCGCAACCGCAACGGTATCCGCGACGCGGGCGAGCCAGGCATCCCGAATGTGCTGGTCTCCAATCAGCGCGAGGTGGTCAAGACCGACGCGCAGGGACGCTATCGGCTGCCTGTGGACGACGACACGGTTCTGTTTGTGATTAAGCCGCGCGGGTGGGCGCTGCCCGTCTCGGACGACAATGTGCCCCGTTTTTACTATGTGCATAAGCCGAACGGCTCGATTCCTGTGCGCTACGGCGGCGTGCCGCCGACAGGCGCGCTGCCCGCGTCGGTGGACTTCCCGCTGTACCCGCAGCGCGAGCCAGACCGCTTCCGCGCGTTGGTGTTCGGTGACACGCAGCCGCGCGATATGACCGAGATCTTCTACATCGGGCGCGATGTGGTGCGCGAACTCATCGGCACGAAAGAGGCGGCGTTCGGCGTCGTGCTGGGCGATGTGCTGTTCGATGACCTGAGCCTGTTCCCCGCCTTGACGCGCATGATGGGGCAAATCGGCGTGCCCATCTACTATGTGCTGGGCAATCACGACATCAACTTCGACTCGCCCGACGACCAAAACAGTGACGAGACATGGCATCGCTACTTCGGACCGAACTACTATGCGTTCCAGTACGGGCGGGCGCACTTTCTGGTGCTGGACGATGTGGTGTGGTTCGGCGCACGAGAGGGTCAGCGCGGGCGGTATGTCGGCGGCTTGGGCGAGCGGCAGATTGAGTTCATCCGCAACTACCTGCGCTATGCCAATCGCAACGACCTGATTGTGCTGCTGATGCATATCCCGATGTGGGAGTGGCCCGACGCGGAGCGCAGGCAGGTATTTGACGCGCTTGCGCCGTTCGCGAATACACTGTCGTTCTCGGCGCACACGCACATCCAGATGCACCGCTTCTTCGGGGCGGACGCGGGCTGGAAGGGGCGCACGACGCACCATCACATCAACGCCGTGACGGTGTGCGGCAGTTGGTGGACGGGCGCGCCTGACCCGGTGGGCATTCCGCACACGACCATGCGCGACGGCACACCCAACGGCTACCTGTGGCTAGAGGTCAGGGGCAACCGCTACCATGTGCGCTACCAAGCGGCGCGCCGACCCCCCGACTACCAGATGCACATCTACACGCCCGACGAAGTAGACCGCGCCAAACTCGCCGAGACGCCCGTGCTGGTGAACTACTTCTTCGGCTCGGAGTTCTGCACAGTGGAGATGCGCGTCGGCGACGGCGCGTGGGTGCGCATGCAGCAGGTGGTCGACACGCCCGACCCCGCCTACGCCGCGCTCAAGCAGCAGGAGCAGGAGTTCAAACTGCCTGGCAGGACACTGCCTGGGTTGAACCCCGCCATCCACCTCTGGCGCGGGAACCTACCGCCTGACCTGCCGCGCGGGTTCCACCAAATCGAAGTGCGCGTGCGCAACCTGTTCGGCGACGAGTACCGCGACAGGCGCGTCATACGGGTGCGCTGACACGCCTGCATACGCCGTAGCCCCCGCGCCTGCACACGGGCGAAACAATGCTGCAGCGCGGGGGCAGGGTATACTCCGATAGGAGGTGGTTCTATGGCGCTGACGCAGGCAGGAACCAAGCCCGCTGTGGAGTATCCCTCCACCGACGGCGAACCGATGGCGCAAAACA
>JAIMAN010000027.1 GCA_023511915.1 Armatimonadota bacterium
TCTCATGCCGTGACCTCCACCGCCGGGACGAGAAGCGCAACCGGGGCGGCGCCCAGCAGGCTCCCTATCGCGTGTTCTCCACCGACACATTCCCGCCCGTGGCAGAGGCTTCGAAGTCCAGTCACATGCGTCCGCGGGCGTATGCGCTGCCCAATGCGCCGAACTCGCCCAGCAGCGGAATATCGAAGTACCCGCCGCCTGAACTGGATCTGTTAAAACTGCCCCCTAAAAAACATGATGCCTTATGCTTCAGGCGGCGTCGTGTGTGAGGCGCGCTCGCGCGCGATGCTCCAGCAGCCGCTGGTCGGCAAGGCGTGCAATCTGCTCGTGGTCATCGCAATCGCGCGGGTAGAACGCCCAGCCGAAGTGGATGTGGAACCGCTCGTGCATTGTGGGGCTGAAGGCGGTCTGCAGCCACTCGGTAAGCGCGCCAGCCACGCGCTCGGCGATGCTGGGCGCATGCTCGCCCGCGTAGGGCAGCAGCAAGCCGAGCGTCGTGTGCCCGTAGCGCCCCACGATGTCCGCCTTGCGCACTGTCTCGCGCACAACCGCCGACGCCTGAAGCAACAGCTCGCCAATCGCGAACTCGCCCAGCGCGTCGAGCGCGCTCTTCTCGGCGGCGAACTCGAACACCGCGAAGCCAACGCTCTGGTCGTAGCGGGCGGCGCGTTGCACCTCCTCGCGCAGGCGCACCGCGAGATAGTCCGCCGAGAACAGCCCCGTCTGCGGATCCAGAATCCGCGCCTCGAAGTCGCCCCGCGCCAGCGCACGCGCACGGAACCGCTGCTCGTCGAGCCACTCCGCCTCGCTGACAATCCGCCGCAGTTTCTGAGTCGCGTTGCGCAGGATATGCGAGACATAGTTGCACGAAATGCTAAGCATATGCGCAATCTCGGTCTGGTTGTAGCCCTCCTCGAAGAACAGGTGCAGCACCTGCTGCTCGATTTGCTTGAGTTGTTGCATGGCGGTCTCCACGACGACGCGCTCCTCAATCGGCAGGTTGAAGGTCTGGCACGGCTCGCAGTTGAGCTTCTCGAGGTCGTAGCCGCTCCACTCCTCCTCCTCGTCCTCGTAGATGGCGTCGAGCGAGCTGACCTTGAACACCTCGCGCATCATCAGCACATCCTCGACGGTTTTGGCGGTCATGCCCAGAAACTCGGCAATTTCCTGTGTTGTGGGCGGGCGTCCCAAGCGTGCGCTGAGTTCGTTGGTGACGCGGTTGATTTTGCTGTTCAGTTCCTGCAGCCACGCGGGCTCTTTGATGATTTTGCCCTTGTCGCGCAGGTAGTGCTTGATTTGCCCGACAATCAGGTGCGTGGCGTAGGTGGTGAACTTGACGCCTTTTTCGGGCTTGAACAAGTTCAGCGCGTTCAGCAGCCCCAGATAGCCCTCTTGGATGAGGTCTTCGATGGGTTCGCCTGAGCCGATGAACTTACGGGCGATGCTCTCCACCAGCCCCGACAGCTGGATAGTAATAGCGTCGCGCAGTTCAAAGTCGCGCGTCTGGCAATACTCCAACACCAGTTCCTCCGTATCCCGTTTTAGCATGGCGCGCTCCTCCTGAGCATCAGTTGCGCGGTCATCCCGACCACGCGGGCAGGGCGGGCAGCTGCCCGTCCAACACAGCTACTGTATCGCATTGATTAGCTTGAACATTGGCATCATAATCGAGATGGCGATGAACCCGACGATGCCCCCCAGAAACACAATCAGCATCGGCTCAATCATCGAGGTGAGTCCCTTGATGGTCGCATCCACCTCTTGCTCGTAGAAGTCGGCGATTTTGACCATCATCTCGGAGAGGCGTCCCGATTCCTCGCCGATGTCGAGCATGTGGATGACCATCGACGGGAACAGCCCTGTGGCGGCGAAGGGCGCGCTAAGCGGCTGCCCCTCGCGAATGCTCTGGCGTGTGCCCTCAATCGCGGTCGCCAGCACCTGATTGCCCGAAGTCTGCCCGACAATCTCCAGCGTGCGCATCAGCGGCACGCCGCTGGCGACCAGCACGCCGAAAGTGCGGGCGAACCGCGCGACCGCCAACTTCATCACCAAGTCGCCGAAAATCGGGAACTTCAGCTTGAGGTAGTCGTACTGGTAGCGCCCGCGCGGCTTGCGAATATACGCCTTGATGGCGAACACCACCCCCACCAGCGCACCCGCAATCGCCCACCAGTAGCCCACCATAAAGTCGCTCGCACTGAACAGGAACTTCGTCATCGTGGGCATTTCCACATTCATGCTGGCGAAGATTTCCTTGAACTTCGGCAGCACGAAGGTGAAGATGGCAATCAGCACCAGGAACGAGAAGACCAGCACCATCACGGGGTACATCATCGCCGACTTGATTTTCTGGCGTACTTCGAGGTCTTTCTCGAGGAAGGTTGCCAAGCGGTCTAAAATCTGGTCTAAGATACCCGCCACCTCCGCCGCGCGAATCATGTTCACGAACAGGTCGGAGAACACGAACGGGTGCTTCTCCATCGCCTCGTTGAGCGCCATGCCCGATTTGACATCCTTGCGGATGGCGTCGATGGCGTTTTTGAGCGCGTGGTCTTTCGTCTGCGTGTGCAGGATGTCCAGACAGCGCAGGATGGGGATGCCCGCGTCGATCATTGTGGCGAACTGGCGGGTGAACAGCACCAGCGCCTGCAGTTTCGGCTTTTTGGATTTGCCGACCCCGCTGAACAGTTGCGTTTTTGTGCGTTGGGGCGCGACGCGCACCACATGCAATCCCTGCTCGTGCAGTTTGGCAAGCACGAGTTGCTCGTTGTCCGCTTCTATCGCGCCTTTGAGCGTGCGTCCCTTGTTATCGACGGCTTCGTATCCGTACAGCGGCATAGCAATCCTCCTTACGCGGTCTTGAGCAGTTGCACGAAGTTCTCCTTGTCCATCGCGCGGTTGACGGCTTCCTCGTAGGTGATGTAGCCGTTGCGGTGCAGGTCTGCCAGCGCGCGATCCATCGTAATCATGCCCTGTCCCGACTGGGTTTCCATAATCGAGTAAATCTGGTGCGTTTTGCCCTCGCGGATGAGGTTGCGGATGGCGGCGTTGGCGAGCATCACTTCGATGGCAGCCACGCGCCCGCCGCCAATCATCGGAATCAGTTGCTGCGCGAAGACGGCTTCAATCGTGTTCGCCAGCAGCACGCGAATCTGCTCCTGCTGGTGGGGCGGGAACACATCGATGATGCGGTCGATGGTCTGCGGCGCGTTGCGTGTGTGGAGGGTGGCGAACACGAGGTGTCCCGTCTCGGCGAGGGTGAGCGCGGCTTGGATGGTCTCCAGGTCGCGCATCTCGCCAATCAGAATGACATCGGGGTCTTCACGCAGCACGGCGCGCAGCGCGTTGTGGAAGCACTCGGTGTCGGTATGCACCTCGCGCTGGTTGACCATCGCGCGCTTGTGCGTGTGGACATACTCGATGGGGTCTTCGATGGTCATGATGTGGCACGGGCGCGTCTGGTTGATGAGGTCGATCATGCACGCCAGCGAGGTGGACTTACCCGACCCCGTGGGACCCGTGACCAGCACCAGCCCGCTGTGCTTTTTGACCACCTCGTAGATGACCGACGGTAGGCGCAGCGACTCGATAGACGGGATTCGCGACGGGATGACGCGCATCGCCGCGGCGACCGCGCCCTTTTGCATGTAGACATTGAAGCGGAATCGCGCGGCGTCTTTGACCGTGTAGGCGAAGTCCAGTTCGTGATGGCGTTCGAACTGTTCCAGTTGCTGGTCGTTCAGCGCTTCGTAGACGAGGCGTCGGGTGTCGTGCGCCGTGAGTGGCTTGTAGGGCAGGGGTGTGAGGTGTCCGCTGAGGCGTATCGTTGGCGGCAGTCCCACCGTCAGGTGCAGGTCAGATCCGCCGCGCTCGACGCACTGACGGAGCAGGTCGTCGATGGTGATGTCCTCCACCGACTGCTCGTCGCCCGCGATTTGCAGGGTGACATCGGCTGCCTGATTCGTCGGCTGCTCGTCGTCCGCCGCCGCCTCCAGCCCAACCAGTTTTCGCCAGTCGAAGTGTTGTTCCATAGCAACCCCCTCGGAAGGTTTCGAGCCGAGAGTATTTTGGGCAGGGCGGGGCAAAAACTTTACCGCGATTTTGCGGGCGGCTACAGCGGCTCGTAGCAGAGCCACACGGGGCAGGGCGCGTGCTTCATCACATAGGCGACCACGCCCACCCCCAGCGGGTTCTCCATCGGCAGCAGTTTGCGATGATCGGTCAGCACCAACAGGTCAGCCTCGACCTCTTCCGCTTCGCTGACCAGCCCGTGCCCGACCTCGCGCGCCTGCACCAAGTCGGCGGCGACCACGACGCCCTCTTCCTGCGCGAGGTGTTCCGCTTCCAGCAGCATCTGCTCGGCTTCCTTCGCGCCAGGCGGTTCGGGATCGTCCACCTCGTGCGTGTAGCCGACCGCCAGCACATACACCAGCCGCAGGTTGCTGCGCGTGTGCTTCGCGAAACGGCACAGCCAGCGCAGGATGCGCTTGTCCTGCTCGCTGCCCCGATACGCCATCAGAATCGTTCGCATCGCTATCGCTCCAAAAAGTAGCGCACGGTGGCGACCACCACCTTCGGCTTCTTCATCAGTGCCAAGCGTAGAATCCACGCCGACTGATTGTGCAACAGATGATGCCACCACTTGCGCGGATAGAATTCGGGGATAATGACCGTCACTTGGTCAATCGGCTCGCGCTCCAGCAACTCGTCGATGTAGTCCCCTATCGGCTCGATGAGCGAGCGGTGTTCCGAGTCGAGAATCACCAGCGGGATGTCGGGCACGAACTCGCGCCACTCCTGCTGCATCTTTTCGGCGGCGGGGGTCACAAGGCGCAGTTCGGTCTCCTCGTCTTTGGCGCGTTTGAGCACGCGGCGGTAGACGGCGGGCGGACGCGGGTCAAGGTTGACATGCAGCGCGACGATTTCGTCGGGGTGGCTGAGCGTGCGGGCGTAGTCTAACGCCTGCAGCACGCCCTGATGCACGCCCGGCGCCAGCACGACCACCTTGTGGCGCAGGGCGCGCGGCGGCGTCGGCTTGGGCTTCAGCTGCCCCTTGAGGGTCATGTAGTGTTCGTGGACCTTGAACAGCAGGAACATCAGCACGCCGATGGACACCAGCGTAATCCACGCGCCGTAGCGGAAGTTGGCGACCAGTTGCGTCATCAGCACCAGCCCTGTGGTGAACGCGCCGAAACTGCTAATCGCCATGCCGATGCGCCAACGCGGGGGCTTGACGCGGGCGAATCGGCGCGCCATGCCCGCTTGCGAGAGCGTGAAGCCGATAAACACGCCCACCGCATAGAGCGGTATCAGCGCGTGCGTGTCGCCCCGAAAGTAGACTATCAGCAGCGCAGAGAGCAGACCGAGCAGTATAATCCCGTTGTTGAACACGAGGCGGTCGCCCAAGTTCGCCAACTGTCGCGGCGCGAACCGCGCGTTCGCCAGCACCGACGACAGGCGCGGAAAGTCCACATACGCCGTGTTCGCCGCCAAAATCAGAATCAGCGTCGTCGCAACCTGCACCACATAGTAAAACCACTCGAACGGCGTGCCTTCCAGCACCGTGCGCGCCAAGCGCGAGGTGAGCGTCTCGACAATCTCGCCGTTCTCGTTTTTGACGGGCAGCACATGGAAGTGGGAGGCGGTGTAGGTGATGCCCAGCACCAGCCCCGATAGGATAATCGCCATCAGCAGCAGGGTCAGCGCAGCGTTGCGCGATTCGGGCGACCTGAAGGCGGGCACGCCGTCCGAAATCGCCTCCACGCCCGTCAGCGCGGAGCAGCCCCGCGCGAACGCCGTCAGGATGACCAGCAAGCCGAGCGCCTGCGCGCCCTCGCCATAGGGCGGGTAGGGCGCGGGCTGAATATCGCCCGCAAAGCCGCGCGACAACCCTACCAGTATCAGAATCGCGAAGGTCAGCACGAACCCGTAGGTCGGCGGCGCGAACACCAAGCCTGACTCGCGCGCCCCGCGCAGGTTAATCAGCGTCATCAGCGCGATAAACAGGATGCACAGCGACACGCGATAGGGCAACATCGCGGGGAACGCCGAGATAATCGCGTTCACGCCCGCCGCGATGCTCACCGCCACCGTCAGCACATAGCCCACCAGCAGCGCAGACGCCGCCAACACGCCCCAGAACTCGCCCAGATTCTCGCGCGACACGATAAACGCGCCGCCGCCCTGCGGGTAGGCGTACACCGTCTGCCGATAGGAGAACACCACGATAAACAGCAGCGCGACGACCGCCAGCGAGATGGGGAACGCCAAGCGCAACGCCTCCTCGCCCGCCGACCACAACACTAACATCATCTCCTCGGTCGCGTAGGCAGACGACGAAAGCGCGTCGGAAGCGAACACAGGAAGAGCCAACAGCACGGGCAGACGCTCGTGGCGCGCCCGCCGCGTGGAAAGCACCGGTCCAATCAGTAGCCGCCAAACTCTGCCCAGCATCCCTGCTCAGAGAGTATACCTGCTGTGCGCCTGCAGCCACGCCTGCGCGTAGCGGTAGTCTTCGTCGGCGTCGATGTCATACGCCAGCTCAGGCGCGGCGTTGAGGTACAGGTGCAGCCGCGCGCCAAGCAGCCGCTGGGCAATCGAGGGCAGGCTTGCCAGCGCGAGGCGTCCCGTGAAAAAGCGCGCCGCCAACGGCATGCCCGTCGTCGCCAGATGGTAGTGGAAGGCGCGGAGAAGCGTCAGGGCGACCTTGCCCGCCGACTTGCGCGCCGCCGCCAGCCGCCGAAGTAGGGGCAACTGCGCCTCCAGAAAGCCCACCCGCATCACACTCGCCGACGCCGTGAGAAACCGCCCCTCCGCGAACTGCAACGCCGTGTAGGGCGCGCCAGGAAACATCTGCACGAACGCCGACTCAGGCGTCCACCCGACCACCACATCGGCGTCTGGGGGCGCCGCGCGCATCAACTCGCACAGCGCGCGCCCCGTCGCCATCGGCAAATCCACCGCGCAGTGTAGGAACTGCGCCTCCGAAGGCAACCCCAGCCGCTCTACCCCGCGCAGGAGATTGTCGATGGGTTCGCTGCCCTCCACGGCGAACAGAATCTCGGCGTCCAGCGACGGCAGCGCGTGCAGCAGCAACTCTGAGCCGACGACGGCAATCCGCTCCACCCCCGACTGCTGCAGGGCGTGCAGCGCGCGCGTGATGAGCGTCGCGCCGTGCAGCGAGAACAGCCCCTTGACCGAGTGCCCCGCGACTTCCGACAGCGGCGCGTGCGCCCGCCCACCCGCGATTAATATGGCGTCCATCCTACCGAATTATAACGCCCAAGCACGCCCTGCGGAATGGGACTTAAGTCCTAATTGACACTCCATCCAGCAGGAATCGCCATCCCCGCCTCGAAATCTGCCTGCAGGGGAAAACGCCGATGCCCGACGCAACGAAGCGTCCCGTCGCGGAATGGCGCGAAACGGAGTGGCTGCAACACCTGCAGCGGCAGGCGCAACGACTGACCGCCTGCTCGCACTCTGCCGCTGACCTCGCCCATACTTGCCTGATCGCCTTCTACGACCACCACCGCCGCTACCCGTGGCAACACCACGAACCCGCCCACGCCCTGCGCTGGTGCTGCCAAAAACTCCCCGCCCTCGCCTGCGACGCCCACCGCTATGCCCAGCGCCACCCCTGCCTCGCGCTGGAGACACTCCCTGAAAGCGTCGCCTGCGTAGACATCGCCGCGCAGGTGCAAGGGGACATTGACGGCGAGCAGTTCGTGGCGAGCCTGCCGCCGCGCCTGCGCGCCGCCGTAGAGTTGCGCCTTGCGGGCTACTCGTGGGACGAGGCAGCGCAGCAGTTAGGGGTCAGCGCCAGCACCTTGCAGGGCTATTTGCCCGATTTGCGGGCGAAATTCGTGGCTTTTTTCGGATACGACCCATCGAAACGGGCTTCTGAATCGTTTAAGGCAGAGGGGAAAACTGTCCCCTCAGATGATAGAGGAGGAGACACAGATGAAGGCGATACTCGGATTGGTGAACGGCTTGGTGACGACACGGAACATGCTGCGGGGTAAATCCCTCGTGGCTACGGGACGCGCGAAGCGTGGTGGTCTGCTTTTGGACACGGGATACCGTACAACACAAGACCGAGTGCATTCCTCCCGCAGTGATAGGTCCCTGCCAGAGGTACTGGCGGAAGATAGAGAATGTGAAAGAGTCGCAGTCAAAGGTGTACAAATGTGTCTCTGAGAATGGAGAGGAGTTGTGTCGAGAAACAAGAGAACGCACCAAGTATTACTTTGCTAAGTATAACGTCACTATCGACCTGAGCAACTGTCAGTGCGAGCCGCTTCCTGCTCCTGTCGCACCGGTCGAACGTCGGGAAGTTCAACAGTGAATTAGTTAGGAGGTGATTTATGAGCATTATAAGCTTTCTCTGTGCACTCATGATAGTAGGGCAAGACTTTCAGGATTTTACCGATGATCCAAGTCGCTCGCAGCAGGTACAGGCTCAAGTTTTTGTCAGCGACTCCCTGCACTCACGAGACTCGCTGATTGTCATAGGAGTTGCTTCAATGTCAGAGCGCGCTACTGCAAGGAATCTGCTAGAGTCTACTGGGGGGTCGCTACAACAAATAGAAGTTAGGGCGAACTCTCTGGGATATAAGGTGATTCGAGATGGGGAAGTCGTCTACCTAATTTCTCCGAGCCACTGGCGTGACAATATACTTCTTGGACTGTGCCATCTGGCGGAACAACTGAGTACTGTCTCGCCACAGAATCCCCTTCCGATCTCGCGAGTGTCTTCTCGGAGTCGAGCTTTACTCCACCGTTGGCTGACAAGCCAAGCAAATCGATCGCGACCTCGTGAGATTGCTGTCTCTGAGCGATTGCTCACCGACGGCGTGATATGGTGGTCAGGTTTAGTTCAGTTTGAAATATACGCAGGCGATCAAGAGTACCGTGGCTCCTTCATTTTGGAATATACCCCCTCTGTACCTCCTCATAGCGTGCAGAGGGATCAACAGTCCCCCAATACATTTTCAAGTGTAAAATCCAAAATGGACGGCGAATTGGAATTGACTATATTGTTTTCAAAAGAAGTCTCGGAAAACGATTATGTAAGACTCAGTAGGAATTACCTCGATTTGGTTGCCCGTGAGTTTCAAGCAATACGCGAGAGATATGACGAAGTGGTTCTCCAGATGCAGAGGGTTCTGGTGAGCCACTTTGGTATGCCAGAAGAGTGGGCTGCGGGAAAAGAATCTCCCTTCACAACGCTTCCTGAATGGATAAAGAACCACATCGCTGAGGAACTGAGAAGCCACTACGCAGGCAAAGCTATCGACGAGATAAAAGGCTTGCTTGGAGGCTACAGTGTAAAAGCAACCATACGGCCTGTGATCTTAATAGGAGGCTTTGTGAGCGAGTACTCTTTTGAAAGCTACGGTTGGGGATTGAGCGATTTGCTAGGCGCTGTAAAGCCACAACGCTGAGGCACGCAAAGGCAGTTTGCACGGATACGCTTGCCACTGAAATCCTAGCAGTAGGAGGAGATTCCTTCACAGGTGGGTTTTGTGTGGAAAGTGGAGCACAAGCGTTCGGCGAATGAGAGCTTGCTGATTGGGTACGAGTATAGTTATGACCTGCTGGGTCGTGTGGTGCAGAGCGTGGAGTATCCAAGTGGGGATAAGACGGAGTATGCCTACACGCCTGCGGGTCGTTTGGAGAGTGAAGTGCGTGAGGGTCAGGTATGGTACAGTCGGTACTACGGGTACAATCTGGACGGCAGTCGGCATACGGTGGAGCGCAACGATATGTTGAATGGTGCGCATGTGGATGTGTATGCCTATGACCCTGAATCGGGTCGGTTGGTGTCGGTGACGGACACTGTTCCCGAGCCTGATGTGGTTCACAGTTTTGTGTGGAACCCAGAGGGCACTTTGGCGCGGTGGGAGGAGCCGAACAGTTATGCGCGTGTGTTTGGGTACGACGAGGAGGGTCGGTTGGTGAAGATAGAGCGCGATTACGGGGCTGGCAGTGTGCAGTTGGCGTATGAGTACGGGTACAGTAGTGATGGTGCGCGTGTGTGGAAGCGGGATGTGCGGAACGAGCAGGAGTATCGGTATGTGTGCCGAATTGGTTGTGGTGGTGTGCCGATGCGGGTGTATAACCGACCGACAAGCGGCGGGAGTTGGATAAGCATGGAGGACTACTTGCCTGCAGGCAACGCGCTGGGGTACAATCAGAACTGGCGGTTCGGTATTCAGGCGGTGAGTTGCTGATGATGACGGCGAGTGGTGAGCCAAGCAGGTACTATCCGATGGGAAGCAACGGGTCAGTGATTTGCCGCCTCAATCCGCCGCAGGAGGCGTAGCGCCTCGTCGGGGGTGAGTTGCGGGTTTTGGAGGGCGCGGTGCGCCTCCGCGAGCGCGTCGCGCATCGGCGAGTCGGGCGGCAGGGCTTGAATGAGCTGCAGCAGCGTCGCGCCCGCAGGCAGCCCCAGCCGACGACAGAGCCGACGGCGCACATCGTCCAGAATCGTCTCGAAGGCGGGCTGAACGGCTTGTGTGCGCTCGTAGACGCCCGCGAGCGCGTCTACATACTCGCTGAGCGCAGGGGCGCGCGACGGGGTAGGGCGGGGCAGCCCGAACCGCTTGCCCAGCGAGTAGAACGCCACCAGCGTGACCAGCATCAGGTGCGCGAAGGCGATTCGCACACCCATCGGCGCGACGCCCCAGAAGCCGCGCGGCGCGCCCACCTCGCGCTCCAAGTCGCCTTGACCCGCGTCGTCGAAGTAGACCACGCCGCCCTTGGGGAGCATCGTGCGCACCACCGCCAGAATGAACGCGCCGTTGTCCGCCTCGCGCAGCCGCTCGTTGGTCAGCCACTGCCAGTCGGTACACTCGAACACGATGCCCTTCTCGTAGTGCCACAGCGCCGCCTCCACCGCGCCGCCTGTGTGGAGCAGGGGAACCCAGCGCTCCTCGCGGGGCGAAAGGTTCGTCTGCTGATCTGCCAGTCGCACGCGCTGGATGCCGTCCAGCCACGGCGTGGGCAGGCTCGGCTGGGCGTCGAGCAAGCGGTCGGTGGGGAACAGCGCAATTGGCAGGCGGTTGCGGGCGTCGCCGCGCAGCGAATCGGGCAGGCGCGTGTCCCCGCTGAACAGCAGCAGTCGCCCACCCTTGCGCAGCCAAGAGTCCAGCGCGTCGGCGTCCTCCGCGCTCCAATCGCCGCCTGTGCCACTGGCGTCCAGTCGGAAAGGGGGCGGGAAGATGACGAGCATATCGGCGTCTTTGGGCAAGCGGCGGTAGGTGCGCTTGAGCGGGCGCACCGTGTAGCCGTTGCGCTCCAGCAGGCGGGCGAAGCCCTTGACGCCGTAGCGGTGCTGGCTATAACTCAGGGGCAGGGGACTGAAACGCGGGTCGCGCGCCTCCTGCGCCAGCCGCAGCGAATAGAGCAGCATCGCCGCCACCACGCCAATCAGCAGCACCAGCCCCAGCCGCTCACGCAGGAACTGCATGCGCCTCCAGCCTCCTGTAGAGCGCGTCGAACGCCGCCTCGAACTGGCGGTAGGTCGCTTCGTCGGGGGTCATCCCGCCGTACCAGATGGAATCGAACAGCAGCGTGACGGGGCGCAGTTGCTGGTACGCCTCCTCGCGCAGGGCGGGGTCGGGCAGGGGAGCAGGGAAGGGGAGCAGGGCAGCGAGCGGCGGCTGGCGCAACCGTTGCAGATGCTCCCAGTTGGTGAGCGCGGGGTCGTAGTCCAGCAGTTTCGCCTCGTGTAGCAGGCGCAGCGTGCCCAAGTAGTACGCCCGTGACGCCTGCTGCCAGTTGCCTTCGTAAGCGAGTCGTCGCGCCAGTTCGCGCCACTCGCGTGCGCTGAGCGTGCGCGCGTCGTCGGGCAGGGCGTCCAGCGCGGCGAGCGACGCGCGCGCCCGACGGCGGAACTGCACACGCCCCGCAAGGTACGAAACCGCCAGCGCGAGCGTCAGCACCAGCAGCACAATCATGAACCACTGCAGGAACTGCGCCAGCCAGCCGCCGCCAACCCCGCCCAGCCCGCCAAACAGCCGATTGAGCCAGCGCACAACCGTCTCCACCGCGTTCAGGAACGCCTCCGACAGGCGCTCTATCAGGGACTTGGGCGGGATTTGCATGTCAGGCTCGGCGAAGATGGCGTCCAGTTGCTGCCTGACGCGGTCGGGGGCAGGGGATGGGGTAGGGGAGGGCGCGAGCGTTTCGCGATAGGCGCGGATGCTGCGCCTTGCGCGGGCGATGTCGGACAGGTCGCCGTCGGTCGCCGCCTCGTCGAGCAACGCCTCAAGCGGTTCGCGCGCCTCTGGGGGCAGGGGAGCGAGCGCGCGCTGCGCCCGCTGGACGAAAACTTTTCGGTCGGCAGGGCGTGCGCGGGACGCCGCTTCAAGGGCGCGCTCCGCCTCGAGCAGCGCGTCCGCAGGCTCGCTCGCCCACACGCACGCACAGAGCAGGGCAGCCCACACCCAGCTACACGCCCGCCTCGCCCCGCTGCAGCACCTCATAGATGTCCAGACCCTCGTTGCGATAGCGCAGGTCAAAGTAGAGCAGGATGCTGGTCAAATACATCGCAGGCATCACCAACACATACGTGACATAGGTGAGCGACTCGTACACTTGATTGAGAGAGAGCGACCAGCGCGTTAGCACCTGCTCAAGGTCCGAATAGATACTCAGGATGCCTACGATAATCCCCAGAAGGAGGAACACGACACTCACCACAGCAATCGAGAAGACCGCATAGATGCCCCAGAAGGCGAGACAGCAGAGCGTGGCGTGTCGCAGGTTCGGGCGTACCAGCTCCACCGCGCGGCTGAATGCTGTAATCGCATCGGAGCGCTCTTCCAGCACGATGATCTGGGGCAGAATCGTGAACCACACCGTTGCCATCGCCGCCAGTACCAGCGTCGGGATAGTGACGACCAACAGCAGCACAGACGACAGCACGATGGCAAGGGTCGGGCTACCGCCTGCCAGCGCGGCGACCCCGAAAATAACCGCCAGCACCAACAGAGAGTAGCCCAGCCATACCACGAAGTAGATCCCACCCAGTGCAAGCATTGCCAGCAGTTGATTCGCCACCAGTTGCCAGAAGCGTGGCTTCAGACGCTTCCATAGGGCGCGCAGCGTGATTGGCTCGCCGACCGCCAGCATCCGAAACGCCAGCGTCGTGAACGCCGCGTGCACCATCGGCGCGACGATCAGGTACGGCAACAGCAAAAACAGCCCCAGATATTCCAACCCTATCGCTGCAAGGAACCCGCCCGATGAGGTTCCCTCCAAGAACAACATCGGAATCAGTAGCAGAATCGAGACAGTGATCGGAATCAGGTAGACCCAGAGCGAAATCATAAACAGCGGGCGGAAGTTTTCGCGGTAGTAGCTGACGGCGTCGTCCATCAGTTCGAACGGCGTCGCGGGGCGCGCGAGCGTGCGGAAGCGCGACTGCAGGATCGCCGCGCCGCGCGTCGTGATGCGCCAATCGCCCGATTGTGCATGCGTCTCCATCGCTAACTCCTCAAGCCCTGCTCGCGTAAGCGTGCGTCCACCCACGCCTGTTTTTCTGGGGGCAGGGGAATCGGCGGCGGCTGCGTGTAGTCCACCGCCTTGTGATACTGCCCCTCACGGTAGGCGTCCTCGAACCCCGCCTGCAAGTGTACCACAATATCGGGGTCAGGCGCACGCAAGGGCACAAGCACTGCGGGCAGAGGATCCGCGAGGTCGACGAACCACACATCTGCCTCGCGCCCCGACCAGCCTGCCCTGTGTAGACAAACAAGGTAATCCCACGCCGAACGGACACGCTGCAACGCCTCCAACGGGGGGAAGACCGTGTGCGCCCCCTCGTGCAGCAGGTCGATCTCCATCAGATGAACCGTGCTGTTGAGCAAATCGCGCTGTTTGCGCAGGTACTGCCGTCGCCCTTCGGAGTTGGGTGCCTTGTTGGCAGGGCTTAGAATCTCGATAACGGTCACTAAGGTACGCTCGGGCGCGTGCAACGAGTAAATCTCGATGTAGGGTTCGCGCATAGGCTCGGTGTGAATGGCGATATGGACGGGCGCGTCTGCGACGGCAGCACCTGTTGCCCACGCGTGCGTCTCGCGGTTCGAGATGCCTACAGAGACATCAGGCACATAACGCAGCCTACCCTCGTGTGTCTCTACATAAATGCGTTCCTGTATCAGCGCGAGGTAGCCTTCGGGCAATCGCTCGCTAATCTGGCGGCGCAGCGCGCTGATGAGCGTGTGATGCACATCGCCCCACAGCGCAGGGTTCTCCAAGTAGGGATCCATTCCAGGAAACGGGCACAGGCTCGCAGCCACAGCCGAATTGTACCTGTTTCACTCGTGGCAGGCGCGCGCCCTGCGCTGTCCCGACAGGCGGGCGACCTGCTCCTCCAGAAACGCGAGCTGCGCCTCCGCGCTAGGCAAGCTCAGCACCTGCTCGGCGGGGATGACCTGCCCGAAGCGCACGCGCACGACGCCGAATGCGGGCTTCGGAACCAGCCTCCCGTAGGGCAGGATTCGATCCGTGCCGACGATTCCGACAGGCAGCACAGGCGCGCGTGTCTGGCGCAAAATCAGCAGCACGCCCGGCAGAAACGGCTGCAGGTCGCGCGACTCGGAGAGTTCGCCTTCGGGGAAAATCGCCAACGCTTCGCCGCTCTGCACGGTCTCGATGGCGAGCTTCAGCCCCGTGCGGTCAGGGGCGCGCTGCTTGATGGGCACCATCTTCGCCAGCCGCGCAATCGCGCCGACGATGGGGATGCTGGGGATGTCCGCGCGCCCGATGAAGCACAGGTGGCGCGGCGCAGCGTACCACAGTACGGGCGGATCCGCCAGCGAGAGATGGTTCGCGACCACAATCAGCCCGCCGCGCCGCGGCACATTCGCGCGCCCTTCAATTCGCAGCCACACAAAAAACGGGAACCGAAAAGTAATCGCGAACAGCAACTTGAAAAACACATAGGCGATATCGAAAACGATTCGGTTCCACAGGGCGCGCATAGAGTCTGATAAGTGGGATTATGTTAACTAATAGTCTTCGGGCTGACCCTCCGCTTCCAGCACCGACTCCGCCATGTAGATGGGCGCGCGGAAGCGCAGCGCGAGCGCAATCGCGTCGCTGGGGCGCGAGTCGATCTCGATTTCCTCGTCGCCGTGCAGCAGGTAGATTTTCGCGTAGAAGGTGCCTTGCCACAGGTCGTCGATGACCACGCGGTCGATGCTCACGCCCAGCCGTGTGAGGATGTTGCGCGTGAGGTCGTGCGTCATCGGGCGCGGCGGCGCATCGTCGTTGAGCGCGGAGACAATCGCGTGCGCCTCGAACGGACCGATGACAATCGGCACGGTGCGTCCGTAATTGTCGCGCACCTGCACCAGCAGCGCGCGGGGCTGTCCATGCTCGATGCGCTCGTAGACGCCCGTGACGCGCACTTCCAGCTCGCGTCCGCGCTCGAAGCGGGGTGCGGCGCGTTCGTCCAGCTCGCTGCTGGTCGGCTCGCCGCCCAAAAGACGCTGCAGCTGCGCCTCTATCTCTTCGAGTTCCGCCTCTTCAGACTCGAAATCATCATCGTCGAAGAGGTCTTCGAACTCGTCGTCGGGGTCTTCGTCGAACGGTCGCTTGCGTTCGTCGTCGCGCATGGGGTTGTCTCCTATCCTGAGCGGGTACGCGCCACCACTTCCATCAAGAAGTCGCGGTTGGACTTCGTGCGTTGCAGCAGGCGGATGAGTTGCTCTGCCGCCTCCACAAGGTCTTCCTGGTTTGCCAGCAGGCGTCGCAGTTGCCAAATCGCCATCAGTTCCTCTTTGGAATACAGCAGTTCCTCGTGGCGTGTTCCCGACCGCTTGACATCGATGGCTGGGAAGATGCGTCGCTCGGCAAGGTCGCGCGAAAGCACCAGCTCCATGTTGCCTGTGCCCTTGAACTCCTCGAAGATGACCTCGTCCATGCGCGAGCCTGTGTCGATGAGACAGGTGGCGATGACGGTGAGGCTGCCGCCCTCTTCGATGTTGCGTGCCGCGCCGAAGAAGCGTTTGGGGCGGTACAGCGCGGCGGGGTCAAGACCGCCCGAAAGCGTGCGCCCGCTGGGGCTAGTGGTCAGGTTCGACGCGCGCCCGAAGCGGGTCAGGCTGTCCAGCAGAATCACCACATCTTTCCCCTGCTCCACCAGTCGCTTGGCGCGCTCCAGCACGAGGTCGGCGACGCGCATGTGGTTTTCGGGCGGCTCGTCGAAGGTGGAGCTAATCACCTGCCCTTTGACCGAGCGGCGCATGTCGGTGACCTCTTCGGGGCGTTCGTCGACCAGCAGCACCAGCAGCACCACTTCGGGGTGGTTGGTCGTGATGCTGTTGGCGATGTTTTTCAGCAGGGTGGTCTTGCCTGCTTTGGGGGGCGCGACGATGAGCGCGCGTTGCCCCTTGCCAATCGGCGCGATGAGGTCGATGATGCGCCCAGAGGTGTTTTCGGGGGTGGTCTCCATCACCAGTCGCTGGTTCGGGTACAGCGGGGTGAGCTGCTCGAAGTCTTTGCGGCGGCGCGCTTCGTCGGCGGGCGCGCCGTTGATGGCTTCCACGCGCAGCAGCCCGTAATACTTTTCGCCCTCTTTCGGCGGGCGCGCGACGCCGAACACCAAGTCGCCCGTGCGCAGCCCGAACCGCTTGATCTGCGACTGCGAGACATACACATCCTCGCTTGCGCTCTGCAGGTTCGGATGACGGCGCAGGAAGCCCCACCCGTCGGGCAGGATTTCCAGCACGCCCCAAGCGTATTCGCTGCCAGGCTCGCTGGCGCCCGCTCGCAGGATGTAGTAAATCAGCTCCGCCTTATCGTCGATGTCGTCGCTGATACCGATGCGCTTGGCGCGCCGCTTGAGGTCGCTGAGCGGTTGCTGCCAGAGCTGCTTGAAGTCAGCGGTCTCTTTCGGCTTGGGGCGCATCTCCACTTCAAGGGCGTCGCCCGCACCGTTGGTCAAAGTCTCAATTGATTCCTCAGATGAGGTAGTGGTCTGCGTTCGTCTTCTCATTGTTGCCTATCCCGTCCAGATGTGGTCATCCGCCCATTGGCTGCACAGGGTGCAGTTCTGGGAAAGCCTCCATAGTAGCACCCCAATTATACCCTAATTCCGAAGGCATGCAAGGGCGCGTCTGTGCGCCCTTGCAAACGAAAGTCATCGCATCCCGCCCGGAAGCGGAACGGTACCCAAACCGCCAACGCCTGCGCCCGGACTGATGCCCGTCGACAGCACTGACTGATCCACAATCGCGTACATGAACCGATTCGACGCCGCCACATACATAATCGTCGTCGGGTTGCCGTTGTAGGTAAACTCGCCCATCACAGGCGCGATGCGGATGGGCGCGCTCAGGTAGGTCTGCCACTTGACCGTGTTGTTCGGGTTGATAGCATACAGGAACCCGCGCTCATCGCCGAGATACAGCACGCCGTTCTGGTCAATCGTGGGCGTGCAGCGGCTCACATTCGGCAGCACGCGCACCCACTTCTGGGCGCCGTTCGAGGCGCGAATCGCGTGAATTGCGCTCTGCGTCGGCGAATGGCGCACCACGATATAGACCGTGTCCTCGTTGGCGTTGTTCGGGTCGGGACCGATCGACGGACCCGCCATAATCGGTCGCCCCGACTGGTACTCCCACTGGCGCGAGCCGTCCGCCATCGCCACGCCGTAGACGCGACCACTGTTGGACGCGCACACAATCGCCGTCTGGTTGTTCGAGGTCACGGCAATCGGGCGGTCTACCGAATCGGACGGCACTTCGGGACCGTTGCCGTTGTCGCTGAGGGTCGGAATGTCGGTGAACCAAGCGTAGTCGAGTATTATCGGGTCGATTGCGACGACCAGCCCGTTGTGGAACCCTAACAGCACCGTAGAGCCGTTCTGATTGGAAGAGACCGAGCTGAGTGCAGCAGAGGGAATTTGGTCGAAAATCAAGCCGCCGTAATCGGCAACGACATCCTGTATCTGGAAGGATGTGTCCACTTCAATGAACCACGCCAAGAACAGAAAGATAATGTTCCCGAAGTTGTCGGCGAACACAGGCAAGATATAGTTGCCGTCGGTGGTCGCGCCGAAGCTGGTGCGGTACGCAGGAACCCCACGAATTGTCCAGAACACATCGGGGTATCCAAGCACAGGACTCGCGCTGAACAGCAAGCAGTCATACTGCCCGCCTGAGAGCATGAGCGCGTCCCACGGCACGGGGGGGAGTACCTGGTTGCCGTTATTATCCACAATAAAGATCGCCGCGTTGAGAAAAATCGGCGTGGACGGCTGCCCCCAGAAAGGACCGAACGAGCCAGTTGCATTCCCGTTGACGGGGTTGTAGAAAGTGTAGCGCGTGTAGCGTGAGCCTTGCGCGGGGTGCTGCGGCACCCACAGGCTGTTGCCAGGGATGGCAGGCTCCTCAAGTGCGCCGCCTAAACGGAACCACAGCACGGCGGGAGTGTTCGGACCCGCCAAATCGTCCACGAAGTGGCTGCGGCGCATATCGCGTCCCCAAGTGGGCCACGCGGAATCGAAAAGCGGCTCGGTAATCGGGGGCTGCGCAAACGCGCCCAGAAGTCCTATCACTGCAGTGATTCCAATCGTCCAGCGTCTCATCGTCACAGTTCGCCTCCTGCGTATTATTTTGGCATGCCCCTGCCCTTTCCTGCTGATCTGCAGGCAGGAATCCAGAGAAAACTGCAGAAGTCCGCGCCTATGAGCCGTTTAAGGATAGGCTTTGTCGGCAGCGGGTTCGTCGCGCACTTCCACGCGCAGGCGTTCGCCAGCGTGCGCCACGCCGACATCACAGCAATTATGACGACCAACCCCGCAAAAGGTTCCGAACTGGCAACGTTCTGTCGGTCGCTGGGCGTGGGCGACCCAAAGGTGTATACCGATGTGCGCGAGCTGGCGCGCGACCCCGAGGTAGACGCCATCTGGTTCCTCGCGCCGAACTATGTGCGCGTGGAGCTTATTGAGGCAATCGCCGACGAGGTGCGGTCGGGTCGCGCGACGCTCAAAGGGCTGGCGGTGGAAAAGCCGCTTGCACGCAACCTGCGTGAGGCGCGCCAAATTCTGAGCGCGGTCTCGGAGGCGGGCATCGCGCACGGCTACTTAGAGAACCAGCTCTTCGCGCCTGCGTTGGTGCGCGGCAAGGAGCTGCTCTGGCGTCGTGGCGCGGCGGTTGCAGGCGAGCCGTACTTGGCGCGCTGCGCGGAGGAACACAGCGGTCCGCATCGCGCGTGGTTTTGGCGAGGCGACCTGCAGGGCGGCGGCGTGCTGAACGATATGATGTGCCACAGCGTCGCCGCAGGCTGGTACGCGCTCACCCCGCCCGACCAGCCGCTCACTGCCCTGCTTCCCTGCTCCGTCTCAGCGCAGATCGCGTGCCTCAAGTGGGCGCGCCCCGAATATGCCCGACGCCTGCGCGAGACCTATGCGCACGAGATGGAGGTGGACTACACCAAAGCGCCCGCCGAAGACTACGCCACCGCCCGCATCGAGTTCCGCACCCCATCGGGCAACAAGGCGATGGTGGAAGCCAGCACCTCGTGGTGCTTCGTGGGCGCGGGGCTGCGCCTCACCTTCGAAGTGCTGGGACCCGAATACATGCTGGCGATTAATACGCTGCGCGGCGAGGGCGAAATCTTTTTCAGCCGCGCCGTGCAGGGCGCAGCGGGCGAAGACCTTGTGGAGAAGCAGAACGCGGAGCAAGGGCTGATGCCCTACCTCGCGGACGAGGCGCACGCCTACGGCTACATCGCCGAGAACCGTTACTTCACGGAGTGCTTCCTTGCGGGGCAGACGCCGTTTTGCACGCTGGAGTACGGCGCGCGGATTACCGAGCTGCTGATGGCGGCGTACCTGAGCGCGGAGCGCGGCGCGACGGTCGCCCTGCCCTGCCCCGAACTGGAAACTTTCGTGCCTGCGGTGGCGCGGGGCGAATGGCGCGGCTAACGGGTACACTACCCAGCGATGCGGTGGCGCGAGAACCTGCTGGAGAAAATCGGCGCGCTGGCGACGGCGGTGCTGCTGGCGCTCTATGTGCAGTCGCAGCTGCACCCCGTGATCGAGCGCTCCTACGAGGTTCCGATTGAGCTGCTGAACGCGCCGCCGAACTACGAGGTGCGCTTAGAGGGCGCTCCGCGTGCGCGGGTCATCGTGCGTGGCGTGCGCGAGGTCGTCGAGCAGACCCGCGCGGAGCAAATCCGCGCCTCCGTCGACCTCAGCCGCGCTAAGCCTGGCGAGAACCGCCTCGCCATACGGCTCGACTACCCCGCCGAATGGCGCGAGCAACTCACCCTCACGCCCGAACGCCCTGTGGCGCGCGTCTCGCTGGAGCCGCGCCTAAGCCGCCAGTTCCCCGTGCGGGTGAACCTCACAGGCGTCCCCGACCTGCAGGAGGTGCTGGCGGAGGCAGTACCTGAACCCAGCAGCGTGCGCATCACGGGCGCAGCGTCCCAAGTGCGGCGCGTGCGCACCGTGCAACTCAACTTCGACATGACGGGCTTGCAGGGCGACCTCGATCTGGAACTTGCGCCCACACCTGTCGACGAGCGCAGCGAACCCGTGATGGGCGTGCAGATTGCGCCTGCTGAGGTGCGCCTCAAGGTGCGCCTCATTCCGCAGCCGACTTCCAAAACCGTGCCTGTCAGCCCGCGCCTCGATGACCTGCCCCCCTTCCCCTACCGCGTGATTTGGTTCTCGGTGGAGCCTGTGACGGTGCAACTGCGCGGCAGCCCCGCGCGATTGGCGCAGATCAATGTCGTAGAGACCGCGCCCATCTCACTGCGCAACAAGACCAGCGACGCCGAGATGCGCGTGCCGCTCAAGCCCCCGCCTGGCGTCGAGATTTTGGGCGTGCGCGAGGTGACCGTGCGCGTGCGCATCCAGCGCGATACACAGCCTGAGCCGTCGCGCCCGAAGCCGCCCGCCGACGCCGAACCGCAGCCCGCGCCGAAGGAGGGCGACGCCTGATGGCACAGGTCTACACCGACGCGGACGCCCCGCTGACGCCCCTGCAGCACCGCACGGTCGCTATTCTTGGCTACGGCTCGCAGGGGCACGCGCACGCGCTCAACCTGCGCGACAGCGGCGTTCGAGTAATCATCGGCGCGCGGCAGGGGCTATCATGGGAGCGGGCACAGGCAGACGGGTTCCCCGTCTACCCCATCCCCGACGCCGTGCAGCAGGCAGATGTGCTGATGCTGCTGGTCAACGACGAGCAGCAGCCGCGCCTGTACACCGAGCAGATTGCGCTCCACTTGCGCACGGGGCACGCGCTCGGCTTCGCGCACGGGTTCAACATCCATTTCGGGCAGATCACGCCCCCCGACGACATCGATGTGCTAATGGTCTCGCCGAAGGCGGTCGGTCCGCAGCTGCGGCGGCTCTATGTGCAGGGGCATGGCGCACCGTGTCTGATAGCTGTCCACCAAGACTACACGGGCGAGGCGAAGGCGATTGCGCTTGCCTATGCCCGCGCACTGGGCGGCACACGCGCAGGTGTCTACGAGACCACCTTCCGCGAGGAGTGCGAATGCGACCTGTTCGGCGAGCAAGCCGTGCTGTGCGGCGGCGTGCCTGCGCTTATCCGCGCTGCGTTCGAGACGCTGGTGGAGGCAGGCTACGCCCCAGAGGTTGCCTACTACGAGTGCCTGCACGAGCTGAAACTCATCACCGACCTGATTTACGAGAGCGGCATCCGCGGGATGGAGTCCGCCATCTCCGACACGGCGCACTACGGAGCGATGACGCGCGGACCCCGAATCGTGGACGCCCACACGCGCGAAACGCTACGCCAAATCCTGCGCGAGATCCAAACGGGTGCGTTCGCCCGCGAGTGGATTCTGGAAAACCTTGCGGGACGCCCCGTGTTCCACGCGCTGGAGCAAGCCAACGCGCAGCACCCCATCGAGTCGGTCGGTGAAGCCGTGCGCGCCCGCATGGCGTTCCAGCCCAAGCGCGATGGTTAGCTAATAAAAGCCGCTACCGCCCTACTTGAACGGCGTCTTACGGGCGATTTGCGCCAGCGTCAACTCGCGCATTGACTGCTCCGCGTAGTCGCGCAGCCCCACCCAGAAAAAGTGCGCCGCGCACGGGTTAATCGCCGAGCAGGTGCGCGTGCGATCCAGCAGGCAGTGCGGCTTCTCAATCAGCCCCTCCACCGCCGACACGATGTCGTAGAAGGTGATGTCTTCGGGCGGGCGGCACAGCGCAAACCCGCGCTTGACCCCACGAAACGAGCGTACAATCCCCGCCTTCGCCAAGTCGTCGAAGATGTTATACAGGAAGTGCTGCGAAATGCCCGTCTCTTCCGCCAGCTCCTTGACCGTGACGATGGCGCCCTCGCCACGCTGCGCCAACAGCGCGAGCGCCTTCACCGCATAATCTGTCCGCGCTCCCAAGTCCAATAGCTTCGTCATAGCGATTCATCCCCTCACAACTATTTGACTGAATTATACCACTGACTTCAGCGCAACTATCGTTTACGGCGTGCGCCCAACATCAGCCATGCTCCTGTCGCCAGCATGCCGACTGCGCCCACAGGGAAAATCCAGTCGCTCACGCGCTCCCAGAGGGTGTATTGCCCGCGTGCAATCCGCAGCCCACGCTGCAACTGCGCAGGCGTGAACTCCAGACCAAACTCGTAGTGGCGGATGACTCCCTCGCTGTCCAGGAACACCAACAGGTTCGGGTGATCCTTCACAATCTCCGACACATAGGTAAAGCGGAAGTCGATGGCGTCCAGCAACTGGAACAGCGCGTCGTCGTCAGGCACATAGGCAACCCGCCAGTTCGAGGCGTTAAGTTGATGTTTTTGCTGAAAACCTTTCATATCGGCGAGGTCTTCCTTTGGGTCGAAGCTGAAGGTCAAAACGGTATAGGTTTCTGGGTCTAAGTTTAGCTCTGAGAGAGCTTTTTTCACGCTGCGGCTGATGACGATGCACGCGCTGGGGCAACCCGCGTAGATGGGGCTGAGGATTACAGGCTTGCCCTTTAAATCGCTGAGCTTGAAGGCTCGCCCCTGCGTGTCGATGAACTTCACATCGGGCGGCGTCGCGCCCAGCGTCTTGGCGAGGTTAGGCGGGACGCCCTGCCCGAAGGCAGAGCATCCCAGCGCGAATGACAGGAGGTATCCAGCAAGTGGCAAGGCTCTCATGGCAGTTTCGTTTGCTCCCGTAAGGTCTGTTGCGGCACAAGGTTGTTCTCGTGGCTCTGGTAGCCTGGCACTTTCGTAATCACGCCGCGCGTCATCGATTCGTAGACGGGGTAAGTGTAGGAGATGGCGATGAGCGCGAGCGTTGCCGTCACCCACGGGCGCAGGTTCACCACCAGCGGTGTGGGGGTATCGTGGAGGGCGTCGGCGATGGGGAAATCGATCGCAGGCGCGCGCACGGGCTTGGCGAACAGCGTACCCACCAGCGAGACGACATAGGCGAGGAACCCGACCACCGCAATCGCGCCGCCCAGCGCGCCCACATGCGACCAGAAGAGCCAGTCGCCGCGATAGAGCAGCTCGTTGCTGGGGTCAAGGTAGCTGATGCCGATATTGCTCCGACGCGGCGCGCCCTGAAGCCCCGTAATCGAGAGCGCAACCTCGAAAATCACGAAGCCCAGCATCCACAGGTACGGCGCAGCCAGCGCAAACGGCTTCGCTTTCACATCCACCCCGCGCAGACACGCAATCAGGTAGAGCGTCATCCCCAAGAAGCTCAGCGTCACCAGCCCGCCGACGGTCGTGTGGAAGTGCCCCACAATCCACGCGGTGTTATGCACGACCAAGTTCAGGTTGTACGAGGCGTTGATAATCCCCGTAATCCCGCCAAACAGGAACAGAATCAGCCCCGAAATGAAGTAGGCGAACAGCCACTTGTCCCCTTCCCTGCTCCAGTACGGCAGCTTGCTCCACCAGCTGAACAGTCCCTGCCCGCCGTTCTGACGCGCGCCATGCTCCAGCGACGCCGCGACCGTGAACGCCGTGATGAAGCTTGGCAGCGCGACCATGAAGGTCAGAAACGCATGCCAGAGCTTCCAGCCGCTGCTCAAGCCGCCCTCCGTGTATTGGTGGTGCAGCCCGACGGGAATCGAGAACAGCAGGAACAGCAGGAACGCCAGCCGCGCGGCAGGATCCGAGTAGAGCTTGCCACCCGCCAGCTTCGGCAGCATCGTGTAGAGCATAATATACGACGGCAGCAGCCAGAAGTAGACCAGCGCGTGCCCGAAGAACCAGAACAGCGTGCGCGACAGCAGCGGGTTCACCTCGCTGGCAAGCCCCAGCGACAGCGGCAACATCTGGAACAGCACGGTGGTCGCCAGCGGCAGGATAATCAGGAACCACAGCGTGAAGTTGACGAGGTTGCCCAGCACCGCCAGCGGCGGTTTCGCGTTCGGGTTCTCCCGTCGCCACGCAAGCGTGTTGGGTATCCAGTCCAGAAAGTATGGCAGAATGGAGCCAATTAGCAGCAGCGTCGCGCCCACATAGAAAGTCCAGTGCGCGACCATCGGCAGGTAGAAGGTATACAGCACGGTGGCGCGCCCCGTGAGCATCGCCCACGCCGCCATCAGGGTCCCGCCCACCATCAGCAGCCACGACGCCCACTGCACGCCCACCTTCAGCGGACGCTTGAGCTGGTGCAGCATAATCGCGTTCCCGAACGCCACCGCGAAAAAGGTCGTGAACACAATCGCGTTAATCACGCCGTGCAGGGTCAGCCCCTGATAGTAGTTAATCCCGAAGATCTCCGCCGAGCGGATAATCCCCGCGCGCGCCAGCACCTGATACAGCCCCAGCAGCACGCCCAAAATGAGCAGAAGAAACGGGACGATGAGCTCGCTCAGCAGAATGAACCGTATCGCGCCAGTGGCTTGGGCAGCGTCCCCACTGCGATCTTGGGCGCTACCCACAGCAACGCTCTTCAAGTAATCCCCTGTAATTTGCATGGTTTGCCTCCTTACTCTACAATCACTTGACCTGCCATGTTCTGATGCCCCAGCCCGCAATACTCATGGCAGATAATCTGGTACTCCCCTGCCCTGTCGAACTTCACACGGGAGTAGGTCACCGCGCCTGGAATCGCCATCAGGTTCACCAGCGTCTTGTCGATGTGGTAGCCGTGCATCACATCGCGACTGGTGATGTAAAAATCCACCACCGCGCCGCGCGGCAGCTTAATCTGGTTCACCGTGCCCATATCAAAGCCCCACATGTACGCGACGACATCCACCTGATAGCGGTTGGGACCAATCTCCACGACGCGCCCGCGCTCAAACAATCGTGCGTTCGGCAGACAGGTTGGCAAGTCCGCCTGCAGCCCTTTCGCGGCGTACACTACCAGCCCGAAGAACATCATCACCAACGACAACGCTAACGCCATCGCGCGCTTCTCAAACCGATCCATACAATCACCTCCATTTGAGCAACACGCCGTAGGTCGTGAGCCATACCAGCGCGTACACGAAAATCATCGTCACGAAAAACGCCACTGCGCCGACGGGCGTAAAGCTCTCCTGTGTCTCTCGCATCGCGTTACCTCCGTCTGTTCACATGCTGTATTCAGGCTATTCAACCTCTTAGGTTTAATAGCCTAATAGGAGTATACCACACCATCAGCAGCTTTGTCAAGGGGTGAAGGCTCGTTTCGGGGGAAATTCGGCGCGATTTGGGGCGATTAGGGTCTCGTCAGAGGGTCATTTGAGGTATAGTCCCTGCAGTTTTGGTTGCGAAAAACCGAAAATAGGGGGTGTGAGCCTGTTGGAGATCCGCACAGAAGGCTTGGTGGACGATTGGTCGCTGTTGCGCTGGACGGACAGCGCGGGGGACGCTCTGCGCTTAACGCCGCCCCGCGTTGGCGCAGTCGCCGAGTTGCCCCCTGCCCCGTTCGGTGTGGCGTACCCTGCCCGCTTGGAGGGGATGGGGCGCGTCTACCTGTGGGCAAATGGGTTCACGGCGCGCCAGCCCACGCTGACGCTGGAGCCTGCGCTGGCGACGCGCTACCTGGAAGCCGCCAGCGCACTGGTCAAGCAGTACGCGCGGCGCGGCGTGGCGATGGAAACCGCCCAGCAGCATCTCCAGCAGGCGCAGACACTGCAAACCGAGCAGCGATGGGCAGAGAGCCTCGCGGCGAGCGTCGCCGCCGCTGAAGCGAGTGTAGTGAGTCTTGCACGGGCGCGACTTGAACGCATGCACGGGCGCACGGCGTTTCTGTGGGGCGTCTGGGTGGACGCGCCTGCTGCCCTTCCCTTCCCTGCCCTCGCGCCGCCGCTGAACCTTGTTGCCCTGCGCAGGCTCGAACCGTCTGACGACTGGCGCGCCCTGATTCAGCAGGCGCAAGGAACCCGCGCTGCCGTCGCCGCGTTCTGGACGGAGTGCGACCTTTGCCCACACGCAGAAGACGCGCTCCGCGAGACGGTCGCCGCCTATAGGGGCAGCGTGCGCTACTGGAACATCGCCGCGAACCTGCACCGCATCGAACCCTCCGAGCGCGTCGCGCAGCAGATTGGCGCGCTGTGCGAGGTCGCGCGGGCAACGGACTTCGGCGTCGTGCGCTTACTGCACGGCGCACACGGCTACCACGAGCCAGGCAGTCCGTATGCCCTGCTGGAATCGTGCGCCGAGACGGGCACTCCCTACGAAGCGATTCACCTCGAGTGGCAGTGGTACGACGGCGCGCTCTACGACCTCGACCAACTGCTGGAACGCTACGGCGAGTTGGGCAAGCCGATCCACCTGAGCATCAGCCTTCCGCCAGAGGGGGGGTGGGGCGTCTTCTCGCGCACGGAGCCGCTGGCGTGGCTGGAGGGCGCGTGCCTGATTGCGCTCAGCAAGCCGTATGTGATTGCGCTGCAGGTTCCGTTGCAGGCGACTGAGCGGAGCGGCGGCGCACTCGACGCAAGCGAGCAGCCCAGCGCGCATTGGCAACAACTCGCGCAGGTCGCCGCATGGAACGCTTCCCTGCTGGACTAAAAGCTCGTGCGTACGGCGTCGCTCCAGAGCAGGCGGCGAATCGCTTCGCGTGCGGCTTCGGCAAGCACCTCAGCAGGCTTACCGGCGAGTTGGGCGTCCTCGTCCAAAACACGCACCACCTCCTGCCCCTTCACCAGCACGGCGCGCCGATCGCCGCTCAGCTGCACCTCGAACAGTTGCACGCCGTCATCCAGCAGCGTGTTAAGCAGCCCCGCGATACGCTCTGCGCGGGCGCGCGAACTGCCTAACTCCGCATGCGGCGCAGGGGTGAAGACGCGAATCTTCTCGAACTGCACGGTGTAGAGCCCGTCGGGCTGTTCCTTGTCTTCCATCAGGGCGTGTACCGCCAGCGCGGGGCTAACCTCGCGGCGGCGGATGGGAATGCCATACTCCTGCAACGCGCGGCGCAGGGTCTCCACACGGTCGCGCGTAATCGGGTGCGTGCGGAAGATGCCCCAGTCAATCTGCGGGCGCTTGCGCTCCTCCGCCGCCAGCCGCTCCATAAACACCAGCAGCCCCGCGGGGTTGTAGGGCGAGCGACGCAGGTATTCCAGCGCGGTCAGGTCGGCGTCGATCTCTGCTTCCTGGCTGAAACTGCTCACACGCGCGATGCGGTACAACTGTGCGCCCGTCATCAGTCCCGCAAAGTCCTGCGACGGCAGCCGCCCGAACGCCCCCACCAGCAACGCGGGCAGCAGCACGCTCTGTTGCACCCGCGCGTCGTCGCGGATGAGTTTCATCACATGCCGATGCGCGGCGTGCGCAATCTCGTGCGCCAGCACCGCCGCTAACTCGTCGTCGCTGGACACAAACTCCAAGAGCCCCTTGTTCACGAAGATGAAGCCCCCAGGCACCGAGAAGGCGTTCACATCCTTTTCGTCGATGATGCGGAAGGTGTATTGAAACGGTGCGGGTCCCGACTCTCCGTAGCGCGCCACAGTGGGCGTCTGGCGCGAAATCTCCGCCAGCGTCTGCCCAATCCGATCGACGCGCTCCACCAGTTCCGCGTCGGTGAGGAACTTGTAGTGTTTCTCGATTTCGGCGACGACCTTCTTGCCGAACTCCACTTCTTGCTGGTCGCGCGGCGAGAGGGTGGGCTGTTCGGGCGCGGGTTCCTGCGCCACAAGGAACCCCACCAGCGCCATACACGCAATCAGCAGACTCATCGGCTTCCGTAATACTCGCATCGGTTTCTCCCCACAGCAGCGCGTCTAATTTATAGACGATGCGCGACGCGGTCGCGTTCCCTATTATAGCACATGTCGCGCCGTCAGCCGCCCCGCTGGGTCGCGATGAACTCGGCATACCAGCGCCCGCTGGCTTTCATCGTGCGCCGCTGGGTCTCGAAGTTCACATAGAGTAGCCCGAACCGCTTGCTGTAGCCGAACGCCCACTCGAAGTTGTCCATCAGCGACCAGTAGAAGTAGCCGTGCAGGGGGATGCCTTCTTGCAGCGCGCGGTGCGCCTGCTCCAAGTGTGCGCGGATGTAGTCCACGCGCAGCGGGTCGTCCACTTCGCCGTGCGCGTCGGGCGCATCTGGGAACGCCGCGCCGTTCTCAGTGATGTAGAGCGGGATCGCGCCGTACTCGTCGTGAACCCACTTCAGGATTTCGTACAGCCCTTCGGGGTAGACCTCCCAGCCCATCTCGGTGTGCAGTTTGCCCGCCTGATGCACCGTGCGCGAGCCGATGGGGTCGCTGGCGTCGTAGGCAAGCACATTCCGCGTGTAGTAGTTCACGCCCAGAAAGTCGATGGACGCGCCAATCGTCTGCATATCGTCGGGGGCGACTTTGGGCGCGAACTCGCCGATAAAATTCAGCACCGTGTCGGGGTACTCGCCGCGAAAGATGGGGTCTAAAAAGTAGCGGTTGATGAAGTTATGCCACAGGGCAGCGACCATCTGGTCTTGCGGGCTGTCGCTGGCGGGCTGTTGTGGACCCAGATTCGTCACGATGCCAATCTGTGCGTTGGGTAGCCCCAGCCCGCGCAGTGCCTGCACCGCTTTACCGTGCCCCAGCAGCATGTGGTGTCCTGCCTTCGCGGCTGCACCGATGTCGCGGATGCCGGGCGCGTGCTGCCCCCACAGGTAGCCCAGCGCCATCACGACCCACGGCTCGTTCAGTGTCGCCCACAGATGCACCCGGTCGCCCAGCGCGCGGAACATCAGGCAGGCGTAGTCGGCGAACCACTTGGCGCAGTCGCGGTTCGCCCAGCCGCCCATATCTTGCAACTCGGCGGGCAGATCCCAGTGGTACAGCGTAATCATCGGCGTAATGCCTGCGCCGAGCAGCCCGTCCACCAGCCGCTTGTAGAAGTCCAGCCCCTTGTGGTTGACCGCGCCGCGCCCTGTGGGCAGCACGCGCCCCCACGCCACCGAGAAGCGGTAGGCGTTCAGCCCCAGCCGACGCATCCACTCGATGTCCTCTTGCCAGCGATGATAGTGGTCGCATGCGACATCCCCTGTGTCGCCGTTCAGGATTGTGCCCGGCGTGTGGCTGAACCGATGCCAGATAGACGCGCCTGCGCCGTCCGCCAGCGGCGAGCCTTCAATCTGATACGCCGCCGTCGCCGCGCCCCATAGGAAGCCTTTCGGGAAGTGCATAGCAAGTTGCAATTTCACCCCCTACGCGAGGACTCCTGCTGCGCAAGGCGTATGGGAAGCGGCAAGTACAATCGCGGGAGTGGTGTATAATTTTGCACAAGGCTGCGTGTCGCGACTTGGCGACGCGCGAGATTAGTAGGCGCACTATGGAACGGAACCTTCTCTTGCGAGTGAACGCGCTCGTAGGGCGTTGGTGCTGTCGTTCTGGGCGAACATCGGTTGGACTCAGCGGTTGACTTGGCTGGGTACGCTGGGGGGGAGCAGAAGCGAGGCACACGGCGTTTCAAGGGATGGCTCAGTGGTGGTCGGATGGGCATACAACGCTTTCGGTCAGACTCGCGCGTTTCGCTGGACCGTGGACACAGGGATTCAGGAAATTGCAGTGGGGACGGCTTATGGCGTTTCTGCAGACGGTCAAGTGATCGTTGGTGTGGCTGAGGTGGGCGTGAATCAGATACGCGCGTTTCGCTGGACACAGGCGGGAGGGCTTCAGTCGCTCGGCTCGCTCGGGGGCGTCTGGAGCGAAGCGCACGGGGTATCCGCCGATGGCGCCGTAGTGGCAGGCTGGTCTCTCACCACCGTGTCCGCAACCTATCGCGCCTTTCGTTGGACTCAATTTGAGGGGATGCAGAATATCGGCTCGCTAAGTGGCAGTTCCAGCTGGGGGCGAGGCTTATCTGCAGACGGCTCCGTGGTAGTCGGTGAGGACCAAAACCGCGTAGGACGGCTCCGTGCGTTTCGATGGAGCGCCGCCACAGGGATGCAAGATCTCGGCACGCTCGGAGGGTACCAATCGGGCGCGCGCGGCGTCTCTGCAGACGGCTTGGTCGTCGTCGGCTGGGCTACCCTGCCCGGAGAGATCCAACGCGCCTTCCGCTGGACTCCATCTGGCGGGATGCAAGCGCTCGGCTCGTTAGGCAGCGCCAGCGAAGCGCTCAGCGTCTCTGGAGATGGCTCTGTGGTCGTGGGAAAGTTCCATACCGCAGGTACAAATCGAGCTTTCCGCTGGACTGCATCAGGGGGTATGGAGAACCTGAACCTCACTTACGCCAGCTTACTAACCGATGGCTCAATACTGTTTGCGGCGAACTCTATCTCCGCGGATGGACGCTTCATTGTGGGATACGGCTGGAACGCGACGACCCTGCGCTTAGAAGCGTTCCTGTTGGATACTGTGCCTGAGCCTGCGAGCCTGATTGCGCTTGGCTTGGGGCTGATAGGGCTTGTGCGGCGTCGCTGCAGCTGATTGCCCTGCATCCTAAAACGGCGGCGCGGGGGGCTGGGCAACTGCCTGCACCGTCTGCTCGCGGCTGGCGCGATTGCCCGCGCCGTCGGTGGCTTTGTATCTCCACCCGCGCCTGACTGACGCTGTTGAGCGTCCACTGCGCCGTGAACGCGCCTCGGTAGCGCGCACCCGCGAGTTGCAGTGCGACGGTCGCCTGCGTGTTGTCGGGATAGGTCACCACCGCCAGCACCGTCTGCACGCCGCTTTGCAGGTCTAAGACTTCCGCCTCGATCTGCGCTTGTGCGCCCACTGTGAGCAGGCTGGGCGAGACGGCGACCGCGCCGATGATGGGAGGCGTCGTGTCGGCTGCGCCGTTGCCCCCGCCGCCCCCACCGCCCCCACTGCCTCCGCCGCCACCACCGCTGCATGCAATCACTGACGCGCCCGCCACAACCAGCAGCGCATAACACAAACTCCGTAATCCAAACCGAATGCGCATCGTTGCTACCTCCTGACAATAATCGGCGCGACGGCGCGTGCGACCTGACCATCCGCGCTGACAGCGGTAATCTCCGCAAGGTACGCGCCTGGCGGCAGGTGTACGCCTGCGTCGTCCCGACCGTCCCATGTGAACTCCTGCAGTCCCGCGCTGCGCGTGCGCGTGTCGCTCAGCGTGCGCACCGTGCGGCTCCCAGTTCGGATTTGTACCTGTACCTGCGCGTCAGCGGTCAGCGTGAAGCCGAGCGTGAGCGTTTCGCCCGCGCGTGTGCCGCCGCGCACCGTCGGGTTCAGCACGCGCAGCAGCGTCCGTCGCGCAATCGGTTCAATCGCGAAGCGGAAGACGCCGCCTTCGGGCGGAGCCGTGAAGGTCAGCGACGCGCCCGCGCTGCGCAAGGGTCGCCGCGCGCCGCTCTGCTCGTCTACCAGCGCGAGGTTGACCCCGCGCGGCAGGTGGGTCGCTTGGTGGATGCGCAGGCTGATCTGCTGCGGCTGGTCGCTGGGCGCGACGACCACTTCAAGGCTCCAGCGGGCATCGCGCGTCAGCGTCGGGCGTACATCGGCAGCGAACACGCCTTTCACACGGCGCACCCGCACCTGTATGGGCAACTCGCCGTCGGGTGGCTCGTGCGCCAGCATCGCCTGCACCGAGCGTCCCTGCGCCACGCCTACCCAGACCGCCCCGCTGCCCCGCGCACTCAATGCCTCCACCTGCAACGTCCAGACGCTATCGGACGGCGCGAGCGAACCTTGAACAGCGCGACTGGGCGCAGCGTTCAATACCAGCGTGCATTCCACCCGCGCCAGTATCCAGTACGCTTGCCACGGTTCCAACGCCCCCGCCACCCCCTGCAGTTCACGCGTCCCATCAGATATACGCCACAGGTTAATCAATCCGTCGCCGCTGCCCGAAGCCAGCAAGCTCCCATCGCGCGA
>JAIMAN010000028.1 GCA_023511915.1 Armatimonadota bacterium
GCTGCACAACCTGCATCGGCAACAGCGGACCCCTGCCGCCCGTCATTTCGGAGGCGGTCAAGCAGGGCGACTTGGTGGTCGCGGCGGTGCTGTCGGGCAACCGCAACTTCGAGGCGCGCATCAACCCGCAGGTGAAGGCGAACTACCTCGCCTCGCCGCCGCTGGTGGTCGCCTACGCGATTGCAGGCACGGTGGACATCGACCTACAGCGCGACCCGCTGGGCTGGGATCCCAACGGCAATCCTGTGTTCCTGAAAGACCTCTGGCCCAGCCCGCAAGAGGTGCGCGAGACCATTGCCCGCGCGCTGCAGTCGGAGCTGTTCAAGCACCGCTACGCGCAGGTGTTCGACGGCGACGAACACTGGCAGTCGCTGCCCGTGCCCGACTCGGAGGTGTACGAGTGGGACGCGCGCAGCACCTATATTCAGCGTCCGCCGTACTTTGACGGGATGCCCGACGAGCCGCCCGTGCTGAGCGACATTCACGGGGCGCGCGTGCTGGCAATCTTCGGCGACAGCATCACGACCGACCACATCTCGCCCGCAGGCAGTATCCCCGTGGACAGCCCTGCGGGGCAGTACCTGATTCAGCACGGCGTTGACCCGCGCGACTTCAACACCTACGGCTCGCGGCGGGGCAACCACGAGGTGATGATTCGCGGCACTTTCGCGAACATCCGCATCAAGAACCTGCTGCTGCCCGGTGTGGAGGGCGGCTACACGATTCACTGGGACACGGGCGAGCGCACGACCATCTACGAGGCGTGCCAGCGGTACAAGGCGTCGGGTACGCCGCTGGTAGTGCTGGGCGGCAAGGAGTACGGTTCGGGCAGTTCGCGCGACTGGGCGGCGAAGGGCACTGCGCTGCTGGGCGTGCGCGCCGTGATCGCCGAGAGCTTCGAGCGCATCCATCGCGGCAACCTCGTTGGGATGGGCGTGCTGCCGCTGCAGTTTATGCCCGGCGAGACTGTGCAATCGCTGGGGCTGACGGGCCAGGAGGTGTTCCACATCGCGGGCGTCGCCGACCTGACGCCGCGCAAGGTGCTGACCGTGCGCGCGGTCAAGCCCGATGGCAGCGAGCGCACCTTCCAAGTGCTTGCCCGCGTGGACACGCCGATTGAGGTGGACTACTACCGCCACGGCGGCATCCTGCCGATGGTGCTGCGTAAGATGATGCACTGACATGCAAGCACGGCGCAAGGCTCGGTCGCGCGTCCAATCGCGCCACGAGGTGGTGGAGCGTCTTCGAGCAGCGCTCCCCACCCTGCGCGAGCGGTACGGCGTGCGGCGTCTGGCGTTGTACGGCTCCTTCGCAGAGGAACGCCCGCACACCCGCAGCGATGTGGATTTAGTGGTGGAGCTGGAGCGCCCGCTGGGATGGGACTTTGTAGCGATGGCGCACTTTCTGGAACAGCTTCTGGGACGGCGCGTCGATCTCACCACTTTCGAGTTCCTCCAACACGCCGCTGCGACTCCCCACAAACGCCCGATTGTGGAATCTGTTTACAGGAGTCTGCAGGATGTCGAGGGGCGCATGGTATAATCTCTGTGGTGAGCATATGACCCAAACCCAGTTCCCTATCCGACTGACGGAGCGAGCGATTGCCCGAATCAAGCAGGTGCTGGCGCGGCAGGGCAAGCAGGACGCCTACCTGCGCATCGGCGTGCGCGCGGGTGGGTGTTCAGGGTACGAGCATGTGATGCTGCCTGTGGACGCGCCGCGCCCGAACGACCTCGTGGCGGAGTTCGACGGCGTGCGCGTCGTGATTGACCCCAAGAGCGCGGAGATTCTGGAAGGCGCGACCGTCGACTACACGGGACAACTCATCGGCGGCGGGTTCCACTTCGACATCCCGAAGGCGAAGCGCACCTGCGGGTGTGGGACTTCGTTCAGCCTGTAGCCTGCCCCGTCTTGCATTGAGGTGGGGCGATGGGGTATACTTGAATCGAACAAGGGTAAAGCTCCAGCCTCGGCGGCTGTGCGCGAAGCGCGAAAGGCTTTGGGCACTATATGGCGAGGCGTAGGGAGCGTGCGAATGCAATCGGTAGCGGACACGAGCGGGCATAGCTCAATGGTAGAGCTCCAGCCTTCCAAGCTGGCGGTGCGGGTTCGATTCCCGCTGCCCGCTCCAGAGGTAATCGTATGCCCTATCTTTGGAGTGCGGAAGCGCCAGCTTCCGCAAAACGCTGAAGCTTCGCTTCAGCACTCCAAACTACTGCTACCCTGCCCTGACCTCCTCAATCGCGCCGTCGCGACAGACGAAGGCGTTGAACCGCTCGGGCTGCGTGGCTGCCAGCCCGAACTCGCCCCGCGCAGAGAGGGCAATCACGGCGCACTGGTGCTGGGCAACATCGGGCAGGCGACGCAGCATAAAGTCGATGCTCCGCTCGCAGGCTTGCTGTGCCGAGTAGCCCGCGCGCATCGCCTCCACGACGCGGCTGGCTAACGCGAACCGCCAGATTTCCTCGCCGACGCCCGTGCAGACCACCGCGCCCGCCTCGTTGTCGGCGTACAGCCCCGCGCCCACAATCGGCGAGTCGCCCACGCGCCCCGGCAGCTTCCACGCCAAGCCACTGGTGGTACAGGCGACCACCAGATGCCCGTCGTTCCAGCCCAGCACGCCTACCGTGTCGTGCGACTCGCGGGGCGCATCGGCGCGCTCTTGAGAGACCTCTTTCGGCGCGGTCTGCTGTTCTCGCCACTCCTGCCAGCGGCGTAGCGACTCGGCGGTTAGCAGCTGTTGCGGCTCGTAGCCTTGCCGAAGCGCGAAGCGCTCCGCGCCGTCGCCGACCAGCATCAGGTGCGGGGTGCGCTCCATCACCGCACGCGCGAGGTACACCACAGGCATAAACCTGCGCACGCTTGCCACTGCGCCCGCACGCAGCCGCGCGCCCTCCATCACGGCGGCGTCCAGCTCCACCTCGCCGTCGCGGTTGGGCAAGCCCCCGTAGCCGACTGACAACACCTGCGGGTCGCGCTCCGCTGTCGATGCGCCTTCCACAACCGCATCCAGCAGACGCTGCGCGGAGTCACTCTCGGAAGACTCCTGCCAACGCTGGTACGCCGTCTCAACGCACGCGCGCCCGAACCACCAAGTCGCTGCGAAAACCGTTTTCATAGGGCGCAGGAGTTCGCCTCGCAGCGCGTGTTTCCTGTCGGGTATGGGGCTTGCAATTCGCGTCGGGGCGGGTATACTGTGGGCAGTTTGGGGGTATCACGATGGCGTTGAACGCTTTGAACTGGGTGGATCGCCTGCGCCCGTACCGACGGCGGGTGCGCATCCTGCTGATGTGGCGCTACGGCGCGATGGCGGGCGTGGCGGGCGCGTTCGTTGCGACGCTGCTCAGCCTGCTCGATTGGCGCGGCGTGCTGACCGTCTATCCGTGGCAGTTGGGCGCGTGCATTCTGGCGGGCGTGCTGATGGGCGCGCTGTACGGGCTGCTGCTGCGCGTGTCGGACGCGGCAGTGGCGCAGCTGATTGACCGCCGCGCAGGACTCAAAGACCGCCTGCAGACCGCGATGGAACATACCGACGGCGCGCACTTGTTTGACCCGCCGCTCATTGAGGACGCGCAGAACGCCCTGCAGAACGCCGACCCGAAGCGCATCCTGCGCCTGCAGTTCGGTAAGTGGCAGAAGCTGTTCGTCGGCGCGGTTGCCCTGACGCTGTTTGTGCAATTTTTGCCCCAAATCTTGGCAATTGCGCTGCCCGAACGGCGCGAGGAGCAGAAGGAAATCAAACAAGCGGCGCAGGAGATTCAGGAGGTCGCCAAGCCCATTCTGGAGGAGGCGAAAAAGCCCGACGCTGACGAGCTGACCAAGCGTATCGCGCAAAATGTGGAACTCTACAACAAGCGCGCCCGCGAAGCCAAAATGAGCAAGCAGGAAGCCCTCCTGCGCTACAATGAAATCCTCGACGAGGCGCGTAAACTGGAGCAGCAGACCCAACGGCAACTGGAGCAAGCCGCCCAGAAAGCCCAGACCGCAGCCGAGCAGATGCAGAAACTCGCCGAGAAGTCCAACCAGCAGAATCAGCTCCCGCCGCAACTGCAACAGCAGATGCAGAGCCTGCAGCAGCAACTCCAGCAACAGATGCAAAGCCTGCAACAGCAACTCCAGTCGGGTAAAGATCTGCAAGGACGCCCGCTGACTGCCCAGCAACGCGCCGACCTGCAGCAGCAACTCCAGCGCATGCAAGCGACCCTACAGGCGATGCAGAACCCGAACCAGGCGAACCTGCAGGCACAGATGAACGACCTGCAACGCAAAATCGACGAACTGCAGAAGATGCTCCAGTCGGGTAAGGACGCCAACGGCAACCCGCTCACCAAAGAGCAGATGGAGCAACTCAAAAAGCAACTGGAGTCGCTGCAACAGCAGATGCGCGCGCTGAAGCTCTCGCAGGAGGCGCAGGAGTTCCTGCGCAAGCTGATGAACGACCCCGCCTACAAAGAGGCGATGGAACACCTGCGCAAACTCGCCGAGCAAATGCAGAAACTCAACCAGCAGCAAGACCCCCAGCAGCGCAAACTCACCCAAGAGGAGATCGAGCAACGCCTGCAGGAACTGCAGCGCCAATTGGAGGAACTCGCGAAAAAGTATAACAGCGACGAGAAAATCCGTGAGTTGGCGCAACAGCTACTGGAACAGGTCAAGCAGATGAAGGAGCTGTCCCAGTGTCAAGGCGCGTGCATGGGACTGGGCATGGGCAACTGCTTTGGTTTGGGCATGGGACTGGGAGCGGGCGGCGCGTTCGGCACGAAGCAGAAGCAGGCGTGGGACAAGGGCGAGTTCGTCGGTCAGCCGGAGATGTTCAATCAGGGTGACAAGCAGCCCGAGCTGAAGATCCCCATGAAGGACACTGCCGTCAGCGGGCAGCCGCCGCTTGTGCCCGGCGCAGGCGACTACATGGACTATGAAGCGCCCCCTACCCCAGGCGGCAGTTCCATCCCGCTGACGCAGGCGCTGCCGACCTACCAGAAGAAGGCGGAGCAGGCACTGAGCCAGCAGAATGTGCCCCCCGCCGAGCGCAAGCGCGTGAAGCGATACTTCGAGTCGCTGCAAAGCGGGAAGTAGGTAGGAACTCTGCCCGCGCAGGCGTATCTATAGGCTATGCGTCGCCTGTGTGGGTTCTGGATTGCCGTTAGTGTTGCCTGCGCCGCGTCGGGGCAGGTCGTCAGCGAGCGCGTCGGCGTCACGGCTGCGGGGAACAACCTCGCCGTGCGCCCTACCCCGTGCAGCACAAGCAGTCTGGGCGCACTTCCGTCGGGGATGGACGGCGCAGTGCTGGGCGCGGCGCAAGCGTGCAACAGCCTCACTTGGCTGCCCACGCGCTGGGCGAACGGCTTGCAGGGCTGGACGACGACGGGCGCGGGCGGAACGGACTACCTCGCGCCGCTGGCGGGACAGGGCGTCTTCCCGAATGTGTCTGCTCCGCTGGCGTACCCCGTGCGCGTCGGACCGAACGCCTCCGCGCTGAATGTGCGCACAGGGCCAGGTACGGAGAACGCCATCGTCACCACGAAGTCTGCAGGCGCGACGGGCTGGGCATACGAGGTGTTCAACAACACCGCCGCGAACACCGTCTGGTGGAAAATCCGCTGGGATGACGGGGTGATCGGCTGGTCAGCGGAGGGCGTGCGCGAGGCGGGCGTCTACCTCTCGCTGGCGGGGCAGCCGCGCCCGAAGGCGACGCTGTACCTGCAGACACTGGGCACATCAAGCGTGGAAGTGCAAGTTTCGCCCACAGACTTAAACACAGGCACGACGACCATCACCCTGCCTGCGACGCTGGTGTACCTATCGGGTGAGCGTGTGAGCCTCACTGCGCCCGAATTCGCCCCCAATGGCGCACGGTTTACCCGCTGGCTGGTGGACGGCGCGAGCCACCCACGCCGCACGCTGACCCTCTATGCCGTGCAGGTCAGCCGCATCACGCTGATCTACAGCCCGAACACGCCCCAGACCGAAGAGCAGTTCCTGCGCAGCCTCGTCGCGCCGTGGCGACAAGGGCAGGTGTGGCTGCCCTCTACCTATGACACGCACGCAGGCAACAACCCCGAATACGCCGTGGATTTCAATCGCCTCTCCAGCGCGCGGGCGACTTGCCCCTACTACAACAGCTTCCTGCAGGACTGCAACGAGCCGATACTGGCGTCGCATGCGGGGCGCGTCTACATCCGCGCCCAAAGCGGCTGCACGGGCTACGGCAACTACGCCATCGTGGTGAGCAATGTGCGCCCCACAGGTGGGGGCAGCAACACCTACTTGGCGACCATCTACGCACACCTCAACTACTTCCTCGCACCGAACGGGGCAACCGTAGAGGCGGGCGCGCCGATTGGACGACTCGGTAGCACGGGCAGCTCGACGGGACCACACCTGCACTACGAGATTCGCCATGTCACGGTATCGGGCAGCACGCTGACGCTGGGCACGCGCGTGCAGGTGCTGAACAACCCGCGCATTCGCCTGAGCGGGCAGCTGCTGCAGGTCAACTTCAACTGCCCGATTTCGGGGTTGGGCTACGGCGGTCCCGCGATTACGGGAACCGCGCCGCTGGGTAATGTTCCGCCGAATATCGACCCGCCCTGCACGCCCTACAACTGCCCTGGCGGGCTGACCGACGGGCTGGACGGGCTGCCCGATTTCGCGCCCAGCCGCTGCGACGGCGAACTACCCGACACGCTGACGCTGTATCTGTCGGATGTGAACGGCGACGGCTGCGTCGACGACGCCGACCTGCTGCAGGTGCTGCTGCGCTTCGGCGAGACCTGCGACAGCGGCGAGGACATCACTTGGGACGGCATCGTGGACGACGCCGACCTGCTGACGCTGCTGATGGACTTCGGACGGGGCTGCGATTAGATGGTACTAATACTAACCGTGCAACCAAAGTCCGTAAACACAGGTGCAAATGGCGACCCCCTCCTCAAGGTTCCCCCTGCGGGCAGGGGGAACCGAGTGGGCGCGCGACTTGGTTCCCCTCGCGAAGCGGGGGGAACCTACGGAGGGGGGCAATTCGTGAACTCTGGACGCGCAGGTCGGTATTCGCAGGAATCGGCGAACTCTCGTAGAATTCTGGGCCTATGCAACGGATGCGATTACTCGGATTAGCGCTGCTGGCGACGCTGCTATCGGCAGGTTGGGCGCAAAAACCGCTGGACGACTACTTCAAGCGACCCGAACCCGCCTACCGCTGGGAGAAGCGCGAGACCAAGCGCGTCGACGGCGTCACGATACACACGCTGTTTATGATTTCCCAGACATGGCAAGGGATTGAATGGGATCACTTTGTGCAGGTGTTTTACCCCGACCGCCCGCGCTTCCCGCGCTTTGCAGGACTCTACAACACAGGGGGTAGACCCGACGCTGAAGACGAAGCGTTCGGAACGCACATCGCCCGCGAATCGGGCGCGCCGTTCGTGATTCTGTACGGTATTCCCAAGCAGCCACTGTATAACAACCTATACGAAGATGCGCTTATCGTCTACACTTGGCAGAAGTTCATCGAGACGGGCGACACGACTTGGCCGCTGCACTTCCCGATGGCGAAGGCAGTGCTGAAGTGTATGGACGCCGTGCAAGCGTTCCTGAAAGCGGAGCGGCTGCCTGTGGTGGAGCGGTTCATGGTCACGGGCGCATCGAAGCGCGGGTGGACGGCATGGCTGGTGGGCGCGAGTCAAGACCCGCGCGTGGCGGGCATCGCGCCGATGGTTATCGATGTGCTGGATCTGCCCAAACAGGTGCCCCACCATCTGGAGTTCTACAAGGGCAAGCCGAGCGAGCAAATTGGCGACTATGTGGCGGGCGGGATGCTGCAACTGCTGAACACCCCCATCGGGCAACGGCTGATAGAACTGGAAGACCCCTACAGCTATCGCGACCGCTACACGATGCCGAAGCTCATTATTAACGGCACGAACGACCGCTACTGGGCGCAGGACGCGCTGAACCTGTATTGGGACGGCTTGCCCGAGCCGAAGTGGATTCTGTACGCGCCCAACAGTGGGCACGGCTTGGACGACCGCACACGCGTGTTGGCGACGCTGGTCGCGTTCATCCAGACGCTGGCGCGTGGGCGGTCGCTGCCGAAGATGGCGTGGACGCTGAACGAGACCCCGCAAGGGCTGGAGATTCGCGTGCGCAGCCAGCCTGCGGCGCGCGAGGCGCGGATGTGGTTCGCCAGCACGCCCGACTACGACCTGCGCGAGTCGCGCTGGGCAAGCGCGCCGATGACGCGCACGCGCGACGGCGGCTGGCAGGGCTTCCTGCAGCGACCCCGCCGCGGACGCGCGACCGCCTACGCCGAACTCGTGTTCGACATCGACGGGCGGCTGTTCACGCTGACCACACAACTGAAGGTGCTGGAAGCAAATCCGCAATAGGAGGCGAGCAATGAAGCAACCGAATACACTGACACGGCGCGAGTTTCTGAAGGCGTCGGCGGGCGTCGCCGTCGGCGGCGCACTCGCCAGCCTGCCGATTGAACTCTTCGCGCACGCGCAGGGATCGGACAAGCTGCGCGTCGGACTCATCGGCTGCGGCGGGCGCGGCACAGGCGCAGCCATCGACATCATCGTCGCGCACCCCAGCGTCGAACTCTACGCACTGGGCGACGCCTTCAAAGACCGACTGGAAGGCTCGCTGAACGCACTACGCGAGGAGCTGAAAGACGAGCGCAAGGCGCAACTGAATGTCGGCGACCGCCTGTTCGTCGGACTGGACGCCTACAAGCAGGTGATTGCCAGCGGGGTGGATGTAGTGCTGCTCTGCACGCCGCCCGCGTTCCGACCTATCCACTTCCGCGAGGCGATTCAAGCGGGCAAGCATGTGTTTATGGAGAAGCCTGTCGCAGTGTGCCCTGCAGGAGCGCGGCTGATGTTCCAGATGGGCGAGCTGGCGACCCAGAAGGGCTTGAGCGTCGTCGCGGGCACGCAACGCCGCCACGAGCCGAACTATATCGAAACCATCCGCCGCATCCGAGACGGCGCAATCGGCGAAATCGTCGGCGGCGCATGCTACTGGAACCAAGGCGGACTGTGGCATGTCGAGAAACGCCCCGACTGGAGCGATGTGGAGTGGCAGATGCGCAACTGGCTCTACTTCACTTGGCTCTCAGGCGACTTCATCGTCGAGCAGCACATCCACAACATCGATGTGATGAACTGGGTGCTGGGGGCGCATCCCGTGCGTGCGATGGGCATGGGCGGACGCCAGTCGCGCACCGAGCCGCACTACGGGCACATCTACGACCACTTCGCCGTGGAGTTCGAGTACCCCAACGGCGTCAAGGTGCTGAGCATGTGCCGTCAGGTGGACAACTGCGCGATTCTGATTGGCGAGCGCGTGTACGGCGCCAAAGGCACGGCAGACCCGTCGGGGAGCATCACGGTCGGCGGCGAGACTTGGCGCTACGACGGACCCAAGCGCAGCGGCTACCGCAAGGAGCAGGAAGACCTCGTGCAAGCCATCCGCGAGGGCAAGCCGCTTAACGAGACGCGCGCCGTCACAGAAGCGACGCTCGCAGCGATTATGGGGCGCATGTCCGCCTACACAGGCAAGGTGGTCACTTGGGACTTCGTGATGAACCAATCGCAGCTGAACCTGCTGGAGCGCGCCGAGAAGCTGGAGTTCGGACCGATGCCCATCGACGAGGTGGCAGTGCCTGGCAAGACGGCGTTAGTATAATACCAATCGCCGAGCCAGAGTTCATAAAAGCACGAATAAACGAGAACCCCCTCCTTAAGGTTTCCCCTGCTCGCAGGGGGAACCGAACGGGCGCGCGACTTGGTTCCCCTCGCGAAGCGGGGGGAACCTAAAGGAGGGGGGCAACTCATGAACTTTGGACGCGCGATTGGTATAAGGGTATCCTTACATCCAGTGTGGCTCATCATCTACGGCGTGCTGGCGGTGCAAATCGGCATCCTGCTGTATAACCTTGCCTATTGGCGCAGGCGTCGGCTGCGGGCAGCTGCATCGGTGAGTGCGCCGACGCTTTCGGTGCTGATCCCTGCGCGGAACGAGGTGGAGAACTTGCCCGCGCTGCTGGAAAGCCTTGCGCCGCAGCTGGGCGCGGGGGTGGAGTGTTGGGTGTGCGACGACGGCTCCGACGACGGCACGACCGAGTGGCTGGCGCAGCACGCCGAGCCGCTGGTCGTGCGCTGGTTTCGGAGCGAGCCGCGTCCCGACGGCTGGGTCGGCAAGAACTGGGCGTGCCATCAGCTGGCGGTACGGGCGCAGGGCGACTGGCTGCTGTTTCTGGACGCCGACCTGCGCTGTGAGGCGGGTTTCCTGGACGCGCTACGGGCATACCTGCAGACGACTGACGCGCACTTGGTGAGTGCCATCCCCGCGTTCGCGCCCGCGAGCCTGCCCGTCGCGCTGCTGAAACTGATGGTGCCCTTCTCGGTGTTCACGCTGCTGCCGTTGCCGCTGGCAGAGCGGCATCCGAACCCCGCGTTCGCCTTCGCGAATGGGCAGGTCATCGCCTTCCGCAGGGACGACTACTTGCGATGGCAGCCCCATCAGACAGTGCGTGGTGCAGTGCTGGAGGATGTCGCGCTCGCCGCGCTGGTGAAGCGGCAGCGCGGGACGGTGCATTTGCTGGACGCGCGGGCGTGGCTGCGCGTGTCGATGTACCCGACGCTACGGGCGGCGATGGACGGCTTCGCCAAAAACGCCGTCGCCATCTGCCGCACGGCGCTGGTGGCGGTGCTGGTCGGCGTTATGCTTACGCTGGTCTATCTGTACCCGCTGGGCGCGGCGATTGCACTGGGGCAGTACGCGCAAGCATCGGGGGCGATTGCGGGCGCGGTGCTGGTGTTCGGGCTGTCGGCGCGGGTGGTCGGCATGCCGCTTGCGATGGGGTTGGGCTATGCGGGCAGCGTGTTGATTGGGCTGCTGACGCTCGCGCGTTCGATCGTGTGGTATCGGCGAGGTTGGGTGCGATGGAAGGGACGGGTCTATCAGGCGCGCTCGTGAGGCTGCAGGCGCGGTTCGTGGACTGGCTGATCGGGCGCGACTTGCGGCGAAACTTTCGGGCGGTCTATGTGCGCGGTGTGCTGCCTGAACCCGCCCGCCCCCTTGTGCTATTCGCCAATCACCACTACTGGTGGGACGGCTACTTGGGCTACTGGCTCATCCGCGCGTGGGGACGGCGCATGGTGGTGTGGATGGAGGCGTATCGTCGCTTCCCGCCGTTCGGGGCAATCGGCGCACTGCCCTTCCCGCCTGACGACCCGCAGGCGCGCGCCCGCGCGGTCAAGCGCACAGTGCAGATTCTACGCACGGAACCTGCGGCGCTGCTGCTGTTTCCTGAGGGCGTGCTACACGGCGACACGGAGCGGCTGCTGCCGTTCCAGCGGTCGCTGCACTGGCTGGCGTGTCGCGTCCCGCAGGCGACGCTGTTGCCGCTGGCAATCCATATCGAGCCGAGCTATCACCAGTACCCGCGCGCGTTTCTGAGTGTGGGTGCGCCGTTCCAGAGCGCGGCGACCGACGAGACCGCGTGGCTCGCGGAGGCGGCGGGCGCAGTGGAGACGCTGCTGCGCCAGACCCGCACCGACGCCCGCGCCGCGCTCACCGACGAGGAACGCGCCGCGCAGGGCTTCCAAGTGCTGCTGCGGGGCACGCGCTCAATTCACGAGCGGTTCTGACCGTTTTGGGTATCCTACTGCCGATGCGTTCGCTGATGGCGCGCCGCGGGGAGGAACCGACGCTGGAGCAGGACTACGCGCACTGCCAAGCGGTGCAGCGGGCGCATGGCGTCAGCTACTACTTCGCGACGCGGTTTTTCCCGCCCGAAACGCGCCGCGCCGTACACGCGCTCTACGGCTTCGTGCGCTACCCCGACCAGTGGGTGGACTGCCCCGACGCGCACAGCTCGCCCGAGAGCATCCGCACGCAACTGGACGCCTACGAGCGCGACCTGATTCGCGCCGTGTGCGGCGAGCCTGTGTCGCTGCCGCCGCTGCGGGCGTTCGCCGATGTCGTGCGCCGCTACCACATCCCCCTGCGCTACCCGCTGGAGTTTCTGGACGCGATGCGGATGGACTTGACGCGCACGCGCTACGCGACTTTCGACGAGTTGCAGACCTACACTTGGGGCAGCGCGTCGGTGGTGGGTGTGATGATGTGCTACATTCTCGGCGCAGTGCAGCCCGACGCGCTGCACTACGCGGCGACGATGGGGCTGGCGATGCAGATGACAAACTTCCTGCGCGATGTGGGCGAGGACTGGGCGCGCGGGCGCGTCTACCTACCGCAGGACGAGTTGCAACGGTTCGGCGTCTCGGAAGCGCAAATCGCCAACGGCGTCGTAGACGACCGCTGGGTCGCGCTGATGCGCTTCCAGATTGACCGTTGCCGCGCGCTGTACGCCGAAGCCGAGCAAGGCATCCCGCTGCTGCCGCGCGAGGCGCAGTACCCCGTGCTGCTGGGCGGACGGCTCTACGCGCGGATCTTGAACGCGATTGAGCGCAACGACTACGATGTATTCCGTCAGCGCGCCCGCACCACGCATGCCGAGAAGCTCGCGCTGGCGGCGGCGACCTACTACGAGTGGCGCTACAGCATCACCACGAACCGCTCCGCCTCGCGCATGTAGGTGTTGAACGGGTCGCGCATGTCTACCTGGCGATTGCGGTCGACATACACAATATCCCAGTCGATGTAGTAGCGATTGTAGCGGCGTTCCGCGAGACGCTTGATGACAAACCCGCGGGCGCAGGCGCGTGTGTCGGCGGGCGGGGTGGTGATGCCTGCGTCAATCTGCACATCGTCCACCACGCGCTTCACCTCACCCATCTGTTGCAGTGCGTAATACAGCCCCTGCTCTGGGTTGATGTTATGGTACTCCAGGTCGAGCGAGTGCAGCGCGTCGTCGCCCCACTGCGCGCCCGTCTCCGCCATATACTCGCGCAGGATGCGCAGCTTGATTAGCCAGTCGAGGCGGTCTTCCAGTTTTTCGGGGTCGGTCTCTAAGGTGTCCAGCACATACTCCCACTCCTGCAGCACCCAGTCGGTTTCGGGGTCGCGCCCTGCGAAGCGTTTCTGGGCGAGTTGCAGGTAGGCGCGCTGGAGGTCGATTGCCGACATGGTGCTGCCGTCCAGCAGCGTGACAATCCACTTGCGGGTCGGGTCGCGCGAGATGCTCTTGAGGGTGTGCAGGGCGTCTTGCAAGCGCAGCCAGTTCGGTAGCGCGCGCGCCTCCGCGAGGTCTAACACGAGGCAGGTCGTACCGATTTTCAGCGCGGCGGCGTACTCGCTCATGTTGCCCTCGCCGAACAGCAGGTGCAGCCGCTGGTAGTTCTGGTAGCCGTACACGCTGTCCCACTTCGGGTTGATAATCGCACGGTTGAAGCGCACGCGCGAGGCGTTCTCGCGCACGATGTGGTCGGCGCGCTGCGACAACTGGTACTGCACCGTCGGGTCAGGCTCCACATTGTAGACATTCGAGACCCAGATGAAGTCAATCGGGTGGTCGGCGACTTCGGAGAGGGAGGGTCGGAAGCCTGCGTGCTCGAGTCTGTGCCCGCCGACGCGCCCCGCGCCCGCGAAAATCTGCCGCGTGGTCAGAAACGGCAGGATCAGCTTGTGCCAGTCGCTGGGGAGCCGCTCGTCCGTGCGCACAAGGTAGTTCTCGTGGCAGCCGAAGGTGTGCCCCGCGAAGTGGTCGATGTTGTTGTTGTGGAAACTCACACGCTCGTCCCAGTTCATCTGCTTGAGTGTATTGTAGACGATGCGCTGCCCTGCTTTCTCGTGAGCGACAATATCGAACAGGCTGGCGCATTCGGGCGTGGCGTACTCCAAGTGGCTGCCGACGGCGTCGATATATAGTCGCCCGCCGTTGATGAGAAAGCCCCCACTGCGGGCAGGCTCGAACGCCTCGTCGCGGGCAGTTAGGTCGATTAGCCCCAGCCGCGCCTTGTGGAACACATAGTTCTTGACCGCTTCCACCACAGTTTCGGAAGTGCCCACGCGCTCGTCCCGCACGAAGCACCCGAACTCGGTCTCGATGCCAAACACGCGACGCCCGATCATCTTCGGCTCCCCCTACGGCTCATGTACCTATTATACACCATGCGACGGCGTTTCGGTTCCTTGCACACGCACCCGCCCGAGAAACACGCCCAGCAGCAGACCCACCAGCACCATCCCGCTGCCCCACAGGAACATCGACTCGTGGGTCTGCACGGCTCGTGGCCCGGAAAGCGCGTCGAAGAACGGCTTGAACACCCACAGCTGCATCGCAACAAACTCGGCGCGGTTCCAGAAAAACATCAAGTCGATTATCACGGGCAGCGTAATGACCCCCGTGATTATAACCAGCGTCAGGGCGCGCGCCGTCGCCAACGAACGCGCCCGCAACATCACCGAACAGTACCGTCCAATCCCCCAAAATAGCATCCACACACCCGTGAAGTAGATCAGCATCGACAGCAGGTAGTTCCAAAACAACGGATCCATGATCGCGGGGATGCCCGACTGGTAGAGAACGAGAATGAGCGCGCCCGCAGTGAGCAGCCACACTGTCCAGAGGAACGGCAGTGCGCCCGACGGCGCAGCAGTGAACATTCGCGACGGCTTGAAGACCCCATCGTCAGGGCACGGCGCGTCGCCGTCCTGACCAAACGGCGCAATCCACGCCGCCAGCAGTAAAAACGGCGCGACACAAAACAGCACAATCACCAGCGCATACTCTGCCCCTCCAATCCCCCCTGCGCCGCCGCCCCGCGCCAGCAGCGGTAGCACGCACAGCAGCATGTTCAGCGGGAATAGCAGCATCAGCTGGCGTCGCGCGGAGGGCAGCACATCCTTGTCGTACAGCCCGACCTTGCGCGCGGCGGCAGTCAGCGTCAAGCGCGTGAATAGCAGGCACAGCACGACGCCCACAACCCACGCAGGCGCCTGCCAGCGCACAAAGTCCACCTGCATGTCCGCCACAAACGGCACCGCGAAGGGATTCAGCAGCGCCTGCGGAAACGCCAAGTTGAGCGCGCCCGCGCCACGCCCGCCGAACGCGCCGAACGCGAGCGCCTCCTGAAGCGCGATCAGCACACCTGTCGCCAGCAGAAAGCCCGCCACGCGCAAATAACTCCACAACACTGCCAGCGTCGAGTTGCGGGCGTACACCGAGCTGAACAGCGCAATCGCGCACAGCACCAGCCCGCCGCACGCAATCAGCAGATACGCTTTCAGCAGCTCGGGGAACGACACCCCGCCCAGCAGCACGCTCACCGCGCTCACGGGCAGCGTTAACGCAAGCAGCAGCACAATAAACGCGAACGAGCCAAGCAGCTTGCCCACCAGCAACTGGCGCGCGGTCAGCGGCGTGGCGAGCAGCAAGTCCATCGTCTTGCGCTCGCGCTCCAGCGTGATTGCGTTCGCCGTCAGCGCAGGCGCAATCAGCGCAATCAGCGCGACCAGCATGCTCATCACGATGCGGTAGAACTCCACCAGCGCATCCTGCACGCGCACGGGGTTTCGGAGGTCAGGGTTGTCGCCAGTCGCTGCTTGGTACGCCAGCGCGACAATCAGAATCAGAAACGCGAGGTAGAACGCCTGCAGCAAGTAGGCGCGCCCGACGCGCACCCGCACGCGCAACTCCCGCCCAATCACGGGATTGCCCAGCACCTGCGTAAACACCCCAACCAGATACTTGCGCCAATCGATCAGCGCCGTGCGTATCGCTGCCATTGCTGCTTCGCAAAGGATTCGCTGCGTTTCAGGCGATTCCTGCTGCGTTGCGCCGATTGCGCTGGAGATTGAGGGCTTCGCCTCCCTGCCGCGTGCGCTGGGCATGGGTATACTTTTAGTGGTGAGAACATGGCGCGAACCATAGAGATCGACGATGCCATCTGGGAGCAACTGTGCGAACAAGCACGGCAGCTCGGCTGCGACGCCAACGCGCTGGCGCAGAACCTGCTGGCAGGCTCGCTCCAACAGAAACACGCACACATCCAACAACTCTGGGATGAGGTGCGACGCCTTTTGAATGAGATGACTGGAGCGCAAGCACGCCCAACAGTCTCAGAGGCGCGCTCCGTCCTAACGCCGCCGCTGGTAGACCAGTGGCATGCGCTGATGGACAGACTGATGCGGGAACTGAACATCGCACCAGAGTCCATCGAGGCGGATATTACCGCCGCCTTTGACGAGTATCGCCGCGAATGCTCGTCGTAATCGATACGAATGTTTGGGTCTCCGCACTGTTGAACCCACGCGGGTTTCCTGCGCGATTGCTTCGGGCGTTTCTTGAGGGGCAGTTCACGCCTGTGGTCAGCCGCGAGCTTCTCCAAGAGTTGGCTGATGTTCTCTCGCGCCCGCGCCTCTGGCGAAGCTTTACCCGCCGACTGTCTCGTCTGGATACGCGGCTTGCGCTCAGTGTGCTGCGGATTTACCAGTGGGTTGCCGCGTTGCTTTTGCACACGCTCAATCAAGCAGGGCACTGGGTTGTCCTGCAAGGCGATACTGAGGGGTGTCGCGACCTGCGCGACAATATGTTTTTGGAGGCAGCTGTGCGCGGCAACGCACGCTACTTGGTGAGCCGTGATGACGACCTCAAGCGCGATCTTGAGCTGGTTGCGCAGATGGAAGGTCGCGGTATTCAGGTGGTATCCGTCCAGCAGTTTCTGAACATTCTCAGTGGCAGCGCGGATGGCTAAGCCAGTTAGATTGCGCGCCTCATTCTGGTATTAGCACGCTCTTCACCGTGCGCCGTTGCTCCATCGCGTGAAACGCCTCGCGCCAGGCTTCCAGCGGGAAGACGCGGCGCATCGGCGCGAGTTTGAGTTTGCCCGCGCCCATCAGCGTCAGCACGCGCTCCCAAGTGCCCCAAGTGTGGCTGAAGGTTCCCTGCAGGCGCAGGTTCTTGCCCACCAGCGGGTCTAAGCTGTAACCGAGCGGTTCGGGTCCCCAGCCGACTTTGGTGATTTGCCCGTCGGGGCGCGTGATGCGCAGGCACGGCTCCAGCACGGCGGAGCTGCCCACCGCGTCGATGACCAAGTCCGCGCCCAGCCCGTCGCCCTCACGACGCACAATCGCCTCGATGTCGTCGCGGTCGGCGCACAAAATCGCGTCCGCGCCGACCGCTTCGGCAATCCGCAGCCGTTCGCCGTCCGTGCTTAGCCCGACCAGGATCGCCTTGCGCGGGCTGAACAGCTTCGCCATCTGCAGGCACAGCAACCCGATGGGTCCGCTGCCGAACACGACCACCAAGTCGCCTGGCTCAGGCTGCGAGCATTCAATGACGGCGTGTGCGGCGACGCAGCACGGCTCGGTCATCGCGGCGTCTTCAAAGCACAAGGTGTCGGGCAGGCGGTGCAGGATTCGGGCGGGGGCGCGCACATAGCGGGTCATCGCGCCGTTGACGCCGTAGCCGAAGCCGAGCCGCTGCGGACACAGGTTGTACCGCCCTGTGCGGCAGTAGGCGCACTGCCCGCAGATGACCGCCGCCGTCTCGCACGCGACGCGGTCGCCCACCTGCCAGCCTTGCACGCCCTCGCCGACCGCCTCAATCACGCCCGCGAACTCGTGCCCCAGCACCACAGGCACATTCACCTGCCACGACTGCGTGTTGTGGTACTGGTGTAGGTCGGAGCCGCACACCCCGACGGCGCGCACGCGCACCAGCACTTCACCCGCGCGGGGCGTCGGCTCCGCAATCTCGCGCAGCTCCACACTGCACGGCTCCAGCGCGTAGTGGACGACCGCCTTCATTTATCCACCGCAATTTGCACGCGCTTGCGCAGCGCGGCTTGCGCCGCTGCCAGCCGCGCAATCGGCACGCGGAACGGCGAGCAGCTCACATAGTCCAGCCCCACCTCGTGGCAGAAGGCGATGGAGTCGGGGTCGCCGCCATGCTCGCCACAGATGCCCACCTTCAGGTCGGGGCGCACGGCGCGTCCAAGGTCGAACGCCATCCGTATCAGCTTGCCCACACCGTCGCGATCCAGCGTGATGAACGGGTTTTCGGGCAGGATTTTATGCTCCACATAGTACGCCAAGAACTTGCCCTCGGCGTCGTCGCGGCTGAAGCCGAAGGTGGTCTGCGTCAGGTCGTTCGTGCCGAAGGAGAAGAACTGGGCGTACTGGGCGATTTCGTCGGCGGTCAGCGCGGCGCGCGGGATTTCGATCATCGTGCCGAACTTGTAGTCCACGCGCACGCCCTCGCGCTCCATCACCTCTTTGGCGACGCGCTCCAGATGCTCGCGGGCGAGTTTCAGCTCGTTCACATGCCCCACCAGCGGGATCATAATCTCCACATGGGGGTCGTAGCCGCGCCGTTGCGCTTCGGCAGCCGCCTCCAGAATCGCGGCGACCTGCATCTCCACGATTTCGGGGTACAGCAGCGACAGGCGCACGCCGCGCAGTCCCAACATCGGGTTCGCCTCGCGCAGCTCCTCCACGCGCTGTAGCAGCCGACGCTTCTCGGCAAGCGTCTCCGAGTCGGGCGCGGTAATCTCCAACTGGGCGACCTCGCGCAGCAGGTCTTCGTAGCGGGGCAGGAACTCGTGCAGCGGCGGGTCAATCAGCCGAATGGTGACGGGCAGCCCGCGCATCACCTCGAAGATCTCGAAAAAGTCGCGTCGCTGGAAGGGCAACAGGCGGCTCAACGCCTCGCGCCGCTCTTTCTCCGTCTTGGCGAGAATCATCTCCTGCATAATCGGCAGGCGTTCCTCGCCGAAGAACATGTGTTCGGTACGCGCCAGCCCGATGCCCTCTGCGCCGAACTCCAACGCTTTGGCGGCGTCGTGCGGGTTGTCGGCGTTCGCCCGCACGCGCAGGCGACGGAACTCGTCCGCCCAGCGCAGGAGCGTGTGCAGGTCTTCGCTGAGTTCAGGCGCGACGGTGGGCACGGCGCCCTTGTAGACCTTGCCCGTGCTGCCGTCGATGCTGATAAAGTCGCCCTCGCGGATGGCAACCGTCTGCCCGTCCACCTGCACGGTGAACAGGTTCTCGTGTTCGTCGACGCTAATCGCCTCGCACCCAGCCACGCACGGGATGCCGAACCCACGCGCTATGACGGCGGCGTGACTCGTATTTCCCCCTCGTGCTGTCAGTATCCCCTTAGATACCAACATCCCGCCTACATCGTCGGGGTTCGTTTCGGGGCGCACGAGGATCACAGGCTCGGTCTTGCCCCGTTCCATCGCGCGTTTGGAGTCGAACACGGCGCGCCCGCTGGCTGCGCCAGGCGACGCGCCCAAGCCCTGCGCCAGCAGCGGATAGTCGCCGCTTGCCAGCGCGGTCTCGTCAAAGTGGGGGTGCAGCAGTTGGTCTAACTGCTTGGGCTGCACGCGCAGCACCGCCTCGTCGCGCCCGATAAGCCCCTCTTTCGCCATATCCACCGCGATTTTGACCGCCGCCCTGCCCGTGCGCTTGCCAACGCGACACTGCAACATCCACAACCGCCCGCGCTCCACCGTGAACTCCAAGTCCATCATGTCGCGATAGTGGCGCTCCAGTCGCTCGGCAATCTCCAAAAACTGCGCGTACACTTCGGGCATGCGCTCGTGCAGCGCGCTCAGGGGCAACGGCGTGCGGATTCCTGCGACGACATCCTCGCCCTGCGCATTCGGCAGGAACTCGCCGTACAACTCGCGCTCGCCTGTGGCGGGGTTGCGCGTGAACGCCACGCCCGTGCCCGAATCGTCGCCCATGTTGCCGAACACCATCGCCTGCACATTGCACGCTGTGCCCAAGTCGTGCGGGATCTTCTCGCGCTCGCGGTAAATCACGGCGCGCTCGTTGTTCCACGAGCGGAACACCGCCTCAATCGCCATCTCCAGCTGCTGGTAGGGGTCTTCGGGGAACGCTTTGCCGAAATCGCGCACGATTTGCTTGAACTCGCTTACCAACTCGCGCAGCGCATCGGCGGGCACATCGGTGTCTTGCGTGACGCCCAGCCGCTCCTTGAGCGCATCGAACCGCGCCTCGAAGTACCGCTTCGGAATATCCATCACGACATCGCTGAACATCATCACGAAGCGGCGGTAGGCGTCGTACACGAAGCGCGGGTTGTTGGTCAGCCGTATCATCCCCTCGGCGGTGGCGTCGTTCAGTCCCAGGTTCAGAATTGTGTCCATCATGCCGGGCATGGAGAACTTCGCGCCTGAGCGCACGGAGACCAGCAGCGGGTTGTGCGGGTCGCCGAACTTTTTGCCGACGCGCCCCTCCACAATTTGCATCTTTTCGCGCACTTCTTGCATTAAGCCGTCGGGCAGTCGCAGGCGTTTCATATAGCCGCGGCACACATCGGTGGTTATCGTGAAGCCTGGCGGGACGGGCAACCCGATATTGGTCATCTCGGCGAGGTTTGCGCCCTTGCCGCCCAGCAGGTCGCGCATGTCCGCACTGCCTTCCTCAAATAGGTACACTCGCTTCATCGTTCTGCCTCCTCTGTATTCGCTGTGATGCGCGACGGCGGCGTCCGAACCGCCTCCGACGCTGGAGGCGCGTAAGTCGCTATATTATGGCACATTCGAGAAGGCAGCGTATCAGACCCCTACGCCTATGCACAAGGGCGGGCAAGCGTGCCTACTTTCGGATGGCGAACAGGGCGACAATTACGAACGCCTCACCGCCTTCCGCTTCGAGGGCGACCGCAGGTGCGTACACGCCTTCACTGGAGATTGCATGCAGGGCAAGCCGCTTGCCAGACGCCGTCTGCTCTGGGTGCTTGCCGTCGCGTTGCAGGCGCATCGTCAGCGTGCGCACGCGGTTATCGCCTGCCGCTGCCCAGAGGTGATTGCCCGCGTCTAACTCCAGTTGCCCGACCGCGAACGCGCGCCCCGCCGATGCGAGACCGCCTACCATGCACAGCCCTTGCTCTGCAAGCGCAACCGAAATGCCTTGCGCCTCCAGCGCGGTCATCGCCTGCTGCACCCTGCCCAGCGCGTCACTCCAGTGTTTCACGGTTGCTTGCCAGTCGCCCAATTCCGCTGTCAGTAGCGCGGAACAGTACGCCAAGCCCTGCGCCTTGCGAAGGCTTAGACGAAGGGTATAGATGCCCGTCGCGTTGGGGGTAAAGCGCATCAGCGTTTCCCGAACGCCCTCGTCGCCCAGCGCGACTACCCTGCCCAGCGGATCCAGCACCTCACACCGCACCGCTCGCGCCTGCGGGTCGCCCATCACGAACAGCCGATAGCGCACACCCGCCTCAAAACGGCGCGTGAAGACGACGGTCTCACCCTGACGCAAGGCAACCATCCAGAAATTGCAGTCCTCGTGGAGCGTAAAACTCGCGCGGGCAGGCGCGCCGCTATATCCAACACCCCCATAAAGTAGCGCCAGCGCAATCAGCAGGCTTCTCAAGCATCCGTGCATCAGTTGCCTCCTTAGCCCGCGTAATGGGGCTAAGAGGCATTATGGCGTTAGGCGCATGAACTCTTTATGGGCTGATCCCCGCAATTGGCAGCCCCAGCGTCTGCGGCAGTCCCAGCAGCAGGTTCATGTTCTGAATCGCCTGCCCCGCCGCGCCCTTGACGAGGTTGTCGATGACGCTAATCACGACGGCGGTCTGCGTGCGCGTGTCGACGGTCAGCCCAATATCGCAGCGGTTGGAGCCGTACACCTCGCGCGTGGCGGGATACTCGCCCAGCGGGCGCACAACCACGAACGGCTGGTCGCGATAGAACGCGGCGTAGTGGGCGTGTAGGGTTTCCGCCGCAATCGGCTCGCGCAAGCGGGCATACGCCGTGCAGAGGATGCCGCGCGTCATCGGCACTAAGTGCGGGGTGAACCGCACGCGCACGGGGCGCTCGCTAAACGCCTGCAGCGTCTGCTCGATTTCGGGCGTGTGGCGATGCTTTTCCACGCCATACGCCTTGAAGTTCTCGTCCAGCTCGGTGAACAGGTACTCCACGCTGACGCGCGACCTGCCCGCGCCCGACACGCCCGACTTGGCGTCGATGATAATCCCGTCGGGATCGGCGACGCCCATCTGCAGTAGGGGCGCGAGCGCAAGCCCCGCCGCTGTGGGGTAGCAGCCTGGGTTAGCAATCAGCCGCGCGTTTTTGTAGGCGTCAGTCGGCGTCAGTTCGGGCAGCCCGTAGACCGCTTCGGCAAGCCACGCGGCGGCGGTGTGCGCTTTGCCGTACCAGTCGGCGAACTGCGCGGGGTCTTTCAGGCGGAAGTCGGCGGAGAGGTCAATCACCTTCAGCCCGCGCTCCAGCAAGGCGGGCGCGTGTTCCATCGCGAAGCCCGTCTCGCCCGCCAGAAACACGAGGTCGCACTGCGCCGCCAGCACGTCGGGGTCAAACGCGCTCAGCGTCGGCAGCGACAGCCCGTTCAGGTGGGAGAGGAGCGTCTGAATCGGCTTGCCCGCCTCCGAGCGCGAGACGAGCGCAGTAATCCGTGCCTGCGGATGCCCGCTCAGCAGGCGGATGAGTTCGCTTCCCGTGTATCCCGTCGCGCCGACGATGCCTACGCGATGCATGGGGATACTATACCTGTTCTCTCGCGTCTGAGAGGTTCGGGAGGGAGCGGTACGGGCAAGGTCGCCATGCCCGTACCGCACGCGACATTTCAGAACCACACGGTCAACTGCGCCGAGCGGGAGACGCCGTTGTAGGTCGCGGTAATGGTGACCGTCGTGATGGAGAAGGCGGAGCGCGTCTGAATGGTGAAGCGCGCGCTGGTGGCTCCTGCTGGCACAGTGACCGTGCTGGGCACGCTTGCGCGGCTGGAGCTGCTGCGCAACTGCACCACCACGCCGCCCGCAGGCGCGGGACCGCTGAGGGTAACCGTGCCTGTCGCCGATCTGCCGCCCCAGACAGAGGTCGGGCTAATCGTCAGCGATTGGAGCGTCACATTCGAAGACGATGGGTTGACCGTGAGGGTCGCCGTGCGCGAAACGCTCCCCGCCGAAGCGGTAATCGTCACGCTCGTAGCGCTGGAGACCGCTCGCGTAGAGACCGTGAAGTTCGCGCTGGTCGCCCCTGCGGGCACGGTCACAGTGCTGGGCACAGTGGCGATATTCGTATTGCTGCTGCTGAGGTTCACCACGAACCCGCCCGACGGCGCAGGCGCGGTGAGGGTGACCGTGCCCGTGCTGCTGTTGCCGCCCACGACGCTGGTCGGGTTCAGGCTTAGGCTGTTCAGGCTCGGCTGCGTCGGTCCGCCGCCCCCAACCGCCTGCAACGCGCGATACACATTCAACCGCCCCGCGTTCGGCGCAAGCGTGCGCCCGCTGTAAGGCTGGTACGGATCCACATTCGTCTCCAGCGCGGCGCGTAGCTGGGCATTCGTCAGGCTGCCGTTGTGCGACCACAACACCGCCGCCGCCCCAGCCACATGCGGACATGCCATCGAGGTGCCGTCATACGAGGCGTAGCGGTTGTTCGGGATGGTGGAGAGGATGCCTACGCCAGGCGCGGCGATGTCCACCCACGAGCCGTACTGCGAGAAGCTGGCTAAGCGATCTGCTGAGTCGGTCGCTGCCACAGCAATAGAATTGGTATAGTAAGCGGGATACTGCGGCGACGAACTCCCGCCGTTGCCCGCCGCAACCACCACCAAGCAGCCACGGTTCCATGCGTAGTTCACGGCGTCCTGCAACTGCTGCGCGCCTGAACCCGCACCGAGACTGAGGCTGAGGATATGCGCCCCGTTGTCCGCCGCCCAAGTAATCCCGCGCGCTACCGCGTCCAGACTGCCTGAACCGCTGGCGCTCAGCACCTTGACGGGCATCAGCTGCACATAGGCGCGCGCGTTGGCGACATTCGGGTTCCACGCCGCCACACCCGCAATCCCGACGCCGTTGTTGATTTCGGCGGCGGCAATCCCCGCGCAGTGCGTGCCGTGCCCGTTGTCGTCCAGCGCGTTGGTGGTGTTGTTCAGCGTGTTCCAACCGTACACCGCGCCGTTGCTGTGCCGACGCATCTTGTTGGTCAGGTCGGGGTGGTTGGAGTCGATGCCCGTGTCGATGATAGCGATGTAAACCGTGCGCTGCGGCTGCCAGATGTCCCACGCGAGGTTCGCCTGAATGCGTTGGGGCCCGTACTGCTGGCTGAAGGAGGGGTCGTTGGGGGTGGCAAACGCGAAGGCGAGGTAGTTGGGCTCCACATAGCGCACGCCTGGCAGCGCGCGCAGGAACTCGCCTGCATCCTGCATCGTGAGGTTCGGCGCGAGTTTGATGACGAAGCTGTTGATAGGCGGGTTCTGCGCGGTGATGGTTCCGACCATCTCCATCGCGAGCATCGGCAGGGCAAGGTCGCCAGATTCCAAGCCGACGACCAGTTCATCGTGCACAAACGGCGCGTCGATCTGCGCGGGGTCTAAGCTGGGTTGGGCTGGCGTCTCTGTGTCCAGCTGCGCCCAGCTCAAATGCGCGCTCAACAACGCTCCTGCTAAGCCGAGAATCAGCATCCTGAATCGCATTGAGTTGCCTCCTAACTTCTCATTTTCGACCGCCTGTTCAGATGTCCTGCTCACCTCTGTAGCAAATTCGCCGATTTTCCGACAATTTGCCCTGTGGAATGGCTACGGGCACTGTTGCGACGCTTAGACGATGAGACAGACACGCCCTATGAACGCGAGTTGCTGGCGGGCGTGCTGCGTGTGCTGGGCGAGTATGCGTTTGAGACCCATCGGCGGCGGGCGCAGGCGACACGCGAGGCGTTCCTGCGGCTCAGCGAGCAGGTATACGCGGGCGAGTACGGCGGGCTGTTTCCGTTCCTGCAAGAGCAGCGGCAGGACGAGCAACAGTTCGTGCAGGGGCAACTGAACGACCTGCGCGACTTGACTTGGAACCTGCTGAGCGCCCTCGCCCAGATGACCCAGCAAGAGTCGCAGGACGACGCCGCGCTCCAACAGCAGGTGCGCCACATCAACCTGCAGGTGCAGAACCCCGAATCGCTGGATGTGCAGTCGCTCCGACAGACCCTGCAGTCCATCACGGAGATTCTCACCCAGCGCGAGCAGCGCCACCGCCAGACCCTGCGCCAACTGGAGAGCCAGGTGAACCACCTGATGCGCGAATTAGACCAAGCACGGCGCGAAAGCACCACGGACCCGCTGACGGGGCTGTATAACCGCCGCGCCTTCGAAGAGTGCCTGCAGCACACCATCGGGCTGAATCGGCTCTTTGGCTACCCTGCGACGATGATGCTGATCGACATCGACCACTTCAAGCAGGTAAACGATACCTATGGGCACGCAGCGGGCGACGCTGTGCTGAAAGCCGTCGCGGAGCAGATTGTGCGCGTGTGCAAGCGCAGGAGCGATTTTGCCGCGCGCTACGGCGGGGAAGAGTTCGCCGTGATCCTGCGTGAGACGACCCTGCGCGAGGCGCAACGAATCGCCCAACAGTTGGCTGAGCATTTGCGCCGACACGACATCCCAATCCCCGACGCCGAGCCGATACGGGTCACGGTCTCCATCGGCGTGAGCGAGCTGGCAGATCGCGAGGGCGCGGACGAATGGTTTCGACGCACAGATGCCCTGCTCTATCAGGCGAAGCAAGCAGGGCGGGATCGGATTGCAGCATAAGTGCGCAGGGAGCCGATTAGCCCCCTGCGCATCGAGTGGTCTACGGACCCCACTGGCTCCAGTTCAGGCTGCCTGCCTGCACAGTCCCAGAGAAGCTGTAGGTGTAGGCGTTGACGCCCGAACCACGCTGGAACGCGAACTCGATGGTGTCTGCGCCCTCCGCGTTGTCGACAATCGTGAGCGTGAAGTCGCCGAGTTGAGGCGCGCCGCGCCGCCCACTCGCAGGCGGAAAGCCGAACTGTCCCAGCAAGCCCTCACCCGACGCTGTAATCACGGTCATACCGTCGTCCTCATCCACCTCCAGCGACTCGATGCGGTGGACGCGCATCGCTTGCCTGCGCCCGTTCGCACTCCACGCGAAACTCCCGTGACCGAAGTAGCGGTGGTTGCCACCCTGACTGCGCTTGGCAAGGTTCAGTTGGAAGTCGAGTCGTCGGTTGCCCGAATCGGTCGCATGTCCGCGCGCCTGCACGCGCAGGAAAGTCACCGTCGCAAACGCGGTACTCACCAGAATCAGCGCCGCCACGGCGCCCAGTGCCTTGAATCGCATCGCTATCCTCCCTCTGTGTCGTGTTGGGGGACCCCTCCCCAGCGGGATTGTTCCACAACACGCGGAAGGCATGCCCGTGCGCTTACGGGTTTTCGCGCTGCGCGGGCTGAACCTGCGCCGTGCGTCGCATCGGCATACGCTGTCCGTAGGTTAGGCTGCGCCAGAGCCACTCCATCGGTCCGAACTGATACTGCGCCTGCCAAAGCGTGCTAAACGCTGCCTGTACGCCCCACAGCACGACCGTAATCAGCGCGCCCTGCGCGATCCCGACCTTGTCGTGCAGCCCCAGCCCGTACCCATAGAACAGCAGCGTGCAGACCACCGACTGCATCAAGTAGTTCGTGAGCGCCATGCGCCCCGCGGCGGCGATGGGCGTCAGCGCACGCGGCAGTCCCTCTGCCGCCGACCAGAGCCACCCGAACGCGCCGATGTAGCCCAGCGCCAGCACGGGACCGAACACAATCCCAAGCGTCAGCCATGCATAGGATTGCATCTCGTTCTCAGAGCGCAGGGCGTTCAGCAGTCCCCACGCATAGAGCGCGTTCAACACCACGCCTACGGGAATGCCCACGCCCGCCAGAAGCCCCATCCGCCCCCGATGCGCCGCCAACTGCCCAAACACGCCCTGCTTGCCGAAATAAAGCCCCAACAGGAACATCATCAGCACATTCGGCAGGAAGAAGATGGCGTTGAGGAACATCAGGAGCCACTCCACGAACCGAAACTGCTGCGCGACCCAGTAGCTGGGCTGGGCATACGCCTGTCGCCCCTGCTCGATATACGCGGTGAAGAAGTCGCCGCCTGCTGCCTCTGTGCCACTCATCGTCGCTGCCCAGAACATCAGCCCCCCGCAACTGAGGCAGCACAACGCCTGCGCGCCCCACAGCCCCAACGCCCAATACAGCACGGCGCGTGGGCTAAGCCGCGCGAACAGCAATAGCAGCATGCCACACAGCGCATACGCCAGCAGCACATCGCCCGTCCAGACAAACAGCCCGTGCAACACACCAATCCCCAGCAGCACCAGCAAGCGGCGCAGCATAATCCCCGTCGGGCTCACCCCGCGCGCCTGCAGCCGCTCCATCTGCAACGCGAAGCCCAACCCGAACAGGAACGCGAAGATGGGGTAGAACTTGGCGGCGAACAGCGCATGAATCAGCAGAAACGCCGTCTGGTCGATGGGCTGCGTGAGGCTCTCGGCGCGCGGGAACATGTCCAGCGTGCTAAGCCCCTTGAACGAACCCATATTCACCATCAGGATGCCCAACAGGGCAATCCCGCGCAGCACATCGAGCGCGTGGATGCGCTCCCCCTCGCCCACTGGCGACGGTTGTATCGTGTGTGTCATCGTGTCCCCCTATGACACGGCGCGCCGTGTCATGGGACAGATTCCGCCTGCGAGACTACCCTCCTGCTATCCCACTATGGAGTGCTGAAGCGCAGCTTCAGCGTCAAGCGGAAGCGCCCGCCGACACGCCATATGGAGTGCTGAAGCGCAGCTTCAGCGTCAGGCGGAAGCGCCCGCCGACACGCCATATGGAGTGCTGAAGCACAGCTTCAGCGTCAGGCGGAAGCTGGCGCTTCCGCACTCCATAGCAGGAACGCGCCCGCTTGCGGCGAAACCTACGCTTATGACCCGCGATGCGCTGATTCAGTGGATTGACGACCACACCGACGAGATGATTCGCGATTTTCAGGCGTTGCTGCGCGCCGAGAGCGTGCGCAGTGAAGAGCGGTTGCCTGGCGCGCCGTTCGGCAAGGGCGTGCGCGACGCGCTGGATGTCACCCTCAGCATGGGCGAGCGGTTCGGGCTGAACCCGCGCGATTTTGATGGCTATGCTTGCGATTTGACGCTGGGCGACGGCGCGGAGATGGTCGCCTCGCTGAGCCACATCGATGTCGTGCCCGCAGGCAACGATTGGACTTACCCGCCCTTCGGCGCGGAGATCCACGACGGCTACCTCTACGCTCGCGGCGCCACAGACAACAAGGGCGCGACGCTGGCGAGCATCTACGCCCTGCGTGCGCTGAAGGAGCTGGGCTCGCCTCTCAAACGGCGCGTGCGCCTGATCATCGGCTGCGACGAGGAGAGCCGCTGGGAATGCATGCAACATTACCTGCAGAAGGAGCCCGAGCGTCCCGTGTGGGGCGTCAGTCCCGACGCGGGCTGGCCCTTCATCTACGGCGAGAAGGGCATCGCGAACCTGTACCTGACGAAGGCGGTGGAGCCGTCCGACGGGGTGCGCGTGCTGTGGGCGCGGGGCGGCGAGCGACACAACATGGTGCCCGACCGCGCCGAAGCGCTGGTCAACCTCGCGCTGCAGCCGCCGTATGCGCCCGAAGGCGTGGAGTGGGTTAGCGACCCCGCGGGCTGGCGCGCCGTCGCCAAAGGCAAATCGTCGCACGGCAGCCACCCCGAAGGCGGCATCAACGCCGTGACGCGCCTGCTGGAAGCCCTTGAGCCGCTGAACCTGCCCGACAACGAGCAGTGGCTGCACACCGTGCTGGAGTGGTCGCGGTCGCTGGACGGCGCGGCGCTGGGGATTGCGTACAGCGACGAAGCGTCGGGCGCACTGGTCAGCAACCTCGGCGTGTTCGAATACGACGGCACGCGCGTGCAGTGCGTGTTCAACATCCGCTACCCCGTCACCTGGTCGCTGGAGGCGTTGCAGGAGCGGCTGCAGCCGACGCTGGAGCGCACGGGCTTTCAGCGTAGCGAAGTGCGCCACACCCCGCCGCTGTATATCCCGCCCGACACGCCGTTCCTGCAGGCGATTCTGCAGGTCTACCGCGAGGAGACGGGCGACTACGAGTCGCAGCCAACAACGATGGGCGGGGGCACCTACGCCCGCACGATGCCGAACCTTGTGGCGATTGGCGCAGCGTTCGAAGGCGACGGCGAGGCGCACCAAGCCAACGAGCGCATCCGCATCGAGAGCCTCAAAACACTCGTGCGCTGCTACGCCCGAATCTTCGAGCGGTTGGCGAACCTCTGAGGGTAGGCGTTGGCTACAAGGCGCGTGCCTTGCAACCCGTGTGTCGTGTGGGGCATACACACAAACGCCTTACCGCACACGCACAATCGGCACAAACCGACAACCCGTTATCCCCGCACCCTCCAACGCTGCACGCACATCCTCACGCACAACCTCCTCTGGCTTAGTCCACGTCTCCACATCTTGCACCCGAAACAACGGCGCGTCTGGCACCGCTGACCTCGCTACCTCAATACGAACCGTCTCCAATCCCTCACCAAGCACAATAACTCCCGACACGCGCAGCAGATAATGCACCAAATAAAAACGACCCAAATACAGACCCGTCGTCTCCTCGTACACGGGAACAGGAATAAGCTGCACCGCCTGCTCCTCAGCCCCAAAGCGCCTCAGTATCTTAGCTATCCGCTCTGACACCGCCATCGACATAGGGATATCAAACGGCATAATCACATCGGTCATCTCAGGATAGTAGATGTAGTTCGGACGATGTGGGGTCAACAGCAACCGAAAGTCGGCACCCAAATACCCTTCAGGTACAACCTCACCCTTCCGAAACGGTTCGAACAACTGCTCCACTGCATCGTCGTAATTTTCAAATGCCTGTTGCCATCGTTCGGCGTCGATTTTTTCTGGTGGTTTTTCTTTTTCTCGGATCCAGTTGGCGTGCAGTTTGTCCAGATGCGCGTTGGACGGGCGGGCGCGTATCTTGAGTACCTTCGTTGTTGTCCACCAGTAGAACCGTCGCATCGTAGACCTCCTCGCCTGCGTAAGTTTACCTACTCTCGGTTCCAAAGCGCACTCACTGGCCAGAGCAACTCGTTGAATGCATGCCCTATGCCACCTGAGTACCAGTCGTAGATAAAAACAATCACGTTTACTCCAGGCACCTTCCTGAGAGCCACGCCCCCTGCCCTCTTTGCAAAGCGGGTAGCAAGCGCTGATAGCTCGTTGATGAGTTCTGCGATTTGCTGCAGCAGTCTTTGCCCGTATCGTTGTATGTGTGGCAGTATCCTTTGGAGCGCTTGTATCGCTTCATCGGGTGTCATCTGACCCTCCAGGACATATCTTTTGAGCGAGCTCAAAATGATCCATCTCCAACCTCCTATGGGCGGCGTATCCGATGCGCGCTGCTATTCCTGGGACGAACCGCCAAGTGATTTTACCTCAAGGTAGTTGAAGGCTAAACCAACCAATAAGCTCTTCAATTTGCATCCCACGTTGTGTTGGTTCACCACCCGGTAAAAAACCCGACTCCATTATTTCATCTGCAAGTATTGTATTCAAAATTTCTAAAATATCCTCCTCTGATAATGCACCCGCTTCGATGTCATCCCATCGTGCCAACCATTCAGGGGCACGTTTGCTCAATATCTCATACAAAAGATCTTTTTGTTGATTAGACAGCTGGCGCATACTTCTCACCTCAAGGACGGATTCGATGCCACCTAGATCCGTGGGGCCAAGTCGTCACTACAGTACCGTCTGGTTCCGTGACCACAGTAGCACCTTTTCCTTCATACCTGATCCTACCATTTGGTTGTATAATCACTTGCTGAGGGTTACGCACTGCATCTAAAATCGCTTGCGGATGAACCCCTACATTATCGCGACATATTGCACGGTCCAACCCATGAGGAGTATACCCTGTAATCCGTCCACCAGCCACAACCGGGCGCGTAGTGCTGGTATAAACCGTAGTTTGGGAAGCTACAGCCGCGGCACGCAATCGGGTGGAAGGCACTTTCCCAATTACAGGGGCTGCTACCAGCAACAACCCACACAACGATTCGCCAAAGGCGCGTGGATCAGTCCCCGTCAACCCACTCCACCATGAGCCAAAACCCTCTTTGAGCAAGCTCCAGGCACTGCCCCACGAAAGCCCCTGCTGACGGAAGTAGTTATAAATCGTGGCAGGCGAGGTCAAGATGCCCCACAGACAATCGCCATAACCTGCGAACACTTGACCCACATCGCCTAAGTAGGAGCCCGTTGCCGCCAGCCCAGAGGGATCGGCTGTGTTGAGCGGGTCATTCCCGGCGTAGCGATAGAGGTTGGGGTCGCCGGAGGCAGCGTCTATCGGGTCGCGCTGCAGCCATCTGGCGGTGCGGGATTATGCCATCGAACGCCTGCCTGACAACATACCCAGATCCCCATTTTCTTCCCTACACCTCCTCACGGCACAATTCACAAGCTCACTATCAGAAGCTCCTTAAATGTGCAACCGTGAACATCTGATTGCTCAAGAGCTTTCTTGACATGCTTGCTGATGACAACCAGAGACGCATATTCAGCTACCACAAAAATCTCGGCGCTATAAATTCTGTCCGATAGTAAAGCAGGACGATGCAAATCCAGCACCTTAGTGTAATCGTGATCCCATATCCCTATTGTCCGTTCACGGCTTAGACACGGTAAACGCACCTGGTAAACAGCCAAATAATATTTCCCCATCTCTTGAGCGGAGACCTTGCTCATCAGATGGACAGGTATATATCTTATCATCTTAGATAATCCCATCTTTTTCAGAACACTTCGTATCTTGGGCGAGTGCAAATGCATTCCCCACGGGGTACACAAGCAGTCCAATGAAGGATCCGCATGGTTTACCCAGGCATAAAGGGTTGATAACGAAGCAACCTGTTCTGCAGACGCCTTTGACAGCCACCGCGTAAACTCAACTCTCTGTTCAGATGACGCTTCAGGCGCTAAGGCGAATTCATCCAGATAATCTATTTCATCATAACAACTCCATTCAAAATATAGAGCTGATGAATTCTGTTCACATTTCTCTTTCCATTGTCTCAGATGCTTCCACGGAGAATCTGGAATGCCGGCGAATATTCTCTCTGTACATAGGCTCGCCACTTCGTTCGGGTCAATGCTAGCACCCACATGCATCCAGTATAAAAGCGCCATGGATAACTCTAAACGCCCAATCCAGTCCAATACCCCTCCGTATTGGGTCTCAAAGTACTGTAAAGCACAGAAGACAGCATATCGTTGAAGAGGATTCAGAGATGAGAATAATTCCAAGCGTCCATCTCTAACACGGGGAAGTGCATCGAGCAGTGACACAAGTCGCGAAACCACCACTTCGGAAACTGCCTCCCCCTCGAGCCGCTGCTGCACCAACCAC
>JAIMAN010000029.1 GCA_023511915.1 Armatimonadota bacterium
GGGGATGGGTGCATCGGGGCGCGGGGGGATGGAGGCATCAGGGCGCGGGGGATGGGGGCATCGGGGCGCGGGTACCGCGCCCGTACGGTAGGGGCACGGTTTCCGTGCCCTGCTATCTGGGCGTGCGGATTGCGTTGGGATTTCAGGGCGCGGAAACCTCCACCACGACAGGCTCACCCTGCCCAATGAATACCCGATACCGCTGCCCCTTCTCCAGAATCGTGAAGAAGATGTCGGGGGCGCGGAGGTACTTGCCGCCCCATTTGCTGCCGATGTAGACACCGTTTTCATCCAGCCCTTCTTGCCACAGTTCGTCGCGGGTGCGCACGATGACGCGCTGCAGGGCGGGGTCGGCAATCGCCTGCTCGAACGCGCCTTGCAGGCGAACGAAGCGCGTCTCGGCGTTCGCGTCGGGCTTGCCCTTGCGCAGAATGCTGATAATCGTGTTCACATCCGCGCTGGCGAACTGCCGCTCCAGCGCGCTATCGTAAATCGCGAGGATATGCGCGTTTTCCAGCAGGTACTTCTGGAGTTTGCCGCCGAAGCCGACATCGAGCCAACTGTTGGAGCAGACGAACACATGCATGCCGCCGGGCTTGAGCAGTTGCAACGCGCGGGCGTAGAAGTAGACATACAGGTCGGAGCGTCCTTCGGCGACGGCGGGATAGCGTCGGAGCAGCGCGTCTTTGTTCTCGATCAGTTCCTGTCGCACATAGGGCGGGTTGGCGAGGATGATGTCGAACCCGCCGTCTCGGAACACTTCGGCGAACTCCACGCGCCAGTCGAAGCCCTCGATAGCGCTGTCGGGGTGCGCCCACTGGCGGATTTCGGCGCGGAGGGCGTCGATGCGTGTGCGCAGCACGCGCTTCTCTTCGTCGGTGCGGGCGCGCAGATAGTCACCCTTGAGTTGTTCGTACTCCGCGATTTGCTGCGTGCGGATGAGATCGGGCTGTTGTCCGCCTTGCGGGTCGGGCGCGAGCAGGCTGTCGCCGACTTCGATTTTGAAGTCGAGGTTCGGCAGCGACACATCGGCGTCGGGGTCGTCTATGGGGTTGCGCGGGTCGTCCACGACGAGGCTCAGCCACAGGCGCAGGCGAGCAATCTCCACCGCGAACGGGTCGATGTCCACCCCGTAGAGGTTGTTCTGGATAATCTCCAGCTTGCGCTGGTAGAGCGTTTCGGGGTCTAAGCGTTTTTGCTCGAAGAGCGCGGTGCGCAGGTCGATGAGTTCGTGCAGCATGCCGAGCAGGTACGCGCCGCTGCCGCAGGCGGGGTCGCAGATACGCACCCGTTTGAGCGCGTCCAGCGCCGATTCGGGGTCTTTGAGTTGGCTGGCGTCGCGCATGTCCACGAACTGGGCAATCGCGTCGGGCGTCTCGCGTGTGGCGCGTTGCAGGTAGCCCTTGAGCGCCTCGCGTCCCATAAACGCCACCACAGGGCGCGGGGTGTAGTAGCTGCCCGACTCGTGGCGTCCCGTCACCAGCTCTTCGAACACCTTGCCGAGCATTTCGGGGTCTACGGCGACCTCAACATCCAGCGGGGTGCTTTCGGTAATCGTGAAGTTGTAGCGGTACAGCAGGTCGTCCAGCAGGGGCTGAAGCGCATCGTCGGGCACGCGAGCGTGTTCATCGTCTGCACCTTTCTCGAACAGCCCGCCGTTGAGGTAGGGCACATCGCCGACCACATCGCGGAGCATGCCGCCTTGATTGACGCGCATCAGGTTGCGCTGCTGCGGGTTGTTCAACGCGCTGAAAAAGAGCGGCTTGAGGCGCGTGGCGTAGAAGGTCTCGTTGCCTGCGCGGTTTTCGAGGTAGTCGTGCCACAGCGCACGCAGGTAGTCGCGCTGCTTGTCGAGGCGGAGCCAGCCCTTGCGCTCCAAAAAGCGTACAAATAGCAGGCGGTTGAACAGCTTCAGTGTGAAGAGCCGTTTCGCCTCGCCGTCGGGAACGCCCGTAATTTGCCGTTCCGCCGCTGCGAACAGGCGGCTGAAGTCTTCGTAGAAGCGTTCGGTGACCTTTTCGATGCTGAAGGCATCGGCGATTTGCTCGGCGCGTTCGAAGGGGTTTGTGGTTGCTGTGGTTTGGAGCGCGAGCAGGATTTCGAGGTCGGTACGGGTGGGCTGGTCAGGCTGCACTTCGAGCGTGCGGATTGCCAGCACGATGCGGTTGGCGTTCTGCTTGTACACCAGGCGCGGGTGAATGAACAGTATGGACGGCTCGTCAGGCGCGTGCGCGGTGAAGAGGTAATCATGCTGTGGGTAGCGTCGGTAGAGCGTCTCGAGGAGGCGTCGGAGCGCGCTTCGGCGGGTTGTGGTCAGCTCCAAGTGGCACAGGCGCAGGTGCTTGTCGTCGCAGAGCAGGTAGGCGTGGCGCAGCGGTTCGCGTGCGGTGTCGGGCAACTCCTCGAACTCGGGCGCGGGCAGGGGGCTGTGCAGCGTGCGGTAGCCCAGCGCACGCCAAAACGCCAACGCGCCTCCTGGTTCACGGTAGGCTCTCAGTCGCTCCACCAGCGTCTGTTCTGCAGGCATAGGCGATTCTGTTCTTCTCATCTGGGCATTTCCCTGCAACAGTGTAGGGGCGCGTGTCTGCCCCCTCCCCATTTTGCACGCAGAGGGGGCAACTTGCATTTCCATAGCGTGTGGCATATCGGGTATAATCGATTCGCGTTGCCGGGTCGTCTAATGGCAGGACGCCAGACTTTGGATCTGGTAGTGGTGGTTCGAATCCACCCCCGGCAGCCAGAACCCCACATACATGGTATACTCCCCTCTGGAGGAAACCGCTGATGACGAAACGATGGTGGATGCTTGCGGCAGCCGTTGCGCTGACCGCGCTGGGCGCACACGCGCTCCTTCAGGAGCAGGGCTTACCCGTCGGCGCGAACGCCCCCGACTTCAAACTGACCACGCTGGACGGCAAGACCGTTGAACTGAGCAAACTGCGCGGCAAGCCCGTGTTCATCGACTTCTGGGCGACATGGTGCGGACCGTGCCGACGCGCTCTGCCCCACACCCAGAAACTCGCCGAAAAGTACGGCAAGGACGCGCACATCCTCGCGATTAACCTCAAGGAAGACCCCGACACCGTGCGCCAGTTCATGCAAAGCAACAACTACACCTTCACCGTGCCGATGGATATGAACGGCTCGGTTGCAGCCGAGTATCGCGTGCGCGGCATCCCCCACTTCGTGCTAATTGACGCGCGCGGCAAAATCCAGTTCGTGCAAATCGGCTACGGCCCGGGCATCGAGCAGCGGTTCGAGACCGAACTGCGGAAAGCGATTCAGGCGAGCAAGTAAGCAAGCGATGGTCGGCGACGCTATCCTCGCACGGACGATCCTTGCGCTGGACACGCCGAACTTGGGTCAGGCGTGCGAGTGGGTGCAGCAGTATCGCGAGCGGGTCTACGCCTTCAAAATCGGCGGCGCGCTGGCGATTGGGCACGGGCTGCCGATTGTGCGCACGCTGCGCGAGGCGGGCGCAACGCGCGTGTTTCTGGATCTGAAGTTCCACGACATCCCGCACGCGGTCGCGCTGGCAGTGCGTCAAGCGGCGGAGTACGGCGTGTGGATGCTGACGCTGCACTGCTTGGGCGGGGCGGCAATGCTTCGCGCGGCGCGCGCGGCAGTCGCTGACCTGCCCAGCCCGCCGCTGCTGATGGGCGTCACGGTGCTGACCAGTATGGACGCCGACGCGCTGCGCGAGGTGGGCGTCCCGCGTACGCCGCGCGCGCAGGTGCTGCGCCTGGCGCGTCTGGCGCACGCCACTGGACTGGACGGCGTGATTGCCTCGCCGTGGGAAGCGCGGATGCTCCGCCGACGCCTGCCGCCGCCGTTCCTGATTGTGACGCCTGGCGTGCGCCCCGCAGGGTACGACGCTGGCGACCAGAAGCGCGTCGCCACCCCAGAGCAGGCGCTCCAGTGGGGCGCGGACTACCTCGTGATGGGGCGCGCGCTGCTGCAGCCCAAAGCGTGAGCCTCACCGACTGGGCGCGCAGTAGCTGATTTGCTCGAACTCTTCCGCGCTCAGGCTCGCGCCGCCGACCAGCGCGCCGTCAATCTCGGGCTGGTGCAGCAGCGCGTGCGCATTCGACGCCTTCACGCTGCCCCCGTACAGAATACGCACGAACGCCGCCAGCTCCGCGTCGTATAGTGCGCGCAGCGTCTGGCGGATAAACCCGCACACGCGGTTCGCCTCATCCGCGTCGCACACCTGCCCCGTGCCAATCGCCCACACGGGTTCGTAGGCAATCACCAGCTCGTAGAGTTCGTCGGACGCCAGCCCATCCAGCGCGCCCTCCAGCTGCGCCCGAATCACCGGCTCGGTCTGCCCCGCCTCGCGTTCGGCGAGCGTCTCGCCCACGCACAGGATGGGCTTGAGACCATGCGGCAGTACCGCACGCAACTTGCGGTTCAGCGTCGCCTCCGTCTCACTGAAGTACGGCAGCAGGCTCGCGTCCAACTCAGGGTCAGCGACGCCGAACCTGCCGCGCGTCTCCGAGTGCCCCAGAATCACATACGCGCAGCCGACGGCGACCAGCATCGGCGGCGAGACCTGCCCCGTGAACGCGCCCGCATCGCGCCAGAACACATTCTGCGCGCCGAGCTTGAGTTCGCTGCCCCGAATCGCCTCCGCAACCGCCTGCAAGGCGACGAAGGCGGGGCAGAGCAGAATCTCCACATCGGAGCGCATGCCGATGCGTTGGCGCAGTGTGGTCGCCAGCGCCGCGCCCTCCGAAGGCGTCAGGTGCATCTTCCAGTTGCCTGCAATCAAGGGTCGTCGCATAGGGTTCCCCTCAACGCGCCATCTCCTGCAGCAGATGCGCGTATTTTTCCGCCACCACGCGCCGCTTGACCTTCAGCGTCGGGGTCAGCTCGCCCGTCTCGATGCTGAACGGCTTGCTGATGAGCCGAAAGCCTTTGAGCCGCTGGAAGTCCGCCAGCTCGCGGTTCACGCGCTCCAGCTCTTGGCGGAATCGCTTCTGGATGGCGTCGTGGTTGAGCAGCGCGTCGCCGTCCGCCTCGATGCCCGCTTGCTTGGCGAAGGCGCGCAGGGCGTCGATGTTGGGCACAATCAGCGCGACGGGCGCGCTCATCCCGTCGCCGTACACCACCGCCTCCTGCACCAGCTCGCTCTGCTTGAGCAGGTTCTCGATGGGCTGCGGGGCGACATTTTTGCCGTTCGCCAGCACGAGGATGTCCTTTTTGCGGTCGGTGATATAGAGGTAGCCGTCGGCGTCCATATGCCCCACATCACCCGTATGGAACCAGCCGTCGGGGTCGATCGCGGCGGCGGTCGCTTCGGGCTTTTTGTAGTAGCCCAGCATGATGTTCGGTCCGCGCGCGAGGATTTCGCCGTCTTCGGCGATTTTGATTTCCACGCCGCGAATGGGCTTGCCGACGCTGCCAAAGCGCGGCGCATTCGGCGGGTTCACCGTCAACACGGGGCTGGTCTCGGTCAAGCCGTAGCCTTCGATGATCAGAATGCCGAAAGCGTGGAAGAATTCGGCGACCTCTTTGGGCAGCGCCGCGCCGCCCGACACAAAGTAGCGCAGCCGCCCGCCGACCCGCTCGCGAATCTTGGCAGCGACCAGCTTGTCCAGCACCGCATGCTGCAGGCGCACCCCAAGCGGCGCACTGCGTCCCTCACGCCAGCACTGCGCGTAGACCTTGCCGACCTCCAACATCCGATAGAACAGCTTCTGGCGCAGCGGCGGCATCTGACGCACCGACGCCAGAATCCGATCCATCACCGACGCATAAAAGCGCGGCACGCCCAGCATCAGCGTCGGCTTGATCTCCACTATGTCGTTCGCCAGCGTGAACAGGCTCTCGGCGTAGGCAATCGTCAGCCCCGCGTAAATCGGCAGGAAGTGCCCGCCCATCCGCTCGAACACATGGCTGAGCGGCAGGAACGACAAAAACACATCGTCGGGACGCCAGTCAATCAGCTCCAGAGTCGCCTCGATGTTGGAGATGAGGTTGCGGTGGGTGAGCATCGTGCCTTTCGGCTCGCCTGTGGTGCCCGAGGTGTAGATGAAGGTGATGATGTCGTCGGGCTGGCTCGCGTCCACGAGGGCGCGCAGCTCCGATTCGGTGAGCGCGCCTGGCTGGTTGAGCATCTGCTCGAAGCTGGGCGTCTCGCTCCCGCTGTCAGGTTCGATGCAAATCATCTGGGGGTTCAGCCCCGTGCCCTCGACGGCTTCGCACGCTTTGCGGAGCTGCTTTTTATCGCTGACGACCAGCACTTTCGGCTCCGAGTCGCGCAGGATTTCGCCGACCTGCGGGGCGGTGAGGGTGGGGTAGATGGGCACGGTAATCGCGCCCAGACACAGCGTCGCCCAGTCGGTGATTGCCCATTCGGGGCAGTTCTCGGCGAGGATTGCGACGCGGTCGCCCTTGCGCACGCCCAGCTCGTGCAGCGCACGCGCGAGGGCATACACGCGCCTGCCCAGCTCGGTGTAGGTAATCGGGCGGTACTGTTTCTCGCGCTTGACCAGCAGCGCGGGCTTCTCGCCGTGTTGCTCCACGCTGCGCCAGAACGCCTTGCTCAAAGTATCGGCAGCCATCGTCTTGCTCCAAGAGATGAAGTTCGCGCTCGGCGCAGCAATTCCTGCTGATTACAACACTACCGAACCGCGATTGGCATGAACCCATTCGCGCTTAGCCCCGCGCCAGCACAATCACGAACTCGCCGCGCGGGGGTATGGCTTGCCAGTGGGCAATGGCTTCGCTCAGCATCCCGCGGAACACCTCCTCGAACTGCTTGGTCAACTCGCGCCCGACGACGACCGTGCAGTCACCGAGCGCGTCATACGCCGTCTGCAGCGTCGCGAGCAAGCGATGCGGCGATTCGAAAAACACCACAGGCGCGTCCGCCTCACGCAGCGACTCGAAAAAGCGTCGGCGCGCGCCCGCCTTGCGCGGGGGGAACCCCTCGAACCGAAATCGATGCGCAGGCAGCCCTGCGACCGACAGCACCGCCGTTGCCGCGCTCGCGCCCGGAATCGGCGCAACGCGCACGCCCGCCCTATGCGCCGCTTCCACCAGTGCGCCGCCAGGGTCGGAGATGCCCGGCGTGCCTGCGTCCGTGACCAACGCAATCGACTCGCCCTGTTGCAGGCGGCGCACCAGTTGCTCGATGCGTCCCGCGCCCGAATGCTGGTGGAAACTCACCAGCGGCGTCTCGATGCCGTAGTGCTGGAGCAGTTTCTTGGTGTGGCGGGTGTCTTCGGCGGCGATGAGGTCTACGGTCTTGAGCGTCTCCAGCGCGCGCAGCGTGATGTCCCCTAAGTTGCCAATCGGCGTGGCGACCACATACAGCACGCCTGCCATACGGCTACTCCTCGCGCTTGAGCAGCAGTTTGTGGCGCAGGTCGCTGATGCGGGCGTAGCGTAGGAACGCGCGTCCGATTTCGGCGTACATCTTCGCCCGCGCCAGTGCCCCGCGCGCCCAGCCGAGTTTCTCCTCCTTCATCGTGTGCGTCACGCCCTCAATCACCACCATCGACACAGGGTAGCGCTGGCGTCGGAAGTGTAGCGTGAGCGCGATTTCCACGCCAGAGCGCGTGCGCTCGATGCCCGGAATCTCGGTGAACAACTCGCGCAGCATGGCGCGCTGCCCGCTGATGTACGGCACGAGCACCTGCGCAATATCGGTGCTGAACCGCCCGCCGCGAAACACGCCTATCGACATCGCCGCGTCGCCCTCCAGCACGGGGCGCAGAATCCGCGCCACATGGTCGGGCTTCAAGCCGATGAGGTCGGCGTCGAAGAAGATGACGACATCGGCGTCGGTAGCGGTCGCGCCTGCGAACATCGCGCCGCCCTTGCCGCGGTTGACGGGCAGGTTAATCAGGCGCAGCGTCGGCGCGTCGGCGTCGCGTGGCATGCGCGCTACGACCTCCGCCGTGTTGTCTACGCTGCCGTCGTTGACCACCAGAATCTCATGCAGTTGGGGGCACTGCAGCAGCACCTGCAGTACCCCCTCGATGCGGGTCGCTTCGTTGTAGGCGGGCACAATTGCCGCGACTTTCACCGCGCCGCCTCCCGCACAGGCTGACCCGTGACGCGCTCGATATGCTTGCGCACTTCCGCCGCGCGCCTGTCGGAGAACGGGTGGGTGCGCAGATTCGTCTCCACCCAGCGGTTGCCGACCTTCTCCTCTTGCTGGAGCATCTCCAGAAAGCGCAGCATGCCGTGTGGGTCATAGCCCGCTTTGTAGGCGTATTCCACCGCCAGCCGATCCGCCTCGTACTCGTGCTGGCGGCTGTAGCGCAGTTGCAGCAGCGCGTCGGTGATTTGGGCGATGTCCTGCACCGTGCCCTTGGTCGCAAGTGCGATCACAATCCCGCGCCACAGCCCCTGCGTGTATTGCTTGTTCGCGTGCCGACGGTTCACATGCGCCATCTCGTGCGCCAGCACGCCCGCCAGCATATCGTCGTCATCGCCGACCTTGTCGATGAGTCCCCGAAACACATAAATCGGTCCGCCGGGCAGCGCGAAGGCGTTAATCTCCTTGCTGTCCAGCACCTTGAAGGAGTATCGGAAGTCCTTGTCGCCCGCGACGGCGACCAGCCGCTGCCCGATGGTTTGCACGCGCTGTTGCACAGCGGGGTCGGGATCCAGTTTGTAGGCTTTTTCGACTTCGGCGGCGACCTGCTGCCCGATGCGCACTTCCTCTTTTTTGCTCCAAGTCGTGCCGCGGCAGCCCGTCAGCGTCAGCACCACCCCCAACAGCAACAACCCGAACAGTCCCCTGCGTATCGTGTCTCGCGTCATCATACGCCTCCTGCGTCGCTATTATACCCATAGGACGCGCGACAGGCGGGTATACTATTCTCGATGACCGATTTGCGCACCCTAAGCGAGACGATTCAGGAGGCTCGCCGTCGCCTGAAGGCGATTGGCGAGCATCTTTGACCTCGCCCGCCTGAAGTCGGAGATCGAACGCCTGCAACGCGCCAGCGAGTCGCCTGAGTTCTGGGCGAACCCCGCCGAAGCGCAGGCGACGATGCAACAACTCGCCCGCCTGCGCAACCGTATCGAGCCTGTGGAGCGACTGATGGCGCAGGCGGACGAACTGCAGGAGTGGCTCAGCCTGCTGGAGATGGAGTACGACGAGCGCACGGCGGCGGATGTGAGCGCACAGGTCGCCCTGCTGCAGCACGAGGTGGAGCAACTCGATCTGCTGACGCTGCTCAGCGGCGAGTACGACGCCAACAACGCGATTCTGGAAATCAACTCGGGCGCGGGCGGCACAGAAGCCTGCGACTGGGCGTCGATGCTGTTGCGGATGTACCTGCGCTGGGCGCAACGCCGCGGGTTCCGCGCCGAAATCGTCGACGAGTCGCCCGGTACCATCACGGGCTACTCTAGCGTCGGCGTGCTGATTGAGGGCGAGTACGCCTACGGGCTGCTCAAGTCGGAACACGGCGTGCATCGACTCGTGCGCATCTCGCCCTTCGACGCCAACAAGCGACGCCACACCTCCTTCGTGCTGGTGGAGGTGATGCCGCAGGTCGAACAGAGCGAGTACCAACTCAAGCCCGAAGAGGTGAGAATCGAGACCTTCCGCGCGGGCGGGCACGGCGGACAGCATGTGAACAAGACCGAATCGGCAATCCGCGCCACGCACATCCCGACGGGCATCACCGCCTCGTGCCAGAACGAACGCTCGCAGCACCAGAACAAGGAGGTCGCCCTCAAGGTGCTGGCGGCGCGCGTCGCCGAATACTACCGCCGCCAAGAAGAGCAAAAGATGCGCCAACTCAAAGGCGAGGTCGCCCCTGCAGAATGGGGACACCAAATCCGAAGTTATGTCTTGCAGCCCTACACGCTGGTCAAAGACCACCGCACGGACTACGAGACGGGCAATGTGCAGGCGGTGCTGGAGGGTGAGATTGATGGCTTCATCGAATCGTATTTAAGGTGGAATGCTTCGAGGCGTTCCGCCGTCGAAGCGAGTACGGAGGGATAACGATGAGATTGGCTCGGTTGGTGTCGGGATGGGTGGCGCTGGCTCTGGCAGTGGGCTGGAGCCAGGTCGGTCTGTCGCAGGGGGAGCCGCTGGCGAATGTCGGCGAGCGCTCGAATCCTGTGGCGCAGACCATCGTGGAGGCGATGCGTTCGGCGACGGGCGCAGAGATGGCACTGCTCGGCGCGGCGTTTTTCAACGAGTCGGCGTCCGCGCCGGCGACGGGCTTCACGGCGGACGACCTCATCAAGTCGCTCGCGCACTCCGACGACGAGGTGGTGGTGCTGAGCCTGCGCGGGGAGCAGATTCTGCAAGCGTTGGAGCGCGCGCTCGAACTCTACCCGCAGAAGAACAACGCTTTTCTGCAACTGTCGGGCGCGGAGGTGCGCTTCGACCCGAAGGCGGAGCCAGGCAAGCGCATACTCAGCGTGATCGTCGCGGGCGCGAAACTGGAGCCTGAGCGCGTCTACAAGGTGGCGACCACCGCGCCGATGGCGCGCGGCGCACTGGGCTACTTCCGCGTCTGGAGCCGCGACCAGATTGCGCAAAGCACAGGGCGCACAGTCGCCGATGTTGTGCGCGACTACTGCAAGTGGCAGCGCTCGCTGCTGAGTCAGCCTGCGTGGGTCGCGCAGTAGGTCAGCCGAACCGCTCCCCCAGTTGTGGGCGGTAGCCATTCAGGAACGCGCGGATGTCCATGCGCGGGCGGCTTTCGGGCTGCACCTCCAGCAGGCGCAGCGCGCCTTCCCCGCAGGCGACGCGAAAATCGTCGGGCGCGTAGGCGATAATCGTCCCAGGCGCGGCGTCTTCTGTGCGCGGCGCGACCTCTGCCTTCCAGAGTTTGAGCGTCTTGCCCCGCCAGTGGGTGAATGCGCCAGGCTTGGGCGAGAACGCGCGGATACGGTTGCGACACTGTTCGGCAGGCTCCTCCCAGCGGATGCGTGTGTCGTCTTTCGTGATGAGGGGCGCGTAGGTCGCTGCCGCATGGTCTTGGGGTGTGCGGGTGAGGGTTCCCGCCTGCAGACGCTCCAGCCCTTCCAGCAGCAGGCTCGCCGCGCGCTGCGCCAATCGCGCCTCCAGCGTCCCGTAGTCGTCGTCGGGGTGGATTGGCTCCATCGTCTGCAGGTAGATGTCGCCTGCGTCCATTTCGGCGACCATCTCCATCAGCGTCACGCCTGTTTCGCACTCGCCGTTCAGCAGCGCGTACTGGATGGGCGACGCGCCGCGATACTTGGGCAGCAGCGAGCCGTGCAGGTTCCAGTTGCCCAGCGGGGCGATCTCCAGCGCGGCTTGCGGCAGGATCTTGCCGTAGGACGCCAGCACAATCAGGTCAGGCGCGAGGGCGCGTAGGTGCGCGAGGAACTCAGGGTCACGGGCGCGCGCAGGGGTCAGTACGGGCAGCTCCAGCGACTCGGCGAGGCTATGCACAGGCGTCTTCTGAAGGCGCATGCCGCGTCCTGCGGGCTTGGGCGGCTGGCTCACAACCGCAAGAATCGGGTAGCCTGCCCCGTGCAGCCACTCCAGCGGCGGCACAGCGAACGCGCCCGACCCGAAGTAGACGATGCGCGGCGCACTCAGACGCTCTCCTCCTCGTCGTCCTGGTTGGGGTGTTCCCATCGCAGCGTCTCGCGGATCGCGCGGTCAATAAACAGGATGCCGTCCAGGTGGTCAATCTCGTGCAGGGCAATGCGGGCGGGGTCGCCTTCAAGGTGCAGACGGATGGGCTTGCCGTGTCGGTTAATCCCGCGCAGCACAATCTCTTTGGGACGCTTCACATCGCCAAACAGTTGCGGGATGCTCAGGCAGCCTTCCAAACCTGTTTGCTCGCCGTATCGCTCCAGCACCTGCGGGTTGAGAATCACGCGCGGCTTCTGGTCTTTCGGCGCGATGATGATGAGGCGTATCGGCGAGCCGACCTGCGGCGCCGCCAGCCCGATGCCCTTGGCGCGTTTCATCACGCGCATCATGTGGTCAATCAGATGCTCCAAGTCGGGCGTGATGCGCTGAATCGGCTTGGCGACCTTACGCAACAACGGGTCGGGATACTTCACGACCCCGTCGTCCTGCTCAAAATAGACCCGAAACTCGTCGGGGATTAGGATGTCGATGGGCTTCATTGCGTCGGCAGGATTATACCTGTTGAGGTATACTCTCCCCGCCTATGACGCTTGCGGACTTTGGCTGGGCGATTGTGCGTATCGCTATTATGCTGGGCTTTTTGCTGAGCGTGCTTCCTGTGGTGATTTGGCTCGAACGGCGCGCGCTGGCATGGTTCCAGAACCGCGTCGGACCCAATCGCTTGGGACCGTTCGGATTGCTGCAGCCGATGGCGGACGCCGTGAAGCTGTTTTTCAAAGAGGAGATCGTGCCTGCGAGCGCGGATCGGCTCATTTGGGCGCTCGCGCCTGCGCTGTCGCTGTTCCCTGCGCTGGTGGCGGCGGCGACCATCCCGTGGGGACCGAACCGTCTGCTGACCCCTGTGGCGGATGTGGACATCGGGTTGCTCTACTTTTTGGCGATGTCGTCGCTGGCGGCGTATGGCGTGCTGCTGGCGGGCTGGTCGTCGAACAACAAGTATTCGCTGCTGGGGGGGCTGCGCTCGTCGGCGCAGGTGATTAGCTACGAACTCGGCATGGGGCTGGCGTTGGCGACGGCGGTGCTGGCGGCGGGCAGCTTCCGCATGACGACGATTGTGGAGATGCAGGCGCAGCCGCTGTGGGGCGTCGTGCCGTTCCTGCACAACTGGCTGATTTTCACCCCGTGGGGGCTGATTGGCGGCGCGCTCTTTTTCGTGTGCATGCTGGCGGAAACCAACCGCGCGCCGTTCGACCTGCCCGAAGCCGAAAGCGAACTCGTGGCGGGCTACCAGACCGAATACAGCAGCATGAAGTTCGCGGCGTTCTTTATGGGCGAGTATATCGCGATATTGGCGATTTGCGGCGTGATGACCACCTGTTTTCTGGGTGGCTACCTCGCGCCGATTAGCTGGTCGCCGATTCAGGCGTTGGGCGAGGGCGGCGGCTTCTGGGGCATAGTGGCGACGCTCACGGGCGCGCTGATGCCCCCGCTGTGGTTCATCGGGAAGCTGTTCGGGCTGTTTTTCAGCTTCCTGTGGATTCGCGCGACGCTGCTGCGCCTGCGCTACGACCAGCTGATGAACATCGGCTGGCGGTTCCTGATCCCCGTCGGGCTGGTCAACTTGGCGCTGTTGACGGTGTATGTGATTTGGGGCTGGGTTCCCGCGCTGGTGGGCTACGCGGCGGTGATTGCGGTCTACTTGCTGGTGTTCAGCGTGCGTCGTCCAGAGCGGCGCACCGTGGCGTTGCTGTCGGAGGCGCAGCCGTATCGTCCAAAGGAGGCGCAAAGTGGCTGAGCGGGCGCTGTTTTTCATCCTGGCGATTGTGGCGATTGTGTCGGCGGGCGGCGTGGTGTTCTCGCGCAACCCTGTACGCAGCGCGCTGCTGCTGGTGCTGAACTTCTTCACGCTCGCGCTGATTTACTTCATGCTCTCGGCGCAGTTTATCGGCGCGTTGCAGGTGATTGTGTACGCGGGCGCGATCATGGTGCTGTTTCTGTTCGTGATTATGCTGCTCAATCTCGGCTCGCCCGAAGCAGTGATGCAGGAGCGCGATTTGAAGCGTCCGCTGGCGTACCTGATTGGCTTCGGGATACTGGCGACGCTGGTCGGGCAGGCGTTCGTGTTGCTGTTGCCGATGACGCCGCAGCCGCCGTCTGAGGCGGGCACGGCGAAGGTAATCGGGCAGGCGCTGTTTACGCAGTGGGCGTATCCCGTACTGCTGATGGGCGTGCTGCTGACGGTGGGCGTAATCGGTTCGATTCTGCTGGCGCGAAGGAGGGTCTCGTAGCATGGAGGCGGCGCCGCTGAATGCGTACTTGGTGCTGTCGGCGTTTTTGTTCACGATGGGCGCAATCGGCGTGGTGGTCAAGCGCAACCCGATTGTGATGTTCATGTGCATCGAGTTGATGCTGAACGCGGCGAACTTGGCGTTTGTGGCGTTCGCGCGGTATCAGACCGATTTGCTTGCGCAGGTGTCGGGGCATATCTTCGTGCTGTTTGTGTTCGGCATCGCGGCGGCGGAGGTCGCCATCGGGCTGGGCATCATCGTGGTCATCTTCCGCCTGCGCGAGAGCATCGATGTGGACGAGGTGAGCCTGCTACGCGGGTGAGGGCAGCCGCGCTGGGAACGCGGGCGTCCCCGCCCGCTACGCAAGTGAGGGCAGCCGCGCCTGCAGGAACGCCCGCGCCCAAGCGTCTGCCTGCAGCGCGTTCTCCAGCGTCGCGGGTTGGGGCGTGTGCGCCGCCATCGCCTGCTCCACCAAGCGCGGGATGTCCGTGAACCGTATCTGTCGCTTCAGGAACGCTCGCACTGCGACCTCGTTTGCCGCGTTCAGCACGGTGGGCATCGTGCCGCCCGTGCGCGCGGCGGCGTATGCCAACTCCAGACACGGATACCGCGCGGGGTCAGGCGCCTCAAAGGTCAGTTGCCCAACCTGCTCCAAGCGCAGGCGCGGGAGTTGAATATCGGCGCGGTCGGGGTACAGCAGCGCGTATTCAATCGGCAGGCGCATGTCGGGCAGGCTCAGTTGCGCAATCACCGAGCCATCTACGAACTCCACCAGCGCGTGGACGATGCTCTGCGGGTGAATCAGCGTCTCTACCTGTTCCAGCCGTAAGCCGAACAGGTGCTGTGCCTCGATGACCTCCAGCCCCTTGTTCATCATCGTGGCGGAGTCGATGGTGATTTTCGCGCCCATGTTCCAGTTCGGGTGCTTGAGCGCCTCCTCGACGGTGATGGCGTCGAAGGTGTGCAGGGGTCGCGTGCGGAACGGTCCCCCGGAGGCAGTGAGGATGAGCCGCGCGACTTGGTGGGGCGCGCCCGCGTGCATCGCTTGGAACGCGCCCGAATGCTCGCTGTCGATGGGCAAGATGGGCGCGTTATGCTGGCGCGCGGTCGCCATGACCGCCTCGCCCGCAGCGACCAGCACCTCTTTGGTGGCGAGCGCGACGGTCTTGCCCGCCTGCAACGCGGCTAAGGTGGGCTTGAGCGCAATCGCCCCGCCGAGCGCGACGACGACCACATCCACATCGTCGCGCTGCGCAAGGGCGCACAGCCCCTCTACGCCACAGTAGCGGACATCTGCGAGCGTGCCGTTGCTGGGCGGCTCCAGTAGTCCCAACGCCCGCACGCCGAATGCCTGCGCCTGCGCCAGAAGCGTCTCGTAATCGCGGTAGGTCGCCAGCCCCACCACTTGCAAGCGTTGGGGCAATCGTTGCACGACCTCCAAAGTCTGCTTGCCGATGGAGCCTGTGGAACCCAGCACTAAAACGCGCCGCATGCGCCCAGAGGATACCCCAAATGGCACAAAATGTGCTATAATAGCCTGTACGGCGCGCGCCGACGCGCGTCGTACAGGTTATTGACTGCAATTACGCAGGAGGTCAGTGAATGGAAAGAGTCTATCGTCTCTTTGGATGCTTGGCAGGCATGTTGGTTGTTAGTCTTGCCTGTGCGGATTTGCGTCACGCGCATACCCCCTTGTTCGTGAACAAGCCGATACTGCCCTCATGGGCGCCGTTGTGGGAGTGGGAACAGCCGCGCGATTTGGCGTTCCAGCACCGCGTGGTGGAGCATGTCACGGGCGTGCAGGGCGTCGGCTCGTGCTGCTCGGAGGGCGTGACGCACGACGGCTATCGGCTGCATATGTGCTTTGCGCCGGGCACTCCTGAATGGTATGTGGACTATGTCTCGCGCCTGATTTTCGGCGATTTCCTGCCCGCTTATGACGCGGGCGGGCGATGGAGTTCCACTTCCTATGGCAGCACGGGGTCTACGGGCAATCCGGTGCGGTTGCGTTGGAGCTTCGTGCCCGACGGAACCCAGCTACCTGGCTTGAGCGGCGGCACTGCGCCCAGCAATTTGATTGCCAGCATGAACAGCAAGTTCGGCGGCAACACGACGCTGTGGCAGAACCAGTTCGTCAACAGCTTCGCGCGTTGGCAGCAGGTCGCAGGGCTGCGTTATGAGCAGGTAAACGACGACGGCGCAGTTTTCCCCAACAGCGCTGGCTCGGCGACTGCCCCACGCGGCGATGTGCGTATCGGCGGGCGCAGTCTGGACGGCGTCAACGGCGTGCTGGCGTTCAACTATTTCCCCAACACAGGGGACATGGTCATCGATACCAGCGAAAACTGGCAGTCCAGTTCAGGAACCTATCGTTTCCTGCGTAATACGATTATGCACGAGCACGGACACGGAATGGGGCTTGGACATGTCATCCCCACGAACAGCAGCAAGCTGATGGAGCCGTACCTCAACACGAACTTCGACGGTCCCCAAGACGATGACATTCGTGGGGCGCATCGGCTCTACGGCGACCCCTACGAAGTGAACGGAACCGTTGCGACCGCCACCCCGATTGACCTGACCAACACAAACTCGGCGACGCTCGGCTTTGCGAGTCTGGATCGCACGGGGGATGTGGACTTCTACCGTCTCACTGCGCCGCCCAGCCGCCGAATCACGATTACCGTGACGCCTATCGGCAGCACCTATCAAGTAGGCGGACAAGACGGCAGCCCGCCGCAAAGCACGATTGATACCCGTGCGATTCAGAACCTGCAGCTGGAGCTGCGTGCGCCGAACGGCACAACCATTCTGGCATCCGCGACCTCTAACGGCGTCGGGCAAGCCGAGCAGATAGCCAACTTCGTGCTGTACCCCGCGGGCGGCGATTTCTATGTGCGCGTGTTCTCGGGCACAGGCTCCACGAACGATGTGCAGCGGTACGAGCTGCGCATGCAGACCGTGAGCCTGCCCACAGGCGACATTGACGGCAACGGCTGCGTGGACGACGCCGACCTGTTGGTCATCCTGTTCAACTTTGGCGGCGCCGACCCGCGCTACGACCTCACAGGCGACGGTGTAATCGACGACGCCGACCTGCTGCTGGTGCTGTTCAACTTCGGCAGCGGGTGCTAACTGCTCTCAGGCTCCTTCCAATTGTGGGGGGAGCCTGACGCCCCTTACTTGCCACCACAGCCCTCCAGATAGGCTTGGCGCAAGCAGTCGATGGGCAGCAGCGCATCGGTGTCGGCGTCGCGGTAGTGCCAGTGTTCCCAGCCGTTGCAGGGCGCGCCCGTGATATGCCGCGCAATCTGGTGAATCGAGCCGACCGTGCCGTCCGTGTACCGAATATGCCCGTTCGCCAGCACCTGCGCGGTCGCGTCGGGGCGTCGCTGGAAGTAGAGCGTTGCGCCAGGCGCGATTAGCCCGCACTCCACCAGCGCGCCGAACGGCACGCGCGGGGCGCGCCTGCGCCCGTCGCCGTAGCCCACGACGAACCCAGGCGGGTAGGGCACGACTGCCGCAATCCGCTGCTCGGCAAGCGCGGCGTACTGCGGATCGCGCTCGATGCCAATCCAGCGTCGCCCCAGCCGCTTGGCGACCGCCGCCGTCGTGCCCGTGCCCAAAAACGGATCCAGCACCACATCGCCAGGCTTGGTGGTCGCCAGCACGATGCGCATCAGCAGCGCCTCGGGCTTCTGCGTCGCGTGCGCCTTCGCGCCGTTCACCCGCAGCCGCTCCTTGCCCGTACACAGCGGGATGTGCCAGTCGCTGCGCATCTGCAGGTCGTCGTTGAGGGCTTTCAGGTCGGCGTAGTTGAAGGTGTAGGGTTTGCCCTTGTGCTTCTGCGCCCAAATCAGCGTCTCGTGCGCGTTCGTGAAGCGCACACCTCGAAACTGGGGCATCGGGTTGGCTTTTATCCAGGCGATGTCGTTCAGGATCCAAAACCCCAAGTCCTGCAGGATTTTGCCGATGCGGAAGATGTTATGGTAAGTGCCGATGACCCACAGCGTGCCCGTGTCTTTGAGGACGCGCCGTGCAGCGGTCAGCCACGCGGTGGTGAACTGGTCGTATGCCTCGAAACTCTCGAACCTGTCCCACTCGTCATCGACGGCGTCCACGCGCGTGAGGTTGGGGCGGTAGAGTTCCTGCTGCAGTTGCAGGTTGTAGGGCGGGTCGGCGAAGATGAGGTCGACGCACCGTTCGGGCAGGCGGTTCATCACCTCGATGCAGTCGCCGACGATGACTTGGTCAAGGGGTAGCGCGTCCATGCGTGCGCCTCCGTTTAGATAGCGCTATATTTCACGCGGGGGGCATTTCTCCTGCTGCCTCCGATTAGGGTATACTCCTCATTGTCATGACCCGCTTCGCGAAGTTCGCCTGGCTGACGCTGGGCTACAATGTGTTGGTGATTCTGTGGGGCGCGTTTGTGCGAGCGACAGGTTCAGGCGCAGGCTGCGGCAGCCACTGGCCAACCTGCAACGGGCAGATTATCCCGCGCGACCCGTCTATCGAGACCCTCATCGAGTTCAGCCACCGTTTGACCAGCGGGCTGGCGTTCCTGCTGGTGTTGGCGATGCTGATTTGGGCGTTTCGGGCGTACTCGCGCAAGCACATCGTGCGCTTGGGCGCGGTGCTGAGCATGTTCTTCATGATTACGGAGGCGCTGATCGGTGCGGGGCTGGTGCTGTTTGAGCGCGTCGCGACCGATGTCTCGTATGCGCGGGCAGTGTGGATGGCGGCGCACCTGCTGAACACCTTCATCCTGCTGCTGTTTATTATCCTGACGGCGTGGTGGGCGTCGGGCGGGGCGCGCTTCCCGCTGCGCGGGCAAGGCTGGACAGGCGCGGCGACGCTGGGCGCGCTGTTCCTAATGACGCTCATCGGCATAAGCGGCGCGGTCACCGCGCTGGGCGACACGCTGCTGCACCTCGATGTGATTCACACAAACCCCGTCGTGGGCGAGACGCTGCTTGCCTTGCGCATCTACCATCCGACGCTGGCGGTCGGAATCGCGTTCTATATGCTTGTGGTGCTGACGCGCCTGATGCTCGATCGCCCATCGCCGACCGCCTTTCGGCTGGGGATTGGTTTCAACCTGCTCTATGTGGCACAGTTGGGACTGGGGCTGCTGAATGTGTGGCTCAAAGCCCCCGTGTGGATGCAACTGGTGCATCTGCTGATTACCGACATCCTGTGGATTATGCTGGTTATCTTCTGTGCGACGATTTTGGCGACGCGCCCGCAGGAAAAACCCGCCCCCGTTCGGGTATAATCTCTGTGAAATATTTCACGGAGGCGCGTTCGTATGCATGTTCTGGAAACGATTTTGGGGCGCGAGTTGATGCCCCTGTACGAGAAGGTCGCCAACGGCGAGCGGCTGTCGTTCGCAGACGGCATGACGCTCTACACCACGCCGAACCTGTCGGGGGTGGGGTATCTGGCGAACCTTGTGCGCGAGCGGCTCAACGGCGACTATGCCTACTACATCCGCAATCAGCACATTAATTACACCAACATCTGCAACAAGGGCTGCAAGTTCTGCTCGTTCTATGCGCAGAAGGGCGGTCCGAAGCCCTACACGCTGACGATGGACGAGGTGCGCGAGCGGCTGCGCGCCTACAAGCATATCCCGATTACCGAAGTGCATATCGTGGGCGGGGTGAACCCGCGCCTGCCGTATCAATACTACCTGGACTTGGTGCGCACGGTCAAGGAGGAGCGTCCTGAGGTTCACATCAAGGCGTTCACGGCAGTGGAGTGGGAAGAGATTGCCCGCGTCGCGAAAAAGCCCCTGCGCGAGGTGCTGGAAGAGATGAAGCAGGCGGGGTTGGGCAGCGTGCCCGGCGGCGGGATTGAGGTGCTGAGCGACCGCATCCACGCCGAACTGTTCCCCAAAAAGATCAACGGCGCGCGGTGGAAGCAAATCGCCCGCGAAATCGCGGCGGCAGGGCTGAAACAGTACGCGACCCTGCTGTACGGCATCGGCGAGACGCTGGAGGAGCGCGTCGACCACTTCATCCAGCTGCGCGAGCTACAGGACGAGACAGGGCACTTTCTGGCGATGACGCCGCTCTCGTTCCACCCCGAAGGCACGCGACTGGCGCACCTGCCGCATCCCAGCGCGGACGATGACCTGCGCAACATCGCCGTCGCCCGCCTGATGCTGGACAACTTCCCGCACATCAAGTCGTTCTGGATTATGAACACGCCCGCCATCACGCAGATTGCGCTTTGGTACGGCGCGGACGATGTGGACGGCACAGTCCACGAGTACGAGATTGTGTACCAAGACGACGCGCCCGGCGTGCGCCAGCAGGTACTGACGCGGCATGCGCTGATTCAACTGATTCGCGATGCGGGGCGCGTGCCTGTGGAGCGCGACAGCCTTTACCAGATTGTGCATCGCCCCGATGACGAACCCGAAGCGGACGCGCCCGCGAAGCGACTGCTGCGCGTGGTGTAGGCGCGTCTGGTATCATGGGGCGTGTTGCGCCAGATGACCGTAGCGCAGGCGGTTCCCCGCTGGGTGGTGTGGAGCGCGGCGTACTTCGCGCTGCAGCTGGGCGCGCCAATGCTGACCCTGCCGAGCGGCTGGCTGCTGCTGGGCGGCGTGCTGCTGACCACCCTGCTGCTGATGGCGAGCCTGCTGCATCTGGTGTTCGCGTGGGCGCACGAGGCGGAACGGGTGCGCTGGCTCGCGCCCGCGATGCTGGTGGGCGGGCTTGTGGCGTGGCTGGGCTGGAACGCGCTGCCAGCACTGCTGGTTTGGAGCCGCGCGAACCCGCCGTCGGAGCTGGCGCTGGGCGTCTACCGCGCTGTGCACGGCTACCTGCTGATGGCGGCGGCGGTCGGGCTGGGCGCGACGCTCGCTAAGCTCATCCGCGAGAAGAACCTGCTCGCGCCCGTGATTCCGTTCGCGGCGATGGTGGACATGCTCACCGTGCTGACGCCCGGCGGGTTCGTGAAGCAGGTGATGGAGAAGGCGCCCGAAGTTGCGGAGCGGGCGTCAGTGGCGGTGATGGCAGCCCCCAACGCCCCCGAAGCGACCGCGCGCCTGACGCCGATTGCGATCATCGGCGTGGGCGACTTCATCTTCCTTGCGCTGTACGCCGCGTGCCTGATACGGTTCGGGCTGCGCGTGCGCGCGACGCTGATCGGGCTGTTTGTCGCGCTGTGGGTTTACTTGGCGCTGGTGCTGTGGGTACTGCCCGCGCTGGGGATTGCCCCGCGCCTGCCTGCGCTTGTGCCGATGGCGGTCGTCACGCTCGCGCTCAACTGGCGCGCGTTCCAACTCAGCCGTCAAGAGGCGATTGCCAGCGTCGTGGTGATTGCGCTCGCGTTGGGGTTGATCGCGTGGGTGTTCACGCGCGGCGCGTAAACTGCAAAAACTCGTATTTCCCTGAGCGACCTTTCTCACACCCCAGTGGAACAACCCTCAGTGGGGAGGATACTACCGTAGCATTCCCCGAATCTTGGACATGGAGGGACAGATGACTATGCGCACTTTGCTGAACCGACGCCGCGAGCGGGGCTTCACGCTCGTGGAGATTATGATCGTGGTGCTGATTATCGGCATCCTGCTGGCGATTGCTGTGCCGAGCTTTATGAACGCGCGCGAGCGTTCCCGTGCAAACGCCTGCCGCTCGAACCTGCGTCAGGTGCAAGCCGCGAAAGAGCAGTGGGCGATGGCGAACAATCAAGGACCGACCGCGACGCCCGCGTGGGCTGACCTTGTGCCGACTTTCATTCAGCAGCAGCCCAGCTGTCCGTCGGGCGGCGCCTACACGATTGGCAACATGAGTACCAATCCCACTTGCAGCATCGGCGGCAACCACAGCCTCTAAATTCATGTCCGCTCTTCGTCGTCGCTGGGAGACCTTCTCAGCGACGACGCGCACTACTCGGAGGTGAACCATGCGACGACACAAGCGCACGGACGGCTATACGCTGATCGAGATTCTGATTGTCGTGATGATTATCGGCATCCTGCTGGCGATTGCGGTGCCGAGCATGTTCAACGCGAGCGAGCGTGCGCGGGCAAACGCCTGCCGCGCGAACCTGCGCCAAATCCAAGCCGCCAAAGAGCAGTGGGCGCTGGTCAACCGTCGTCCGGGCACGGCAATCCCCACATGGGCGAACCTTGTGCCCCAGTTCCTGCAGCGACAACCCGAATGCCCTTCGGGCGGAACTTACACCATTCGCAACATTCGCACGCGCCCCACTTGCAGCATCGGGGGCGACCATACCTACTAACGCTTCGCCGCACAGGCATTCCAGTGGGGGCAGACACAGGGGTCTGCCCCCTACACACATCGTCTTGTAGGAGCAACCCTCTGTGGTTGCCCCCTGCGCGCAGGGTTGCGCAGGTCGAAAATCTAACGCATAGGCACTTACCAATCGCCGAGCCAGAGTTCATAATTTCCCTCCTCCTGCAGGTTCCCTGATAAGGGTACAACGGTTCGGCACGAAGTCTTTGAAGCAAGGGCTGTTTATTTCCAGCCAACTGTGAACGGGCAGGCGCGCTGTATTGCCCTCACCCCATTTGTCCCCCTCTCCCGCCTGCGGGAGAGGGGGATTATGGAGTGCGGAAGCGGAGCTTCCGCCTATGCTGAAGCTTCGCTTCAGCACTCCAAACAGGTCAGCGCGGGGCTGGGGGTGAGGGCGAAAAAGCGTGCGCGCCCTGCACACAGTGAACCCAAGCGATGTACCCTTATCAGCCACACCCCCACCGTGAGGTATAATCCCGACGGGTGAACCGAGCATGCCGCGCTACAAGATTCTCACCTGGGGCTGCCAGATGAACGAGGAAGACTCCGAGCAGATGAGCCTCTACCTGCAGGAGCGGGGCTACGAGCCTGCCGAACAGGTGGAGGACGCCGATGTCGTGCTGCTCAATACCTGCTCGGTGCGGCGCAAGCCCGAAGACAAGGTGTTCAGCACGCTGGGACACCTGCGCCAGCTCAAGCAGCGCAAGCCGCAGATGGTCATCGGCGTGTGCGGGTGCATGGCGCAACTCCGCGCGGACGAAATCCGTCAGAAAGCCCCGTTCGTGGATATGATCGTCGGCACGGCGCATGTGGCGCAAGTGGGCGCGTTGCTGGAAGAGGCGATTCAGAAACGGCGGCTGGCGATGCGCCTCGACCTGCCCGAACGCAAAGGCGCCATCGTCACCGACATCCCCGAACGCAAGGTTGACCGCGTGCCGAAACTCAAGGCGTTCGTGCCCATCCAGTACGGCTGCGACAAGTTCTGCACCTTCTGCATCGTGCCGACCACGCGCGGGCGCGAGCGCAGCCGACCGACCGCCGACATCGTCGAGGAAGCGCGCCGACTCGCCGAGCGCGGCACCAAAGAAATCACCCTGCTGGGGCAGACCGTCAACTCCTACGGCAAGAACCTGCTGGAGGGGCGCGTGCCCTTCGCACGGCTGCTCAAACTCCTGAGCGACATCGACGGCATCGAGCGCATCCGCTTCACCTCACCCTACCCGCGCGACTTCCGCGACGACCTGATTAGCGCAATCGCCGAACTGCCCAAAGTGATGGAGCATGTGCATCTGCCGCTGCAGTCGGGCGACAACGACATCCTCAAGGCGATGCGCCGTCTCTACACCGTCGAGCAGTTCGAGGAGATTGTGGGCAAGCTGCGCGAGCGCGTGCCGAACATTGCGATTACGACCGACATCATCGTCGGCTTCCCTGGCGAAACCGACGAGCAGTTCGAGAACACGCTGCGCGTGGTGGAGCGCATCCGCTTCGACGGGGCATTCATGTTCGCCTACAGCCCGCGTCCAGGTACGCCCGCTGCGCAGATGGAGAACCAAGTGCCCCGTGCCGTCAAGCAAGAGCGTCTGCAGCGGCTTATCGAGCTACAGAATCGGATTACCTGCGAGATTAATAGCGCGCAGGTCGGGCGGGTGTTCGAGGTGCTGGTGGAGGGTCCCAGCCAGAAAGACCCGACGAAACTGGCAGGCTTCACACGCGAGAACAAGATGATGCACTTCGTTGGGGGGCGCGAGCTGGCAGGTCAAATCGTGCGCGTGCGCGCCGATGAAGCGCACCTGTGGGGCTTCTATGGGACGGTGGTTTGACGCCCCGTCGGGGGATACGCTATGCAAATCCCAGACGCTATTGGGTACCCTTTAACTGGGGGGCGATAGGCTCTTCCCTGCGAGTAGGGCGGGTGGTCTTTCAGCCGCTTCGAGCGTTCACCCCAGAGCCAACAATAGCGCAGTTTCTGGCGCGCTACTTCGAGCGGTTTCGCGACCTACAAGATCGACCTGTGCAGACAATCACCCTTTGCCACTACGCCCCTGAAGAGAGCGGCTACCTAATCTCGCTGAGCGAACAGCAATTCCAAGAGATTCGGGACGCCGTTAATCTGGTTTTGTTTTGCGTCCTCTGGAATGAGCTGTGCGAATTCTTAGCTAAAGGGTACAGGGTAGCTGCCCCACCGAATACGGAGACCTTCGAAATAGTCGCGCAAGCATTCACAGACGAAATGCTCCAAATGGAGTTGCCTTACATTACGCTCCCCACTCACGGGATGCGCTATACCGACAAGCTGGAGAAGTTTCGCTTCTCCATCCCGCTGAACGCATACCTGCGCGGGCAGGTTCTGCCTGAACCATACCTGCTACACTTACTGCAGCGCGTTTTCGATGTGGAATTTCCTGAGCAACTTCGGAGGCGCATCCTACGCAGTCTGGAGTGGTTTCGGATTGCCAACCAAAAAGATTACCCTGTTCAGACAGGGGTTGTGAGTATCGCCACTGCGCTGGAGACGCTTCTTGCCCCCGACGAGAACCGAATCAAACGGACTTTAGCAGACGCTGTGGACGATTGGCTTCGAAAGCAGTGGGGTGAATGGGCGATTGAGGCGCAGCGCGATGGCTATTCGCGGACCGCCGCAGGATTTTGGATGTGGGACTTCTATGATCTGCGCAATCGGATTGTGCATGGAGAGCCTGTCGCGTCCGATGAGATGTTTGTGTCAGTGCCCATCAAGCGTGGGCACGAAGTCGATTCTGTTTCTGTTTCCAAAACCGACATAGCGTCTATTATTTACGGCATACTACTGATTGACTATCTGAGTCCCCACTCAGATTCGGGCAATTTAGAGCCTATGGCAGACGGCGCGACTCTGGACGAGTCGGGGGATATTTCCCTACGCGATACGCAATCGAAAGTAGAGGATACTCTGGCGAACTTGGGCTGGCGAAGGCGTCTTGAAGATGACCCCAAAGCGATGCGATTGTATCTGCAGACGGTGCTTGGGGAACTGCTCGAGCCGCTTTCCAGCGAGTCGCTCATCCGCGAGCGTAGTCAGGAGAGACCTGAACCTGCTGTGGAGGACATCACGAAAGGGTGATCCCGATTTATGCGCCCGACACAAGCGCTTTCCTGAAGCGATACTTTGACGAGGCAGGAAGCGAGCGGATGGACGAGCTTCTCGAGGAAGGCGTCTCAAGGCGCACTTGAGATTTGCCTGATCCCTATCGTGCGATACGAAATAACCGCGCGCCTGAAGCGGGTCGAGAACGCCATACGCAATCGCTCCGCTGGAAGACTGCCCGCGCTGCGAACCGCTACCTCTGGACACGCTCAGAGCATTGCGCAGCTACGAAGGGCTTACAATCTGCTCATGCTCTCGTTTGAAAGAGATATGCAGGCGTGCAAACCGTTGGAGAGTTATTTTCAAGGGTTGCCTCTGCAGCCACATCTTCTTAAGCACGACAATCGAGTCGTCGAAGCGATCCACAAGCACTCCATCGGCGTGAACGACGCACTAATTCTCGTTAGCCTCTCGGAACTTGTGAGCAGCTCAACGGTAATCGGCAGGTCAATCTCCTTTATGTGCGCGGACGAGCAACTGCGAAAAGCCGCTTCGACCATCGCTGCACTGCAAATAGAGCCACTGTGAGTTGGTTCTTGGTGCAAGGAATCTCGTATCTTGCGCCGAATCCCGCAGGGTGATGAACGCCCTTGGTATTAGATCGCTGTGGTTCGCGTTGTGCCTCGCTGTTTCCCTCAGTCCATGCGTTGCCTTTACCCAACCCGCGTCGGATGGGGTGTTCGTGCTGGACGACCTTGTGGCGCGGTGGGGGCAGGGGCAGGTCTCGAACGCGCTGAACGCGCCGACGATGCGCACGGTCGCGTCAGGCGGTGTGGAGAAGCGCGGTGGGCTGCTGCATCCGACGGCGCGCCCTGCACGCAGTCAGTTCTCGCTGCGCCTGCCCGCGGTGAACCCAGGCGACCTGCTCGTGTTGACCGCGTGGGCGGGCGTAGACGACCTTGCCCGCCGCGACGACCCGCAGAACCCCCACGACGGCGTCCGTGCGCGGCTGCTTGTAGAGGGTGCAGTTGTCGCCGAAGCCGACTGCGACACCGCAGGCTGGCGCGCACTGTCGGCAGACCTGACGCCTCACGCAGGCAAGACCGTCACGGTTGCCTTCGAGACCGACGCGAAGGGCAACGCGAACTACGACTGGGCATATTTTGCCGAGGTACAGGTGCTGCGCCTGCGCGAGCGGTTCGCCCTCAAGGTCGCGCGCGAGGTGCCGCCCGAAGGCGTGCTGGAAGTACGCGGCACTGCGGGCGGCTCGTTCACCTTGCGTGCGCCGAACCACCTGCCTGTGAACGCCGAGGTTCCCCGAAACGGTGTGCTGTGGCTGCGCTATGCTTTTGCGGGCGCGCGGGGCGCAACGCTGAGCGACCTTCCCCCCAACTCGTCGGCGCGGGTATACCCGTTTCTGCCGCGCCTGCGCTTCGAGACGGTGGCGACGCGCCGCGCCGTGCTGACCCAAGGCGAGACGACAGAGGTCGTGGTGCGCATCCGCAACATCGGCGCGGGCACTTGGCGGGATGACCGCGCGCAACTCAGCGTGCAATCGCTGGGCGACGCCGACATCCTCACCCGACCTGAACTGGCGACCGACCTGCTGCCGCCGAACGCCACTGCCGAGACGCGCTTCCGCATCCGTGTGGGCGCACGCCCGCGCTTGAGTATCATGCTGCGCAGTGGCGCGGGCAACGACGCCGCCATCCTCGCGCCTGTAGTTGCGATGAACGCCATAAGCCTGCCCGCGACGGGCACGGTCGCACGCGCCGAAAACGGGTCGGGCGCGCTGCAAAACGACTTGCTGCGCCTGCTGATTACGCCTGCGTCGGCGGGCGGGCACGCGGCGCGCCTGTTCGCGCGAGAGGGCGACGAGTGGGTTCCCGTCGCCAGCAGCGCGCCGCTGGCAGACGCCGTCGTGAACGCCGAAGGCGCGCCGCCCAAACTGAACGCCTTCGCGCTGGAGAGCATCACCGCCGACCCGACGGGAATGCGCCTGATTCTGCAGGGCAGGCTGGGGCTGACCACGCGCGCTACGCTGGAGTACCAACTGCAGGGCAACCGCCTGCGCTGCACGGGCAGAATCGTCGCCGAGGTGAACGCGCACCTGTATCGATTCCGCTTCCCCGATTGGCGCGTCGGCGACGGCGCGTTCGGCGACGCGAAAGACGAGGCGCTGTTCCCTGGACTGGAGTACCTGCTGGGCGAGGAGCGTTCGTCAGGGTCAGAGAACGCTGCCCCGCCCTACGATGTGCGCTTCTCGCCCGACCCGTACAAAATCACCGCGCCCGTGATGGCAGTGCGCTGGCGGAGCTACCTCGTCAGCATGGAGTGGGATCCGACGCAGGGCTGGTCAGGCGTGCTGCGTGCGCCGAACGCGCTGTTTGCGTCGCCGAACTTTCTGAAGGGCGGGGCGAACCACCGCTTTGCGCTGTGGGTTCCCAGCATCCCCCGCTGGGCAGACGAGAACACGCAGCAGGCGCGCGAGCCGTTCCGCCTGCTCAAGGGCGACTCCGCGCTGCTGCAGGCGACGCTGATTGTGCGCACGGACGCCACTGATGTGATTGAGGCGATGGCGCAGTACCTGCAGCGCGTCGGGATGCCCTATCCGCCTGCCCCACAACGCAACGACTTCGCCGCGATGCAACTGACCGTGCAGGGACTGCTCAACAGCTACGACCCCACCAAGCGCGAGTGGCAGCACACGAACACGGGACCTGTGTTCTACGACCCACAGGCAGCGATTGGGCTGTGGGTGCTGGGGCATCGGATGTTCCCCGAAGACCCCAGGCGGCGTCAGGCAATCGAGCAGGTACGCGCTGCGGTGGACGCTCGCCCGAAAGGTGCGCACGGGCTGGACTTGGCGTTCTATGTGGGCGGGCTGGTCAGCGCGCTGGAGCAGGCGGAGCGCGAGATGGACGCGCTCATCAAAGCGCAACGTGAGGACGGCAGCTGGGCGTGGCAGCCCGAGTCGCCGCGCCACGCGATTTTCGGCAAGGCGGGCGACAGCGCCAGCGGCTGGACAGGGCAACGCGCCGTGCAACTCGGACGCTGGGCGACGATGACGCTGCAGCCCAACGCCCGCGAGAGCCTGCAACGCAGCCTGCGCTACCTCGCCACGCAGCGGCGACCCGAAGGCGCACAGACTTGGGAGCTGCCCCTGCATGTGCCCGACCTGCTCGCCGCGCCCTACGCCGTTGACGCCTACCTGCACGCGCACGCGCTGACAGGCGACCTTGCGATGCTTACGCAGGCGCGCCTGTGGGCGCTGCGCGGGACGCCCTTCATCTACCTGTGGCATACGCCCGACAAGCCGATTATGCGCGGCGCGAGTATCCCCGTGTTCGGCGCAACTTGGCTCAACCAGCAGCCGTGGTTCGGCGTGGCGGTGCAGTGGAACGGGCTGGTGTACGCCCGCGCGCTCTACCGCCTCGCGCCGCTGGACAGCGAATACGACTGGAAACGGCTGGCGGACACGATTACGCTCTGCGCCGTGCAGCAGCAGGAGTGGGTCTCCGATCGCCGCGCAAACCGCGAGGGCTACTACCCCGACGCCTTCAACATCCCCAAAAACACGGAGGAGTACACTTGGGACTTGAACCCGCGCCTGATTGCGCCGTGCATCGCGCAGCGGCTGGGTTTCGCGATTGAGCCGCTGACGCACATCGTGCGGGCGGAGGGGCGCACGATTGCCTGCACCGCGCCGGGGGGGCAAGCCGCGTCGCTGGAGAACGGCGTGTTGCGCGTGCAGATTGCCGCGCCTGCCAGCGACCTGCCCGCGCTCTACCTGCTGATTGCGGGCGTGCGGACGCCGACCGCCGTGCGCGTGGGCGGCGTAGACCTGCCCCGTGTGGACGATATGGACGCGCTCCTGTGGCAACTGGAGTCGCCCCGCTCAGGCTGGACAGTTCACGAGGGCTACCTTATCATCCGCTTGGTGGGCGCGCCCGCCGCAACCGTGGAGGTGGAGGGGGTGTAGGCACACCCAACCACGCCTACGCTTCCTCCAAACACGCCCGAACGCCCCCAGACACGGCTCCACACCTGCAGCCGCTGAGCAACAAGTGCTTGCTAACACTCTGATATTCATTACCACACGAAGCGAAGCTCGGTAATCTGCCATTTCGTACCATCGTAGAGAAATTTGAACTCCACCCTACCTTCCCCCTTGCTTCCCCGAACCGACATCTGCAAGGTCGCCGTCTGCCCGCCAGTCGTTGTATGTATGTTGAACTCCCCCGCGTCCAACTCTGAGGTTCCCCTATCGCTACGACAAGGGTCTGCCAACGGCGACGCAGTTCCACCTCCGTAAGCTTTGCTCGGACACTCGGCTCAATCATCTGGACGGCGCTACGAAAGTCGGCTTGCTGGAGCAGCGTGAGGAAACGCGAGCCTGTCTGAGTGACTTCCCGATAGCCCCTCAGCGTGTTGACACCCAGCAGGTACGCGCCGACTCCACACAAAACACACATCAGTGCCAATCCTGCAACAACGAGAGCAATCACCCGTTTAGACATCGCGTGCCTCCTATGCGAATAAGGGCAGCGCAGCCCGCTTACTCACCCACTGGATGAAGATACCCCACGCAACGAAGGAAACAGCAAACTCGAGCGCAATCATCAGCACAATCAGAACCGCGTAGACAGAACGATAGTACCGCTCTATTGAGTGTGCGAATTCCTCATCTGCAATGTCCCACCCGCCGACAAAGAATTTCCATCGCTTTGCCTTTATGAGCAGAGACACTATGAATCGGGTTAGCTTACTGCCTTTGGGCGGCGACTCCGAGTCTTGGGAAAGTGCTTCAAGAGTCATATGCTCTGTGTTCAGCAAAAATATAACTCGCCACGGCTTGCGGGTACTCGCCAGATTCTATGAGCGTTTGTATCTCTGCCAGGTCGTGTGCGTTCATACAGACCTCCCCGCTGCGAGGGATTGTACCCCGTCGTACACCGAAAGGGGTCGGCTCAGAATAGGGTGGGCAGAATCCCCCGCTCGTCCAGCGCGGCTTTGAGGCGTTGCATCAGGCGGCGCTCGCCGTCGGAGAGGGCGAGCTTGGGCAGCTCGCCGCCTGACTGTTCGCGCAGCCACCCCGCGCCGCTTAGCACACGGTACTTGGCGTTCAGGGCGCGCACCCGCTGCAGCAGGGCGTCGGTCAACCCGCTCTCGTCGGCGGCGACATACAGCACCCCGTTGCCCGCGTGCGCCAGTACGGAGACGCCGCGCAGCTCGCTCCAGCGCGCCATCGCGTCGGCAACCTCGCTGGGGCGCAGTAGGATTTGCAGCAGCAGGGCGTGTCGGCGCGGGGCGAGCCAGTCGCGCACTTGGCGCAGCATCGCCTCTGGCACAGGCTCGGCAGGGTAGCCGCGTTCGCGCAGTTGCGCAATCTGCCACGCGACGCCTTCAGGCGACCCTGAAAACTCCAGCAGCAGGTACGGTACTGGCGCGTCCGGCTCGGTCTGCAGGCGCGACGCGGTCTGCAGTTCGGGCTGCGTCAGGGGCGCGACGGCGGGGGGTGGCTCGAGGAGCGTCGAGCGGGCGTAGCAATCCTTTATAAGCACCCCCTCCTTAAGGTTCCCCCTGCACGCAGGGGGAACCGAACCCCCGCGTGGTTCCCCTCGCGAAGCGGGGGGAACCTGTAGGAGGGGGGCGACAAACTCTGACCGCGTTGTTGGTATGAGATCTCCCACCTGCGCCACTTTATGAACTTGCCACACCCCTGCATCATGGTTTCTCATCGCCAGCACGCTCATCCCATCGGGCTGGAGGGGCATCCGCATCAGCTCGGCGAGGGTCGGCTCCAGCGCGTCCCAAGTGGTCTGCCAGCCGACCGCTTCGAAGTGCTGAGGGAGCGGCTGCACCTTGAGCGTGAGTTCGGTGATGACCGCCAGCGTGCCCCATGCGCCGCACAGCAGACGGTGGATGTCGTAGCCCGCGACGCTTTTGACCACCTTCGCGCCGCTTTTGAAGGCGACGCCGTCGGGCGTCACGGCGCGGATAGCCAGCAGGCGGTCGCGCGGGGTTCCGTACCGATAGCGC